>CAXBHD010000018.1:0-24331 GCA_963975335.1 uncultured Devosia sp. | reverse complement strand
GCGGTCAAGCAACTCGGCCTGAAGCCGAAGATGAAGAGGGTGTCGTTCGCCTTCGCCGGCGTGCCGCCGCAGATCATGGGCATCGGTCCGGCGCCGGCCATCCGCGCGGTTCTCGAAGCCGCCGGCATGCGCCTCGACCAGATCGACCGCATCGAGATCAACGAGGCCTTCGGCGCCCAGATCCTGGCCTGTGTCGACGAGCTGGGGCTGGACGAAGACAAGCTCAACGTCAATGGCGGCGCCATTGCCATCGGCCATCCACTGGGGGTCACCGGGATTCGCCTGGGCCTGACGCTGACGCTCGAGCTCAAGCGTTCGGGCACCCGCTATGGCATTGCCTCGGCCTGTATCGGGGGCGGGCAGGGCATAGCCCTGCTGATCGAGAATCCCGAGGCTGCAGCATGAATATTTCCGGCAAGACTGTCTTTGTCACCGGCGGCGCCTCGGGCCTGGGCGCTGCAACGGCCCGGGCCCTGGTCGCCGCCGGCGCCCGCGCCGCCATCCTTGACCGCGACGCCGCCAAGGGCGAGGCCGTGGCCGCCGAACTGGGCGGGCGCTTCTTTGCCGTGGATGTGGCCGATGCCGCCAGCGCCGAGGCCGCCATGGGCCAGGCCATTGCGGCACTGGGCACGCCCTCGGCGCTGGTCAACTGCGCCGGGATCGGCACGGCCGGGCGCATTGTCGGGCGCGAGGGGCCGATGCCGCTCGACGCCTTCGAGAAAGTGGTCCGCGTCAACCTGGTGGGCAGTTTCAACATGATGCGGCTATGCGCCCATGCCATGTCGCTGGGCCAGCCCGATGCCAATGGGCAGCGCGGCGTCATCATCTCGACCGCCTCGGTCGCCGCCTTTGACGGCCAGATCGGGCAGGCCGCCTATGCCGCCTCCAAGGGTGGCATTGTCGCCCTGACGCTGCCGGCGGCGCGCGAATTCGCCCGCTTCGGCATCCGCGTTCTGGCCATTGCGCCGGGCCTGTTTTTGACGCCGCTGCTGGCCGAACTGCCCCAGGAAGTCCAGGACGGCCTGGCCGCCTCCATTCCCAATCCGGCCCGGCTGGGCCGGCCCGAGGAGTTTGCCGCGCTCGTGGCCGCCATGATCGACAATGACTATCTCAATGGCGAAGTGGTCCGTCTCGACGGCGCCCTGCGCATGGCGGCGAAATAGGAGGCGGCCTTGTTCAGCAACAGCACACGGGTCGAGATCCAGTTCGGCGACTGCGATCCGGCCGGGATCGTCTATTATCCCAATTATTTCCGCTTCTTCGACAATGCCACCGCTGCCCTATTGTCGGCCGCCTTTGCCATGCACAAGCGCAACTGGCTGGCCCATTACGGCATTGCCGGCATCCCCATGGTCGATACCGGCGCGCGTTTCCTGATGCCCTCGCGCTTCGGCGATGTCGTGGAGATCAGCTCCGAGATCACCGAACTGGGCCGATCCAGTTTCGGGGTCAAACACCGCTTGCTTCGCGACGGCCAATTGGCCATCGAGGCGCATGAAAAGCGCGTCTGGGTGGTCGCGGGCGAGGATGGCAGCATTCGTTCCGCCCCCTTGCCCGACGCGGTGCGCAAACTCCTGGGTGCCGCATGAGCGCAAGCACAGAAAGACAGGTCATGGCCGACGAACTGATCATCGAGCACAAGGGCGCCATTGCCCATCTCACGCTTAACCGCCCGGAAAAGCGCAATGCCCTCAATGACGGGCTGGTCGCGGCACTCGATGGCTTTTTCTCGGCCGTGCCGGCGGGCACGCGCGCCATCGTCATTTCCGGCGCCGGCGGGCATTTTTCGTCCGGGCTCGATCTGTCGCAGCATGTCAGCCGGCCGCCGCTCGAGGTGATGGCCCATTCGCGCAACTGGCACCGCGTCATGGCGCAGATCGCCACTTCGCCCATTCCGGTTGTCGCTGCCATGACGGGGGCGGTCATGGGGGGCGGGCTCGAATTCGGCGCCGCCTGCCATGTCCGCGTCGCCGAGGAGACGGTGCGCTTCCAGATGCCAGAGGGGTTGCGCGGCATTTTTGTCGGCGGTGGCGGCTCGGTGCGCATCAGCCGGCTGATCGGGCCGGACCGGCTGACCGAAATGATGCTGACCGGCCGGGTCTATTCGGGAAGCGAGGGCGAGCGGCTGGGGCTGGCGCATCACCTGGTGCCCGAAGGCCAGGGGCTTGCCAAGGCGCTGGAACTGGCCGAGCGGATCGCCGGCAATTCCCCCACCATTAACGGCTTCATCATCCAGGCCATCGCCCAGATCGGCAGCATGCCGCCCGAAGCCGGGCTCTATGCGGAAAGCCTTGCCGCCGCGCTGAGCCAGACCGGCCCCGATGCCGAGGAGGGCTTGCGGGCCTTTCTTGAAAAGCGGCCCCCGGTCTTCCGCTAGGGGTCAGCTCAGCCGGTCCAGCAGCGCCAGCAGCTGGCTGCGGCTTTCCTCGCCGCCCAATTGGCTCAGCAATTGCTGCTCCATATCCGCATGGCGGGCCCGCGCCGCAGCGAGAAATTGCTCGCCCTCCACAGTCAGGTGCAGGGCATTGGCACGGCGGTCCCCGGCGGCGGCGCGACGTTCGAGAAAGCCGCGCGCCTGCAGGGCATGGATCAGGGTGACGAAATTGGCCCGCTTGATGCCGAGCGCATCGGCGATCTCGGTCTGCTTGCGGCCCGGATTGTCGTCGATCAGCAGCAGCACGGAATATTCGGCCGGGCGCAGCCGCATTTCTTCAAAGATATGCAGGAAGCGCTGGAACACACTCAGCTGCGCCCGACGCAGCCGGTAACCCAGAATCCCCGTCGTGGATTCCGTCCGCAGTTCATCGCTGGCATTGGTCAGATCATGGCCCATGGGGTTTTGGATTTTCCGTGGTTGGCAAACATTGTTATATTCCATAGCATTGGCATAATCGGCCTCTGTAGGGTCAAGGGCTCGCATGACATCGCGGTTATCTTGCCAGGGGGTGAAGGCGGCGTATTCCTGCATAATGGCCAGTATCCGATAACTCAGGGGTTATCGATTGGCCCTGACTTATCATTTTACATTCGGGGCCCAGCGGCGTCTATATCAGACCATGATGGCCTCTCCAGACGAAAAATCGTTGGTGAGGCAGGGAGGATTAGCATTGTTCGAGGACACGTCCGTACTCGGCCGTATGGTCATCGGGATGGCGAAAGCCATGGCCGTTGCAGGTGGGCTGGCGCTGGTTGCCATGGTCGTTCTGGTTGTCGCCAGCGTGGTCGGCCGCGCCCTGATCTTTATCGGGTTCAAGCCTATCCTGGGCGATTATGAAATCGTCTCGATCGGCATGGGCTTTGCCGTCTTTGCCTTTTTGCCCTGGGTGCATCTCGAGCGCGGGCACGCCATGGTCACCATTCTCACCGACAATCTCCCCAAGGCCTTTACCCGCTGGCTGCTGGTGACCACCGATCTGATGATGCTGCTGGTCAGCGCCTTTCTGGCCTGGCGTCTCTATGACGGCACGCTCGACAAACTGCGCTACGGCGAGACCACCCTGCTGCTCGGCTTTCCGCTCGGTTGGGGCTATGCCCTGGGGCTGGTGGGGGCGGTGGCCTTTGTTGTGGTGTCAATCTATGTGCTGGGGCGCTCGCTGACCGACGCGCTGGCCGGCCGCGACGAGCCGCGGCGTGCGGGAGCAGACCTGTGACCCCAGTCCTACTCGGTATCCTGTCGTTTCCCGTCGTGCTGGCGCTGATCGCCTTTCGTGTGCCGATCGGGTTGGCCATGCTGGTGGTGGGTATCATCGGCTCCTGGATGGTGACCGGCACGATCAATCCGGTCATCGCCCAGTACAAGAACGTCACCTATTCGACCTTTGCGTCCTATTCGCTATCGGTGGTGCCGCTATTCCTGCTGATGGGGCAGTTTGCCAGCCTGGGTGGCCTGTCATCGGGCCTGTTCAAGGCAGCTGCCAGCTGGCTCGGTCATCGCAAGGGCGGCGTTGCCATGGCGGCGATCGGGGCCAGCGCCGGCTTCGGCGCCATCTGCGGCTCGTCGCTGGCCACGGCGGCCACTATGGGCCAGGTGTCGCTGCCGGAGCTCAAGAAATATGGCTATTCGGACGCCCTGGCGACCGCCAGCGTTGCCGCCGGCGGCACGCTGGGCATTCTCATCCCGCCCTCGATCATTCTGGTGATCTATGCGGTGCTGGCCGAGCAGAATATCGCCAAGCTCTTCATCGCCGCCTTCATCCCGGGCATTCTGGCCGTGATCGGCTATATCATCGTCATCGCCATCTATGTCCGCGTCTGGCCGGAAGGCGGCGGGCTGCGCGAGCGGGTGCCCTATGCCGAGCGGTTGCGCAACCTGGCCGAGATCTGGCCGGTCCTGGCCATTTTCCTGCTGGTCATCGGCGGCATCTATGGCGGGCTGTTCACCCCCACCGAAGCGGCGGCCATCGGCGCAGCCGGCACCGGCATCATCGCGCTGCTCTCGCGCCAGCTGACCTGGCCGCGGATCGTCAGCGCCATGGTGTCGACGGCCTCGTCCACCGCAATGATCTTCCTGATCGTGCTGGGCGCGATGTCGCTCAACAGCTTTCTGGCGCTGTCGCATCTGCCGCAGGAGGCCGCCCTCTGGGTGTCGTCACAGGGCTTCAATCCCTGGCTGGTGCTGACCATCGTGCTGCTGCTCTATCTGGTGATGGGCTGCGTCATGGATTCGCTGTCGATGATCCTGCTGACCGTGCCGATCATCTATCCGATCATGTCTGCCCTCGATTTCGGCCTGGCGCCGGACGAGTTCGGCATCTGGTTCGGCGTGCTCGTCCTGATTGTCGTGGAGGTGGGGCTGATCACGCCGCCAGTGGGCATGAATCTCTTCATCATCAATTCGATGTCGCCGGGCACGCGGATCACCGACACCTATCGCGGTGTGCTGCCTTTCGTGGCCAGCGACATCATTCGGACAGCCCTGCTGGCGGCATTTCCGCCGATCACGCTGTGGCTTGTCTGGGCGCTGTTCTAAGCGCCATCGGCAAGCGTTCGGCCTGCAGGGAGGTAGGCAGGACGATTTGGCAACGGGCCATTGGCCCAAACTGGGAGGAAACTATGAAGAAAAGGTCTATCGTGCTGGCAGGGCTCGTCGGGCTGGCCATGACCGCTTCGGCGGTCGCACAGGATGTCACGCTGCGCCTGCATCAGATGCTGCCGGCGCAGGCCACCATTCCCGCCAAGGCCATCGAGCCATGGGCGGCCAAGGTGGCCGAGGAATCGGGCGGCCGGATCAAGGTCGAGCTCTATCCGGCCATGCAGCTGGGTGGCGCGCCGCCGGAGCTGTTTGACCAGGCCAAGGACGGCGTCGTCGACGTCATCTGGACCGTGCTCGGCTATACGCCCGGCCGGTTCCCCAAGTCCGAAGTCTTTGAACTGCCGTTCATGATCCACAATGGCGAAGAAGGCTCGGCAGCCTTCTACAACTATGTGATGGCCAATTCGGCTGAGGAGTTCGACGGCGTCAAGGTCATCGCCCTACACACCCATGGCCCCGGCCTGTTCCACACCAAGCGCCCGGTAAACACGCTTGAGGACCTGCAGGGCATGAAAATCCGCGGCGGTTCGCGCATCATCTCGGGCATGCTGGGCGAACTGGGTGCCGAACCTGTCGGCATGCCGGTGCCCCAGACCACCGAAGCGCTGTCCAAGGGCGTCATCGAAGGCACCACGGTCCCCTGGGAAGTAACGCCCTCGCTCAAGATCTCCGAACTGGTGACCAATCACACCGGGTTTTCGGGCCAGTATGGCCTTTATACCCAGACCTTCGGCTTTGTGATGAACATGGATAGCTACAACCGGCTGCCGGACGATCTCAAAAAGATCATCGACGACAATTCGGGCCTCGAGACCTCGCGCCAGTTTGGCCGGGTGATGGATGAGGGCGATGCCGTCGGTCTCAAGATCGCACAGGATCGCGGCAATACCATCATCACGCTCGATGATGCCGAGACGGCTCGCTGGCAGGCTGCTGCGCAGCCGAGCATCGACAAATGGGTCGCTGACATGAATGCAGCCGGCAATGATGGTGCCGCGCTGCTGGCGGCGGCACGCGCGGCCATCGTCGACGAAGCCGATTAGGCTGACAAGGCCATGACCAATGGACGGGCGCCGCGAGGCGCCCGTTGCTTTTGGGCCCGCGCTTGCGCCTAGTCTGCAGGCAGGGTCTTGCCCTCGGCATCGAAAAGCAGTGCCTTCTCGACGTCGGGATTGAGGTGCAGGCTGTCGCCCAGAGCGACGCGGAAGTCACCATCGAGCCCCACGACGACGGCTTTGCCTGATGTCAGGCGCAGGTTGACGATTGTTTCATTGCCCAGATGCTCCACCAAGATCACGGTGCCGGTAATGGCGCCTTGCTCGGCGGGCAGCAATTGGTGCGGACGGGTGCCAAGGGTCAGGGGGCTGCCAAGCTGCAGGCCGTCCGCCGCGACAGGCAGGGTCAGGGCGGTCATGTCCGGGCCGGAGACGGTCAGCGAACCAGCGCCGATTGCCTCGACCTTGACGTCGATGAAATTCATCTTGGGCGACCCTATGAAGCCGGCAACGAAGAGGTTTGCCGGCCGATGATAGAGCTCAAGGGGCGAACCGACCTGCTGCACCACGCCGGCATTGAGCACGACGATCTTGTCGGCCAGGGTCATGGCCTCGACCTGGTCATGGGTCACATAGATCATGGTGGCGCCGAGATCCTGATGCAGCTTGGAAATCTCCATGCGCATGTCCACGCGCAGCGAGGCGTCGAGATTGGACAGCGGCTCATCGAAGAGGAAGACTTCCGGCTGGCGCACGATGGCCCGGCCGATGGCGACACGCTGGCGCTGGCCGCCGGACAGCTGGGCGGGTTTGCGATCCAGCAGATGCTCCATCTGCAGGATGCGGGCGGCTTCGCGGATCTTGGCGTCGCGCTCGTCCTTGGGGGTCTTCTTGATCCGCAGGCCAAAGCCGACATTGTCGTAGACGCTCATATGCGGATAAAGCGCATAGGACTGGAACACCATGGCGACGCTGCGGTCGCGCGGCTGCACCGTGTTGACCACCTGGCCGCCAATGCTCAGTTCACCGCCGGTAATGTCCTCGAGCCCCGCAATCATGCGGAGCAGGGTGGATTTGCCACAGCCGGACGGGCCGACGAACACGACAAATTCGCCATGCTCGACTTCGAGGTTGACCCCTTTGATGACCTCGACCTTGCCATAGGTCTTCTGGAGGTTTTGCAGGCTCAGTCCAGCCATGGTGTTTTCTCCGTTTCCGCTTAGACCTTGGCGCCTGGCGGCAGCTTGTCGAGTTCGGTATGCAAGAGGCCGTCGGCATCGACGCGCACCGGGATCGGGTCGGACACCTGCCCGATGAACGAGCCATCGGCGGCGTCATGCAGGAAGCCCATGAAGACCAGGCCATTGTCGGTTTCGACGATCTTGCCGGCATAGCGGCTGCCCTGGGCGCCATCGAAGAATGGGCCGGGTGCGACCTGCCAGGGCCCGAACGGATCATCGGCCATGAGATAATGGCTGCCGCGGACCGGCGTTTCGGGATTGATCTTCTTGTAGGCCTCCGACCAGTGCGTGCCATCGGTGCAGAACAGCATGTACCACCTGCCGTTCACTTCGAAGACCTGCGGCACTTCCATCTGGCCGAACATGCCGCCCTTATAGACGGGGGGCTGGAGCGTCCAGGTATTGAGATCGGGTGAGGTGGCAAAGCCCACGGTGCCGCCGGCATTGGGCTCGGCAGTGCCGGGCTGGCGGGCGACCATATACATGACCCAGCCGTCGCCCTTGGGGTTCTTCATCACCCATGGATCGCGGAAGGCGCGGTCATGCCAATGGCCGGGCGTATATTCCTCGTAATCGGGGCCGGAAATATCGAGCGCCAGACCATTGCCGACGCGGGTCCAGTTATGCCCGTCAACCGAGGTCGCGTGGCCGATCCGCTGCTTCATGCCTTCTTCGGCATGCTCGGTGCCGGTATAGAAGAGATGCCAGAGGCCGGCGTCGTCGCGCAGGGTCGAGCCAGTCCAGGTGGTCCAATCGTCCCAGGCAGTCGGCGCGGCCGGCGCGAAGGTTGTCCCCAGATGGGTCCAGTTGATCAGGTCTTTCGAAACCGCGTGGCCCTGGGTGACATTGCGGTGGCGCAGGTCGGGATGGGCCAGGGTGTTGTCGGCCTGGAGAAAATAGATGTGGTAATCATCGCCGTCGCGATAGGTCCAGAAGTCCCAGATCCATTTGTCTTTAAGTGCGAGAACCAATGTCGTGTCTTTCTAGAGAAGAGCGTCAGCCCTTGATGCCGGTCGAGGCGATCGAGGTGATGAAGGCGCGCTGGAGGAAAAGGTAGAAGGCGAGGACCGGCAGGGTGATCATGGAGAGATAGGCCATGACTTCGCCCCAGGCGGTGTTGAGCTGGAAGAAATATTGCAGGCCGACCATGACCGGTCGAAACTGCTCGGACTGGGTGACCATGAGCGGCCAGAGATACTGGTTATACATGGCCAGGAATTTGAGGATCGCCGCGGTCGCAAAGACGGGGCCCGCGATCGGCACGATGACCATGGAATAGACCTGGAACCAGCTGGCGCCATCGAGCCGCGCTGCTTCGATCAGCTCCTTGGGCAGATCGCGAAAGAACTGCACGAAGAGGAAGATGGTCAGCGCGTCGGCCAGGAAGGGCACGATCTGCACGTGATAGCTATTGAGCCATCCCCAGGTGACGCCGCTGCTGGAGATCCAGGGCAGCGAATTGACCACCATCAGCATCGGCACGGCGATGGTTTCGAACGGCACGATCAGCGTGGCGATGATGATCGACAGCACGATCTGCTTGCCCCTGAACTGCAGGAAGACGAAGGCAAAGGCCGCCATCGAGCACAGAAACAGCGAACCGAGCACGGTCAGCGTGGTGACGAAGATGGAGTTGAAGACGAACAGGCCCACCGGCGCGCGGCGGAAGGCGGCAAAGTAATTGTCGAGGGAAATGTCACCGATCGGCAGGAAGGCGCGGAACGAGGACGTGTCGCGCAGCAATTGCAGGTCGGGCTTGAACGAGCTCACCACCATGAAGACGATGGGAAAGACGAAGATCACGGCGACAAGGATCAGCAGCAGATATTTGAGGCTGATCTTGAGGCTTTGGTTGGGCGAGGTGACTGCGGCCATGTTCTAGCGTTCCCGGGTGAGGTAGCGCTGGACCAGCGAGATCGTGAGCACCATGAGGAAGAGCAGCACCGAGATGGCGGAGCCACCGGCAATGTTCTGTTGCTCATAGCCGCGCTGCACGGCCTGGAAAACCAGCGTCTGGGTGGAATCGAGCGGCCCGCCATTGGTCATGACGTCGATCTGCGAAAAGAGCGCAAAGGCCTGCATGGTGATGACGACGAGGATCAGCACGGCGGTGTTGCGCAGGCCCGGCCAGGTGACGAAACGGAATTTCTGCCAGCTTGATGCGCCTTCGATATCGGCGGCCTCATAGAGGGTGAGCGGAATGTTCTGCAGGCCTGCCAGCCAGATCACCATGTGGAAGCCCACGGCCTGCCAGATCGACATGACGATGATGGCCCACATGGCGGTATCGGGATTGCCCAGCCAATCGACCGGCTGGAAATGCCCGAAGGAGAGAAACTGCAAGAGGTTGTTGAGCAGCCCGCTTCGCCCGTCATAGATGAAGCGCCAGAGCAGGGATACGACGACGATCGAGACCACGACGGGCATGAAATAGACGGTGCGGAAGATGTTTATGCCACGCAGCCGCTGATTGATCATCAGCGCCAGCAGCAGCGCAATCAGCGACTGCAAGGGCGCGACGACGGCGACGAAAAAGAGCGTATTGGTCAGCGCCTTCATGAAGACGAGGTCCCGGGCGAGAACCAGGACCTTGGCATTACCCCAGTCCCAGCCGAACCATTCGCGCATGCCGTTGAGGTGCTGAAAATCGGGATTGTTGCGGGTGAATTCGCGCACGCGGGGATAGCTCAGCGCGCCGCTGTCGCTGACGACGAGGCTGCCGTCCGCAGCTGTCTCGGGCTCCAGCACCAGGGCGCCGACGCCCAGCAATTGCTCGAAGTTGGCGGTGCCGACGAACTGGGTCGGATTGGGCGAGATCAGTCGCTGATTGGTGAAGGAGAACCAGAAGGCCAACAGAAATGGCACGATCAGGAAAAGGGTCAGCAGCAGCAGCGCAGGACCGCTCATCAGCCACCCGGCCAGCGTGTTGGACTGCAGCGATTTGGTGTGGTTGGGGCGCATATGCGACTGCCTTAAAGACGTGCCGGGAGGCCGGCCCAGCGCAAGCCGGGCCGACCGTGCTCGGGAGGGAGACGTTACGGCGCGACGGCGTAGTTGTTGTTGCGCGCAATATCGGCATTGATGGCGTCGGCTGCCGCATCGAGGGCATCGATGACGTCGGCGCCATTGGCGATGTCAGACAGAGCCTTGCGGAATTCGAGCGCCTCGAACACATAGCCCGGGGTCACAGGTCGCAGCATGGCCTGCTGCTCGGAGAGGGCGTAAAAGGATTCCAGCGCGCCACCGGGGGCATAGTTCTCGGTCATGGCCGCGGCTTCTGCGGTTGCCGGGATCAGGCCGATGCCATCGGAAAAGGCGGCGAGATATTTCGGCTGCAGGGCGAATTCGATAAAGGCGCTGGCGCCATCTGGGTGCTCGGACGTGGCGGCAATGCCGAACTGCCAGGATGCGCCGCCAATCTTGGGGCCATTGCCGAAATCCGGCGCGGGCAGGAAGACCACATCGTCGCCAAGGGCCTTGAGCGTATTGACCGCGACCCAATTGCCATTCCACTGCAGCGCATAGTCGCCATCGATGAAGCCGGTTTCATGGCTGGCCATGTCCTGGCTGGTGCCGGGCACATAGTCATTGGTGAACAGGCTCTGCCACCATTCACCAAATTCGACCGCCGCCTCGCCATTGAGCGCCCCTTCGGCGGTCTCATAGGTGGTGCGATCAACCAGATCGCCGCCAAAGCTCCACAGGAAGGGTGCGAAGGCATAGGGGTACCATTCGCCCTGGTCGGCCATGCCCAGGTTCAGCGGATAGTCGAATTCGCCAGAGGCCTTGAGGGTCGCCAGAATGTCGTCGAACTCTTCGCGCGTCCACGGCTCCTGCAGGGTGGGGGTGCGGATGTCGAACTTTTCGAGCGTCGACTTGCGGGCATACATGGCAACCGCCGCATCCCACAGGCCAACCGAGTATACTTCGCCATTATATTCACCAATGGCGCCGGGCAGAAAGCCGTCGAGGGCGCCTTCGGAGAGCTGGAGCGGCTGCATATAGCCGGCCCAGGCCCAGTTCGGCATGACAGGGCCGTCGACGTCGATAATGTCGGGCAGATTGCCGGAAACGGCCGCCGCGACGACGGAGTCATTGTAGGCGGCCTGCGGGAATTCCTGCAGCGAGACCTTCCAGTCGGTCTGCGAGCCATTGAAGTCGGTGATGATGCCATTGATCAGCTCGCGCTCAACCGAGCTGCCGGCGCCGTGGTACCACATGGTCAGGTCTGTCTGGGCAAAGGCGGTGCCGCCCAGGGCCGTGCTCAAGACCAGCGTTGCTGCCAGAATATTCAGGGATTTCATGTGTCGTTCCTCCTCGTTGATAGATGCGTGATATTGGTGTTGCGCGGCTGGACGCTATCGCGCCATGCGACGGGTCCCGAGACCAGTTCATGGGCCGGCTCGTCCTGGCGTTGCGTGCCCGTGATGAGGCGCAAAAGCTTGTCGGCGGCCCGCGCACCCATGGCTGCATAGGGCAGCTGCGCGCTGGTAAGGCCGGGATGCAGGTGTTCGGCGATCATGCGATAGTCGTCATAGCCCGCGACTGAAATCTCGCGCGGAATGGACATGCCGCGTTCGCGCAGGAGCCCATAGACGCGCATCGCCATCTTGTCGTTGGCGCAGCAAATCACGGTCGGCTCGGCGCGCAGAACGCGATCGAGTGCATCCCAGAGCAGATCGAATTCGTGCGTGGTACTGGCAATGGCACCCACCTGGATCAAGCGATCGTCCACAGCGATGCCGTGTTCGGCATGGGCACGCCGATAGCCGGCGACGCGGAGCGCGCAGGCGGCATGGGTCTCGGGAAGCGTGAGGTAGGCAATCCGGGTATGGCCGCGGCGGATCAGCCCATCGACGAGGGCAAACTGCGCGCCTTGGTCGTCGGGCAGGACGCAGGGCGTGCCGTCGGCGTCGAAACAATTGGCCAGCACGATGCGGCCATCGCGCAGGGATTGGGGAAGGCTGACCTCCTGGTGATATTCAGCAACATAAAGCACGCCTTCCACGCGATGTTCGCGGAAGGTCTGCAACAGCGCCGGGATGCGATCGGCCCGACCGCCGCTATCGGCAATGAGCAAGGTGCGATTGCTCTGCGCGAAGACGCGCTGGGCGCCTTGCACCAGGTAGATTTCGGGCAGGCCGGCATCGTCGAATTGCGGGGTCGAGCTGATGGCGCCGGTGATCATGCCGATCAGGCCGGAGCGCTGCGAGCGCATGGTGCGGGCAGCGCTGGAGGGAACATAGTTGAGCGACGCCATGGCGGCCTCGACCGCCTCGCGCGTCTTGTCATTGACGGGCGCATCCCGGTTCATCACGCGGCTGACGGTCTTGGGCGATACGCCCGCAGCTTTGGCGACGTCATAAATTGTGGCCATGCCATCCTCCTCCGGTCCGATCTGGATTGCACGCTGCGCCTCCCGCATTTGTGCAGCCATGTCGGCCAAGATGTCTCCCCGGTGGCAGTGACACCGATGTCATGACATCGGTGTCATTTATGCATTTGCCATTTTCCCAGTCAATCCCGTTGCGGACGCGGTCGCGGTTTTTCGCACAGCCGACGTTCCGGCCGTGCCATTGATGGACAGGAAATGCGCCTCTCGCTGCCGGCTAATAGTGCCTAAACACCTGTGCAATCAGCGTTTTCCGGCGCCATTGCAGGTGGCGGTCGCCAGACGTGTCGGCATCCGGCCTGGTTCGAGACCTGGTGGGTCCGCCCGGTTTTCAGTGTCAATGCGATAGCAGGATCGGCAGGCGCGGGGCATGCAGGATGGCGCGGGTGGCGCCGCCCAGGACCAGCTGAAGCAGACGGTTATGCCCATAGGCGCCCATGACCAGCAGGTCGGCCTGCTGGCTGACGGCAATGGCCTGCAGGGTCTCCCCGACCGGGGAGTCGCCACGGCTGCGCGCCAGGTGGCGGGCGCGGATGCCGTGATGCGCGAGCCAGGCCAGCGCGCCGGCAATGCCGGCCGGGTCGATGGCCTTGTCATCGTCCAGGGTCACGAGACTGACCGGATCGGCGCCGGCCAAGATAGGCATGGCATCGCGCAGGGCGCGCGCCGCGGCCCGGCTGCCATCCCAGGCCAGAACCACCCGCAGCGGGGTTGCCGGCGCTGCAGGACGTGGCGGCGCGGCAGGCCTTGCCGGCACCGCCAGGACCGGCCCCCCCGAGGCAAAGATGAGGGTTTCCAGTTCGGCACGCCGTTGCGGATCGCTGCCCTCGAGCACGACCGCGGTCAGATCGTGATGGCGCGCCAGCGGCAACAGATGATCGGCGAAGCTTTCGGGGCCGCAGGTGACCGTGCTGACCGCGACGGCGGCCAGGCTGAGGCTGGCGCCGCGCTCGAGCAGCCAGAGGCGCCGGGCTTCGGCATGCTGCCGGCTGAGCTGCTCGGCCTGGGCGGCCATGCTGGAAAGGTCGAGCAGGAGTTCGCCAAAGCCGCTATGGACCGGTGGCACATCGACCTGCTGGATCAGCGCGGTCAGCCGGGCGCCCAGGCGGGAAGCCAGGATCAGGGCATGATCCAGCCCGGCCTGGGCGGTGACGTCGGGATAGGTGGCAATGGGCAGCAGGATATCCATGCCGGGTGTCCTTTCAGCCGAGTACGCCGGTGGCATGGCCGCGGCGCGCGGGGCGAGCGGTATCGGGGGATGACCAGCGCCGCATGAGCGGAATGCTGGCGGTGCCCAGGCCGAAGACGGTGATGGCCAGGGTGATCAGCCAGCCCAGGAACGGGATCATGCCGAGCAGGGCGGCGGCCACCAGCGACAGGGCGAGGATGCCGAGCTGGTTGCGGTTGCTGTCAAGGCTGACAAAGGCCCCGGCAATGCGCAGGCCGATGAGAAAGGCGCCCGTCAGATAGGCCAGGCTGCAGCCAAGGACAATGAACAGCACGACAAAGGGCAAGAGCACGATGCCGACAATGGTCATGGCCGTAACCGGCACGAGACCGAGCAGGGCGGCCAGAGCAAGCAGGCCCAGGCCGATACTGCGCCATGGCCGGGTTTGCGCGGTTTGCCGCAGCGTGGCGACGGTGCGGGGCAGCAGCGCAATCAGCGCGGCGCCGGCAAGGAACAGCAGCAGCCACCAGGCGGCCACGGTCCAAAAGACCGGCCAGAAGCGGCCGACGACGTCACCGGCCGTCTTGCCTGCCTCCGAGACATAGTCGGGGGAGGAGAGCAGCTCAAAGCGCACGCGATCGGCCGCGGCAACGGTGGCCGGCACGGCAATGGGTGCTGGGGCACGGATATCGAGCAGGCCATCGACACGGGCATTGGGACCGAAGGTGAGCTTCTCGCCATAAAAGCTCAGATCGCCGGCAATGGGCGCATCCAGGGTCAGCGACTGGGCGGAGATCAGGGCAGCGCCGCTGACCGGGGTGGCAAGGACGACGGTCGCCCCGGCCAGCCGGGCATTGCCGGCAATGGGCGCCGCGGCGCGCAGGGTGATGGTATTGCCGATGGCGGTGGCATCGCCGCCCACGCCGGCCGTGACATTGACCGAAAAGCCGGCGGCATAGAGATCTTGGGCAATGTCGGCGGCTATGTCGACATCGTAGCCGACCAGGTGGGCGTCGCCCGTGACCGGGGCTGCCAGCGTGACGTCACTGCCTATGGCAAAGGCGTCGTGCTGGACCGGGATCGTCAGGCTGGTGATCTGGCCGGCCGTGAACTGGTCGCCGCCCAGAGCAAGCCGGGATTCCTCGGCGAGGGCGGGATAGCTGCCCCAGAGCAAAGCAAGGACGAAAAGTCGGGTAACCGTCTGCAAATCTGCCTCCTGTTGTGCGGGATCAGGGTGTGCCCATTGCCCGGAAAAATCGTGCTACTGGATTGCCACAAGGCGGCTGGCCCAATCGGCAGCGCGCTCGAGTTCGCCGGGATTGAGCGGACCCTCGGTGCCCCCGACAAGAAAAGCGCCATGCTCTTGACGCACTGCCAAGCCGCGATGGCGCAGGGCGGAAGCCATGCGGTCGGCGGCATAGCCGCCCACCTCCACCACCCAGCGCAGGGGCGGCGGGTTTATCGTCTCGGGATCGAGGCGGGTATCAAACACGGCCGTGGCGCCGGGCATCGGGGCGAGGCTCGCGAGATATTCGGCAATGCCCGGGGTCGGCTGAAAGCCGCGGGTGGGGGAGCCGACAATGAGCAGGTCGGTGTCGACCAGGTCCGATCCGCGCGCTTCCTGCACAGTGCTGGCCGTCACGTCGTGACCGGCAGCCAGGCGGTCGGCGATGGCCTTTGCGATCAGGGCGGTATTGCCGAAAATGCTGTCGTAAACGATGCGTATCTTCATGGGGGCCTCCATCGAGCCTCAGGCTGGCACAGGTGGCGAGGCTGTTCCTTGACCCGTATCAAAGATGGGGGCGGCCGGACGGCGCCCGCGGCGGGACGCTTTTGGCCCGCCGGCAGGGCGGGCCGCGGCGCGTCGACGGCCGGTTGAGAGACCTGCGGGCAGCGACCGGGGCTTTGATCGGGGTCAATATGGTGTGGCGCCGGGCAGGCTAGTCTGGTGCGGAAACCAGCTACCGGTTGACCGCCGATCGAGGCCTTACATGCAGCAGAACGCCCCCGATGTCGCCGCTGTGCTTGCGGCCGAGAGCCAGCGCAGTCGTCGTCGGCGCCGTGTCGCCTGGATCAGCCTTCTGGCCATGGGCGGGCTGGCTCTGGCGTCGTGGTGGTGGTGGATGGCGGGTGCACCGGCGCGCAGTGCCCAGACCTATCTGACCGAAGCGGTGGCGCCGGCCGATATAAGGGTGGTGGTGGTGGCCACCGGGACGCTGGAGCCGACCGGCGAGGCGGATGTCTCGAGCACGCTGGCGGGCACGATCGCCTCGGTCGATGCCCAGCCCAATGACCGGGTATCGCAGGGGCAGGTGCTGGCGCGGCTGGCAATGGGAGATGTCGAGGCGCGGCTTGCCGGCGCCATCGCCAAGGTCAGCAGCCAGCAAGCCAATCTGCTGGTCGCCGATACCAACAAGGCCGATGCCGAGGCGGTGCTGACGCGGACGCGGGCGCTCTCGGCGGGGCAATCGGTATCGGGGCGCGAGCTCGAACTGGCGGTATCGGGGGCCAAGCGGGCGCAGGCGCAGCGCGCCGTGGCCGAGGCGCAGCTGCGGGCCGCCCAGGCGGAGCTGCAAGCGGTGCGAAACGATTATGCAAAGGCCTGTATCTGCGCCCCTATCGACGGGGTGGTGCTGGAAGCCAATGTCAATCCGGGCCAGGCGATCACCAGTGCCGGCCTCAGCCAGCCGCTGTTCCAGCTGGCAGAAGACCTGCGCCGGCTCGACCTGCTGGTCGATATTGACGAGGCCGATATCGGCCTCGTGCAGCAGGGGGACACGGCCAGCTTTGCCGTCGAGGCCTGGCCGGACCGGGTCTTTAGCGGGACGATCCGCAAGATCCTGTTTGCGCCCCACACGGTTGACGGGGTGGTGAGCTATCGGGCCGAGCTGGACGTGGACAATACCGACATGCTGCTGCGGCCGGGCATGACGGCAACGGCCGATATCGTGGTGGACGACCTCAAGGATGCCTTGAGCATTCCCAATGCTGCCCTGCGGTTTTCGCCGACGGCAGCGGAAAGCCCGGGCCTGATGTCCGGCATGATGCCGACCTCGAGCGTGGTCAGCAAAAGCAGCGAGCGGACGGTGTGGCTGTTGCGCGATGCGGAACTGGTCGAGGCAAAGGTCACCGTGGGGCTGACGGACGGACAGCGCAGCGCCATTGCCGGGGACGCCGTGGTCGCCGGCGACCAGATTGTTGTCGGCGTGGCAGCGCCCTGAAATGGTGACACTGGCGCCAGCGCTGGTCGAGCTCAAGGGCCTGACCAAGATCTATGGGATAGGCGATGGACAGGTGCGGGCGCTGGACGGGCTCGACCTGACCATAAGCCGGGGCGATTTCGTTGCGGTGATGGGACCGAGCGGCTCGGGCAAATCGACGGCGATGAATATTATCGGCTATCTCGACATGCCCACGGGCGGGCAATATCTGTTCGACGGGGTGCCCGTGCAGGCGGCGAGCCGCGAGCAGCGCACGCTGCTGCGGCGCAGTTTCCTGGGCTTTGTGTTCCAGGGCTACAACCTGCTGTCGCGCAGCACGGCCATCGAGAATGTCGAGCTGCCCATGACCTATCGCGGGGTGGGCCGGGGGGCGCGGCGGGCGCTGGCGCAGGCGGCGCTGCGCCGGGTCGGCCTGGAGGGGCGCGAGCACCATCTGCCCTCGCAGCTGTCGGGCGGCCAGCAGCAGCGGGTCGCCATTGCCCGGGCCATTGTCACCAGCCCGATGCTGCTGCTGGCGGACGAGCCCACGGGCAATCTCGATACGGCAACCAGCCGGGACATCATGCAATTGCTGGTCGAGCTCAACCGCGACGATGGCATTACCATCGCCATGGTGACGCATGAGCCCGACATGGCGGCCTATTGCCAGCGCCAGATCCGCATTGTCGACGGCCGGGTGCAACAGGGCTGCGGGGAGACCGGCCATGCTGATTGAATCGATCCGGCTGGCGCTCAGCGCCGTGTGGCGCAATGCCCTGCGTTCGCTGCTGACCATGCTGGGGGTGACGATCGGGGTGGCTGCGGTGATCAGCATGGTGACGCTGGGGCAGGGCACCACGGCCGAAGTGGGCGAGAGCGTGGCCAGCCTGGGCAGCAACCTGCTGATGGTGCGGCCCGGCCAATATAGCCAGACGCCCGGGGGCGGCGGGGTGGGCGTGGCCAGCCTCGAAAATGCCGATGCCGAGGCCATTGCGCGGCAGGTGGAGCGGGTGCGGGTGGTGGCGCCGACCGACAGCCGGTCCCTGACGGTGATCGCCAATAATATCGACCTGTTCACCACGGTGATCGGCAGCGACAACCGCTATCTGGAGGCCCGCGACTGGCCGGTGACCACCGGCCGGGCCTTTGAGGAGGGCGAGGTGCGGGCCGGCTCGTCGGTCTGCATTATCGGCACGGGCGTGGTGGACAAGCTGTTCAACGGGCTCAATCCGCTGGGCGAGCCGATCCGGCTCAAGAAGATGGTGTGCCGGGTGATCGGGGTGCTGGAGGAAAAGGGCGGCTCGGCCTTCGGCGCCAATGAGGACGAGGTCATCATCGTGCCGCTGCGCACGCTGCAGCGGCGCATATCGGGCAATTCGGGGGTAACGCTGATCTATGTGGCTGCAGCCGATGAAAGCGCCATCAGCCAGGTCAAGGACGACGTGACCGCGCTGATGCGCGAGCGGCGGCACCTATCGGCCAATGAGGACAATGACTTCATGGTCATGGACATGCGCCAGATCGCCAGCATGCTCGACACGATCATGGGCGTGCTGACGGGGTTGCTGTCAGCGGTGGCGGCGATCAGCCTCCTGGTAGGGGGCATAGGCATCATGAACATCATGCTGGCCTCGGTGACCGAGCGGACCCGCGAGATCGGCATCCGGCTGGCCATCGGGGCGCGGGAATCCCAGGTGCTGACGCAGTTTCTGGTGGAGGCCACGGTGCTGTCGGCTTTGGGCGGGATCATCGGCATTGCCCTGGGCCTGGCCGTGTCGGCGGTCGGGGCGCGCTATCTGGGGGTGCCGTTCGTGCCCGATCCGCTGGTGGTGCTGCTGGCCTTCGGCTTTTCGGGTCTGGTGGGCGTGGGATTTGGCTATTTTCCGGCCCGCAATGCCGCCCGGCTGGACCCGATCGAGGCGCTGCGGCGGCATTAGCCGGGGGCGGAGCGCTGCGCCGCCCTAATGCTGGAAAACGACCAGGCCCGCGGCGGTGGCCATCATGGCGCCGGCGGTCTTGTTGAGGCGGCCCAGGGCTCGTTCGCTCTTGAACAATTCCCGGGCAGCCGAGGCAAGCCAGGCATAGCCGCAGCCGATGAGCAGCAGCACGGTGACGACGATGACGGTCAGCTCGCCAAAGGCCAGCGGATTCATCTGGTCGAGCGGGATGACCGTGGGCAGAATGGCGAGATAGAAGACGATGGTCTTGGGGTTGCCCATGGTCAGCGAGAAGCCGGCCAGGAAGGTCCTGAGCCAGTCTTCGTTCTTGGGCTTCATCTGCTCGGCACCAGGGCGCGCCGTCCAGAACTTATAGGCAATGTAGAGCAGATAGGCCGCGCCGGCCCAGCGCACGATGATGAAGACCGGACCGAACAGGGCGGCAACGGCGGCCAGGCCGAAGACGGCAAAGACGAAGTAGACCAGATCGCCGGCCAGAATGCCCAGCACCATGGGAAAGGCACCCTTGAAACCGCCGCCCAGGGCGCGCGCCACGACGGCCGCGACGCCCGGCCCGGGCACCAGAACGGCAATGGCATAGGCGATGGTGAAGGTCAGAAGGGTGATGGGTTCCATGGTGTCCGCCTCGAGCTGGAGGCGGACATTATCGCGTCACCGATGGCGGGGCAATCGGGGTCAGGGGAGGCGGGCGAGACGGTCCAGCAACAGGGCATAGAAGCCTTCGGCATCGCCATGGCGCAGGAAATTGACGTTCCGGTCGCGGTGGGTGACGTGCCAGTAATCGGCGACAGTCATGCCGATGGTCAGCTCGCTTGAGGTCTCGATGCTGACATTGCAGAGGCGACCGGAAAAGAGCTCGGGGCGCAGCAGCCAGGCGATGACGGTGGGGTCATGCAGCGGAGCGCCGTCCCAGCCATATTTGGCCAGATCGAAAGTTTCCGAGAAGGTCAGCATGGCATGGGCGGCGCGGGCGCTGGCATTGCCGATGGCCAGCATGGCGCCCAGGCGCTCGGGGGTGGACTGGATCTGGTGGGTGACATCGAGCGGCAGCATGGTGATCGGGGCGCCGCAGCGCAGCACGATATCGGCCGCCTCGGGATCGACATAGATATTGAACTCGGCTGCCGGCGTGATGTTGCCGACCTCGAAATAGGCGCCGCCCATCATGACGATTTCGGCAATGCGCGGGGCGATGGCCGGCTGCTTGATCAGCGCCATGGCGATATTGGTCAGCGGCCCCAGCGTGCACAGCGTGATGGTGCCCGGTTCGGCGGTCATCAGGGTCTCGATGATATAGTCGACGCCATGCTGGGCCTGCAGGGGAATTGTCGGCTCGGGCAGATCGGGACCATCAAGGCCGGTGGCGCCATGGACATGCTCGGCGGTGACCAGCGGACGGCGGATGGGGCGGGAGCAGCCGGCATAGACCGGCACATCGGGGCGACCGGCCAATTCGACGATCTTGCGGGCATTGGTGGCATTGTGATGCAGGCCGACATTGCCGGCCACGGCGACAATGCCGAGCACGTCCAGCTCCTCAGGCGAAGCCAGGGCCAGAAGGATGGCGACGGCGTCGTCCTGACCGGGGTCGGTGTCGATGATGATCTTGCGAGACATGGGAGGCCTTGGAACCGGTGGGCTTGGAAAGGTTTGCCGGACCCTAGCGAGTCGGCTGGCCGGGGTCGACAGGGACGGTGGCGTTACCCAGCGGAATATCGCCGGGCCATGGCGAGGGGTGCGGAGGGGCAGTAGACCCGCCATGCGCGTCTCGTGCTTGACGGAGTGCCTGTACCCATAAAAGCTCCATAGCGGATTTGATCGGAGCAGATGATGGCCAGCGAGATTGTCGGGCACGGCGTAGAAGCGGCGGCCCACGTGATCGACCTGATCCCCGTGGTGTCCTTGCTGGGGGCCGCGGTGGTCGGCGTGCCGCTGTTCAAGCGGCTGGGCCTCGGGTCGGTGCTGGGCTATCTGGCCGCCGGGCTGCTGCTGGGCCCGTCGGGCATCGGCCTGATCTCGGATCCGCATTCGGTGCTGGCCACGGCCGAACTCGGCGTGGTGATGTTCCTGTTCATCATCGGCCTGGAAATGGAGCCAGCCAAGCTCTGGGCGCTGCGGCGGCAGATTTTCGGCCTGGGCGTGATGCAGGTGGCAATCTGCGGGGCGCTGCTGACGGGGGTCGGCGTCCTGCTCGGATTTGCCCCCATAGTGGCCTTTGTGTTCGGCATGGGTTTCGTGCTGACCTCGACGGCCATCGTCATGCAGATCCTGGGGGAGCGCGGCGAGCTAACCAGCGCGAGCGGGCAACGCATCGTGTCGATCCTGCTGCTCGAAGACCTCGCCATCGTGCCGCTGCTGGCGGTGGTGGCGCTGCTGGCGCCAGCCTCGGGTGAGGAAGTGGGGCTGGTGGGGCGGGTGCTGTCGGTGGCCGCGCCGATTGCGGTCGTGGCGCTGCTGATCGTGGCGGGACAGCGCATCATGAACCCACTCTTTGCCCTGCTGGCATCGTCCAAGCAGCGCGAGGTGATGACGGCCGCCGCGCTGCTCGTCGTGCTGGGCGCGGCGCTGCTGTTTCAGGCGGTGGGCCTGTCAATGGCCATGGGGGCGTTTCTGGCCGGCGTGCTGCTGTCCACATCCACTTTCCGGCGCCAGCTCGAGGTCGATGTGGAGCCGTTCCGGGCCATCCTGCTCGGGCTGTTCTTCCTGGCCGTGGGCATGTCGCTGGATCTGGCGACGGTGGGGGCCTTTTGGCAGATCATCGCGCTCAGCGTGGCGGCCTATATGCTGGTCAAGGCCCTGGCGATCTATGGCATAGCGCGGGTTCTGAAGTCGGATCATGGCGAGGCGCTGGAGCGCGCCGTGCTGATGGGGCAGGGCGGGGAATTTGCCTTTGTGCTCTATACGACAGCGGCCACGGCCGGGCTGATCGATGCGCCGACCAATGCGATCTTCACCGCGACGGTCATCCTGTCCATGGTGCTGACGCCGCTGCTCATCATCGGGTTGCGCGTCCTGACGCCGAAATCGGTGCCGTCGATGGAGGGGGTCGAGACCGCCAATGGCCTGAGCGAGCGCATTCTGGTGATCGGCTTTGGCCGCTTCGGGCAGATTGCCACCCAGACCCTGCTGGGGCAGGGACACCGGCTCTCGATCATCGACAATGACACCGACATGATCCGGGTCGCGGCGCAATTCGGCTTCAAGATCTATTATGGCGACGGGACGCGGCTCGATATCTTGCGGGCGGCCGGCGCGACCGATGTCGACCTCGTGCTGATCTGCGTGGATGACAAGGCGGCGGCGACGCAGATTGCCGAGCTGTTCCGCGACGAGTTTCCGCTGGTCAAGGTCATGGCGCGGGCCTTTGACCGGGTGCATGCCATCGAGCTGGTCAAGGCCGGGGTCGATTATCAGCTGCGCGAGCTGTTCGAATCCGCGGTGGTATTCGGGGCCCAGGCCATCAGGACGCTTGGCGCGACGGAAGACGAAATCGAGGCCGTGGTCGAGGGGGTGCGCGAACGCGACCGCCTGCGCTTCAAGGCGCAACTGTTCGACGATGTCAGCGCGATCGATGCGGCGCAGAAGATGCTGCTGAAAAATGCGGCCGAACAGGCGCGCGAGGGCGGCCTGGATATCGACGACGAGACCGCGGAGGACGCGGTCAGCAAGATCCCCCGACCGGCTTAACCAGCCGGTCATCTTCGACCCCAGGGGGCTTTCGTCTGCCGAGATTAAGTGCCACAGTAAGGCGTCTGAGGGGACCTTATCGTCATGAAATCTGGATTGCGACATGCCGCAACAGCCGATCGTCTACGACGCCCTCACCCCCGAACCACGCGAAACTTCGGTTGAAGCCATTCAGGCGGAAATCCTTTCCCGGCTGATCTATTCGGTCGGCAAGGACCCCATTGTTGCCCGGCCGCATGACTGGCTGGCCGCTACGATCATGGCGGTGCGCGACCGGGTGATGGACCGCTGGATGGAGTCTTCGCGCCAGACGTGGCGGACGTCGCATAAGCGGGTCTACTATCTCAGCCTCGAGTTCCTCATTGGCCGGCTGATGCGCGACGCGATGAGCAATGTCGGGCTGATGGAGCCGGTGCGCGAAGCGCTGAAAAACCTCAAGGTCGACCTGGGCGACCTCATCGACCTCGAGCCTGATGCCGCGCTGGGCAATGGCGGCCTCGGTCGGCTGGCGGCGTGCTTTCTCGAATCGATGTCCAGCGTGCAGATCCCGGCCTATGGCTATGGCATCCGCTATGTGCATGGCCTGTTTCGCCAGGAAATGAGCGAAGGCTGGCAGGTGGAACTGCCCGAAGACTGGCTGGCGCATGGCAATCCCTGGGAATTCGAGCGGCGCGAAAGCGCCTATGAAGTCGGATTTGGCGGGCATGTCGAGCCGGTCACCGATGCCGATGGCGAGGTGCGACAGGAATGGCGCCCGACCGACCATCTGCTGGCGGTGGCCTTCGATACGCCGATCGTGGGGTGGCGCGGGGCCCGGGTGAATACGCTGCGCCTGTGGAGCGCCCAGCCGATCGACCCGATCCTGCTCGACAAGTTCAATGCCGGGGACCATATCGGCGCGCTCGAGGAAAGCGCCAAGGCCGAGGCCATTACCAGGGTGCTCTATCCGGCGGATTCGACCGCGGCGGGCCAGGAATTGCGGCTGCGGCAGGAATTCTTCTTCTCGTCGGCCTCGCTGCAGGACATCGTGCGGCGGCATCTGCAGCAATATGGCGATCTGGGCTCGCTGCCCGACAAGGTGGCCATCCAGCTCAACGATACGCATCCGGCCATTTCGATTGCCGAACTGATGCGCATCCTGGTGGACGATAACGGGCTGAGCTGGGCCGAGGCCTGGAAGCTGACCAAGGGTACGTTCGGCTATACCAACCATACGCTGCTGCCGGAGGCGCTCGAGAGCTGGCCGGTGTCGCTGCTGGAGCGGCTGCTGCCGCGCCACATGCAGATCGTCTATCAGATCAATGCCGACGTCCTGGCGGATGCGCGCGGGCGCGCCAAATTCACCGATGCCCAGATCGCCAATGTCTCGCTGATCGATGAGGCCGGCGGACGCCGCGTGCGCATGGGCCAGCTGGCCTTTGTGGGCTCCCACTCGATCAATGGCGTTTCGGCGCTGCATACCGAGCTGATGAAGCAGACGGTGTTTTCGGACCTGCACAAGCTCTATCCGGACCGCATCAACAACAAGACCAATGGCATTACGCCGCGGCGCTGGCTGATGCAGTGCAATCCGGGGCTGACCCAATTGGTGACCGACACGATCGGGCCGGAATTTCTCGACGATATCGACCTGCTCAAGGGGCTCGATGCCTATGCCG
>CAXBHD010000017.1:0-24494 GCA_963975335.1 uncultured Devosia sp. | reverse complement strand
ATCTCGCTCGGTTTTGCCGAGTAAGTGCTCATGCTTGAATTCCCTAAATTCCTGGAGTGACGATCTTCCGGACAGGAAAAGCGGCACGTTCGGCGCGTCGTTTAGGCGGGAATCTCTCCCCCGTCAACACCCTAGATTTTACCCAACAAATTCAATGGCTTATCGTTACGGTATTATAATACCGCATAGTATGCCGGTTAGGGGTTGGAGCGGGCGGCCCGGCGCATATCGGCAATATAGGCGATGGTAACGCCCGCCAGCATGAAGGCCAGGGCCTGATGCCCCACAGCCAGGCTGGTGGGCACCTGCATCACCAGCGTAGCAATGCCCAGAACCACCTGCAGCAGGACCAGCAGGCCAATGCGCGGCAACCAACCATGCAGGCCGGCAAAGCCGGCCGCGCGCTGCTGCCAGAGCGTGACGCCGACATAGACGACGATGAGATAGGCCAAGGTCCGGTGAATGAACTGCACGGTCAGGGCGTTTTCAAAGAGGTTTCTCCAGGCCGGCTGCATGGCGCCCAGACCATCAGGCACCAGGGCCCCGTCCATCAGCGGCCAGGTATTGTAGCCCATGCCGGCATCGAGACCGGCAACGAAGGCCCCTGCCCCGATCTGCAGGATGAGCAGCATCAGCAGCACCACGGCCCAGGCCATGTTGCGGGTCGGCTCGAAGCCCGTCACGCGTCCAGGCTCGAGGGCGCGTGGGAGATAGACGAGCGCGATGAACAGCAGCGAGGCCGCCGTCAGATGCGCGGCCAGGCGATATTGCGATACCGAGGTAAGTTCGCTCAGCCCCGACGAGACCATCCACCAACCCAGCGCGCCCTGAAAGCCACCCAGGATGAACAGGCCGAATAGCGGCCAGGCCAGCTGCGGCGTGAAGCGCTTCTGGTAGAGAAAGACCAGAAACGGCACAAGAAAGGCCACGCCGAGCAGGCGCCCGAGCAGGCGATGGACGAATTCCCAGAAGAAGATGACCTTGAAGTCATCCACGCTCATCCAGCTATTGTTGACCTGAAACTGCGGAATCTGTTTGTAGGCCTCGAATTCGGCCTCCCACTGCGCGTCGTTGAGCGGCGGGATGGTGCCTGAAATCGGCTTCCAGCTGGTGATCGAGAGGCCCGATTCGGTGAGCCGGGTAATACCGCCGACAACCACCATCAGCAGCACCATGGCCGCCATGGCGTATAGCCAGATGCGGACGGGGCGCAGCCGGTCATTGGCATAGTGGGTCTGGCTCAGTGCGGCATTGTGAACGGTGGTCACTGCATTTTCCCGGTGTCGATGAACCCCGCAGAGTGGTATGCCCGGGCAACTTCTCCCGCAATAGGCGCGATGCCGCACATGACCCAGCGTAACCGCAAGTTGACCGGCGTCTTCCTCATTCTGGGGTCGATCATCGCCTGGCTGTCGATCTTCACCTCGGTCTATCTGGCATTTCCGCCGGGTCTGCCGATCTGGATCCTGATGCCCTATTTCATGGTGGCCGGCATGGGCTGGCTCTATCCAGCCATGGTCATTATCCGCTGGATGTCGCGGCCCGACGCCTGATCAGCCGGTGATCCTGCCCATCAGCGAGAATACAGCGTCGGCAGTGAAAACATCAACATAGCGGCGCGATTGAAAGTAGCCGTTGAGGGAAATGCGCGGCAGGGCATGCGGATTGCTGGCATGGCGATGGTAGAGCCCCCCGGGGCGCGTGGTCACCGCTGAAGCAAAGCCGAGCTCCCTGGCCAGGGCAAATTCGCGCGGACCGGCCGATAGCGGCCCACCCAGTGGATAGGAAAAATGCGCCGGGCGGCGACCGAACTGGGACAGCAGGACATCGGCCGACTGCGCCATTTCCTGACGGGCCTGCTCAAGCGGCAATTTGGCAAGCTCATAGTGATGGACGGTATGGGCCCCGATCGTGCAGAGCGGTTCACCGGCAAAATGGCGCAGCTCGGACCAATCCATGATGAGTTCACGGCATTGCGCCTCAAGGTCATAGCCATAAGCGGCGGCCAGCTTGTGCAGCAGGGCAACGCGCTCATCTTCCGGCAGCTGGCGCATCTGTGCATAAAGCGCGTTGAAGACCGCACGCTTCTGGGTCAGCGTCCTGGTATCGACATAGTCGGTCTGGCCATCCACCGTCAGGGCTATAGCCTGCTGGCGGGCGATGATGTCCTCGATGGCCTGCCACCACAGTTCCCCCACGCCGTCCACCAGGGCGGTGGGGATATAGAGGGTGAACGGCGCCTGGTGCCGGCGCAGAATGGGCAGGGCATGCCGCAGGTTGTCCTTGTAGCCATCGTCAAAGGTCAGCACCACAAAGGGCTTGCCCTTCCGGGGGGCCGCGAGGCGTATCAGGGCTTCGTCGAGGCTGACGATATCGATCCCCAGGTCGCGCACCCGCTCGATCACATATTCAAGAAAGCCCGGCTCGACCTGCAGGATGGCATTGGGAGAAAAGTCCGCCGGCGTATCGGGCAAGACGCGGTGCAGGGTAAAGATCACGCCGCGGGAGCGTGACAGCGCCCGCACCAGACCAGGCAGATGCGACAGCCAGATCAGCTCAAAGAGCCCGCGGATGACGGCATATTTGGCGGACATGGCAATTCCCCGATCAGGCCGCCACGCGGACGGCCCCCTGCGTCACCTCGACCGAGCTGAAACCGGCATCAAGCAGCTGGGTGCGGCTGTCAGCAATGGCGTCGGCATCATCGTCCTCGCCAGCAACGAGAACAATGCGGCCCTCCAGATCGGCAAAAAGGGGCAGTGCCGAGTTCATGCCGACCCTTCCGGTCAGCAGCACGACGACTTCGTAGATGTCTCCCAGGGCCTCAACCAGCGTCACCGGCTTGGTGGAGTGACGGCTGATCGAGCGGCCCCGCCCCCAGGGAACCTCGGCAAAGCTGTTATCGGCAGACTTGTGCACGACTTCACCGAAGCTGGCGGCATCCGCGCTCAGATCGGAGAGGCCGGGCAGTTCACTGCGCCGCGCGCTGCCAGCGTCGACCAGAGCGACGCTGAGGCCACGGGCCTGGGCGTCAGCGACCAGTTCATCGGCGACGGCCTCGCAATCTGCATTGCGGCGATGGGCGGCAAGCATCACCAGATGGGTTCGGCCAAGCACCAGGTCGGCGGTCAGCGCCGAGAGGCTGATGGTGTCCGGGAGGGGCCCGGCCACCGGCCGTGGCGCCAGGGAAGCGGCCAAAGGCGGGTCGATCAGGGGCGCCGGGTCGGGTGCGGACGGGGCATTGATGCCGGCCAGTTCCTCGATGAAGCGCGACTGTACCGCCGTGGCGTCATTGTCGTTCACCCGTTCGCCGACAAGATCGGGAGGCGAGACCGAGGCGGTGGGTTCGAGGCCGGCAAAGAAATCGGGTTCGTCATCGGTGCCCGTATCAGCCGGATCGACGGCGACGACGTCATCGTCTTCCAGTTCGTCGGCAGAAAAGGGAGCGGCGTCGAGCTCGTCCTGCGGACGATGCGCCTCGCGCCCCTCGATAATGGCCCGCCCCGACATGAGCTCGCTGAACAGGATCACGCCGATCTGTACCGCCAGCGTGACAATGCCGACAGCAATCAAGATGAGCTGGATCTTGGGCGATGCCGGCGTGACCGAAGGCGCAGCCAGGCTGACGACGCGGACATCGGGCAAGGCGGAGCTGGTTTCGGTGCGCGAAAAAGCCTCGTTATAGCGCTGCAGATAGCCTTCGAGCAGGTCGCGCTGGGCCTTGGCCTCGCGCTGCAGCCCGTCCAAGGTCACGGTGTCCTGGGTGGCGGTCGACGCAGAGACCTTGGCATTGGTCAGCTCGGCCTTGAGAGAGGCTTCAAGGTCGGCCTCGATCTGGGCTTCGGCGTCGAGAGCACTGGCAACCCGACGTCCTTCGATGGCAATCTGGTTGTCGAGTTCGCTGATCTGGGCGCGGAGCGCGCGGATCGTCGGATGGCTGGACAGCAGCGTGGCGGAGCGCTGCGCCATTTCGCCCTGCAGGCGCGCCTTGTCTTCGCTCAGCTGCCGGATGACGGTGGAATCGACCGCATCGGACACGCCCTCGATGGACTGGCCGCGCTCCAGCATGCCGCGGATCAGGTCGGCGCGCGAAATGGCGGTGTTCTTGCGCTCCTGGGCAGCGCTGATCTGGCTGGCAATGGTGGACAACTGCTGGTCCAGCAGGCTCGTATTGTTGCTGCCGACAAAGAGGTCATTGTCGACCTTGAAATTGGCGACGGCGGTTTCGGCCTCGTTGACCACGAGGCGCAGGCGATCGATCTCATCGCGCAGCCAGCCCGAGGCCTCGGCGGTATCGGAAAGCGACAGCTGGGCACGCCGCGACACATGGGCATTGGCGATCGCATTGGCGATGGCGGCGGCACGCTGTGGATCGGTGGACTGCACCGTCACCGATATCAGGCGCGAGTCGCGCTCCTGGCTGACGGTCAGGCGGCTGTAGAGGTTGTTGAGCACCGTCTCGTCAATGCTCATCGGCGTCGACTTCCGGCCCAGCAGGCGGGTGATGATGCCCAGCGGCGAGAAGCCGGCGCCATCCGCCCCGTTGAATTCCGTCACCGAGCGCAGGTCGAGCTGGTCGATGACCGTGAGCAGGGTGTCGCGCGATTTGATCAGCTCGACCTGACTGGAGACGACGCCGGTCTCGCCACCGGTTATCGACGGCGCCTGCTCGTTGGCGGCACGCGTATAAACATTGCTGCGGGGCTCCACCAGAATGGAGGCCGAGGATTCATAGAGCCGCGGCATGAACATCAGCACGGCAAAGGTCAAGGCGAGCAATAACAAAGTCAGCCCGATGATGCGCGGCAGCCGCCGGGTGACCGCACCAAACAGCGCGGCAACGTCAATCCGCTCGTCCCGCACATCTGGTGACTCGTAGGTCATTGCAATTCCTCGTTGATGCCCTGTTTATGGACGCGACGTGGTAAGCAATTGGTTAAACGCACAAACCTGCATGTCATCGACCAACCCGAAGGGCTTTGTTAACCATGGGGAGGCGACACTGAAGCCCTATCCGAAGATGCAGGAAAATTATGCGCTGGTTACCCCTGTTTTGCCTCGCCCTCATGCTGCCGCTGGCGGCATGTGCAACCACGCGCCCGGCGACCTATCTGGTGGAGACCAAGGGGCCCTATCAACTCGATACCGGCGATGCCGTGCGGGTCACCGTCTATGGCGACGCCGAATTGACCGGCACCTATCGGGTGGATGACAGCGGCGCGGTGGCGTTCCCGCTGGTCGGTCCGGTACAGGTGCGGGGCACCACAACCAAATTGGCCGCCAGCAGCATTGCCGCTGCCCTGGCCAATGGCTATATGCGTAACCCCGACGTTGCGGTTGAAGTGGCCGAATACCGGCCGTTCTTCATTCAGGGCGAAGTGGGCACAGCCGGCCAGTTTCCCTATGTATTCGGCATGACGGTGCGCGCGGCGATCAGCACGGCCGGCGGCTTTACCGACACGGCCAATCGCCAGAGCGCTGTCGTCTATCGCCGGCAGGGGGGGCAGATGGTCAAGGGCAATGTCGATCTCGACTTTCCGATCTTCCCGGGCGACACCATCGTCATCCCGGAACGCTGGTTCTAACGGAGCCTGTCATGAGCGCGCGGCCGCTGCGAATCCTGCAGGTGATGCGTGCGCCGGTGGGCGGACTGTTTCGCCATGTTGCCGACCTCACGCGGGCGCTGGCTGCCAACGGCCATGCGGTAGGCCTGGTGGTCGACAGCCTGGCCAATGACACCCAGACCGAGGCGCGACTGACCGACCTGCTGGCCCATGCCAGCCTGGGCATTCATCGCGTGGCCATGCCGCGCCTGCTGGGCGGCGGCGATCTCACGGCCCCCCTCGCGGTGCGCCGACTGCAGCGATCGCTCAAGATTGATGTCCTGCATGGGCATGGCGCCAAGGGCGGGCTCTATGCGCGGCTGGCCGCCTTGAGCCGCCGCAACCCTGTGGCCGTCTATACACCGCATGGCGGCGTGCTGCATTTTGACGGCGCGTCGCTGTCCGGCAGGGTGTTTCATCTGCTCGAACGGCAATTGCTGGCCCGGACCGACGCCATTGTTTTCGAAAGCGCCTTTGCGCAGGCGACCTATGCGAGCCTGATCAGCGCCCCCACCTGCCCTGTTGCCGTCATTCACAATGGGTTGGCGCCCGAAGAATTCGTGCCGGTCACGCCCGAGGCGGACGCGGCCGACTTTGTGTTTGTCGGCGAGCTGCGCGAGCTCAAGGGCATCCATATTCTGGTCGAGGCGCTGTCTGGCACTGTCCGCCCCGACGGCAAGCCGGCCAGGCTGGTCATGGTCGGCGACGGGGCACGACGCGACGCCCTCATAAACCAGATCCAGGGCCTTGGCCTGACCGACCGTATCGCCCTGGTGGGCGCGCAGCCAGCTCGACCAAGCTTTGCGCTCGGTCGCGTCGCCGTGGTGCCCTCGCTGGCGGAATCGCTGCCCTATGTGGTGCTTGAAGCGGCGGCTGCTCGCCTGCCGGTGATTGCCACGCGCGTCGGCGGCATTCCCGAAATCTTTGGGCCCACCGCATCCAGCCTGGTGCCGGCCGGCGACGTCGCCGCCTTGCGCACCGCCCTGCAGCTGGCCCTGAACGATCCGGCGGCGGCCGTCACGGAGATGGCAGCCCGGGCAGACCATATCGCCCAGCAGTTCTCGCTCGAGCGCATGGCCAGCGCCATCGAAGCGCTCTACCGGCGATTGGCGGATCGAGAATAGCGCCCGAACTTCACCGAACCTAAACCCCTTATGGGGACAAATGGCGGTGCAACTTCTGGACTGGTGCCACCTATGTATCGCGTTGACCCCAAACAGGCCCTGATGGACCATGCCGCCAAGCCAAGCGGGACAGACCATGTGCTGTCGCCAGCCGCCGACGCTGTCATCGCGGCTCCCGCGGAAAAGGTGATCTCTGGCGCAGTCGTGGTTGGCATTGCCCAAGTGTTGGAAGCCGCCCTGCTGGCGACGCTGGGCTATGGCATCTACGTCTTCTATGTCTCGCTGGGCCAGCCCGAATTCTACATTCCGGTCATCCTGGCGGCCTGTCTGCTGGCCAATGTGCTGCTCAACGCGGCTCGCACGCATCGCATCACCGCCTACCGCACCACCCTCAACCAGACTGGCCGCGTGCTGGCCAGCTGGACCCTCGTCATGGTCGTGCTGGCGGTGGGCATCTTCTTTTTCAAGGGCGGAGACCTGTTCTCGCGGGTCTGGCTTGCCAGCTGGTTTGTCGGCGGCGCGGCGTTGCTGGTGGCCTATCGGATGGCCCTGCGCAGCCTGGTTCTGCGCTGGACACGGCAAGGGCGTCTGCGCCGACGCACCGTGATCGTCGGCGGCGGCAGCGATGCGGAAAGCCTGATCGAGCAGGTGCGCGCCAGCGCCAGCAATGACATTGCCCTATTGGGCCTGTTCGATGATCGCATCGATGTGCGCTCGCCCGACAGCGTGGCCGGCGTGCCCAAGCTGGGCAAGGTCGCCGACCTGATCGAGTTCGCGCGGCGGACATCGGTGGATCTGGTCATCGTGTCAATGCCGCTATCGGCGGAGAAACGCGTGCTCGACATGCTCACCCAGCTCTGGGTGCTGCCGGTGGATATCCGGCTGTCGGCGCATATGAGCAAGCTCAAATTCACCCACAGGGCCTATTCCTATGTCGGCGATATCGCCGTGTTCGACATGGCCGACCGGCCGATCTCGGATTGGAACCTGGTCTTCAAGTGGGTGTTCGACAAGACGGTCGCGCTGACGGCTTTGGTGCTGCTCAGCCCGGTCATGCTGGCCACGGCAGTGGCCATCAAGCTTACCAGCAAGGGGCCTGTCTTCTTTCGCCAGAAACGGCACGGCTTCAACAATGAGCTGATCAGCATCTATAAATTCCGCTCGATGCGGACCGATATGGCCGACGCAGCGGCTGCCAAGCTGGTCACCAAGGACGATCCGCGCGTCACCCGCGTGGGCCGGTTCATCCGCAAGACCTCGATCGACGAGCTGCCGCAATTGTTCAATGTGCTGCGGGGCGAGCTGTCCATTGTCGGGCCGCGCCCGCATGCGCTGCAGGCCAAGGCGGACAACAAGCTCTATTACGAGGCCGTCCAGGGCTATTTCGCGCGTCACCGGGTCAAGCCGGGCATGACGGGCTGGGCCCAGATCAATGGCTGGCGCGGCGAAACCGACACGATCGACAAGATCATGCAGCGGGTGAATCACGACCTCTATTACATCGAGCACTGGTCCATCCTGTTCGACCTCTACATCGTGGTGATGACCCCGTTCAGCCTGTTCAATTCAGAAAACGCCTATTGAGGGCATGATGAAACCTGGCCTGCTGCATGCTGCCGGAATTGCCGGCCTGGCCGTCCTCGCGGCGGCTGCCTTAGCGGCGCCGACGCAGGCGGAGGATGCGCTCTGCGTCGAGTGCCTCAGCGTCAGGGTCGGGCCACCCGTCGTGGTTCGCGGCCCCTTTCCCGACGAGCTGGACGCCACTTTCACCGCACTCAGGCTTGCCGATGGGACATTTCGCGGCTTCAGCGCCAATGGCGCAACCTATGCGATCGATGGCAAGGACCCGTGGGACATGGCCGGCCCACGGCGAGCCGTGCTGCAGCCGGCCGAGCCGGGCAGCGAGGCGGAATGCGGGCGCTGGCTGACCTCGCTGACGCGCAGCGGCGCGACGCTGCTGGGCTTCGTGCATCAGGAAAGCATATGCGACTACGGGCCTGGCGGGCAGACCGACAAGACAATGGCGATCGCCAGCTCGGCCGATGACGGCTTGACCTGGACCGATCTGGGCACGGTCATTTCCGGCCGGGATGCGCCGCAACGGGGGTCGATTTCCGGCGAAGGCGACTGCGCCATGGTCGATGGCCTGGATGGCTATCTCTATGCCTATTGCCTGCGCAATACCGACTGGCAGACCATCGTGGCGCGGGCCCAGGTGAGCGACCCCACCGATTGGCGCAAGTATTATGCGGATGCCTGGAGCGAACCGGGCCTTGAGGGCGAGGCGACCGCCATCGGCTTTTTCGGGCCGGCGGCGGGCTATATGCTGGAATTCGGCCAGGTCGCCACCGTGACCACCGATCCCTGGTTCGGCGGCGTGCGCCTGTCCCTGTCGGCCGACAAGGTGAATTTCGTCGATCTCGACGAGCCGCTGCTGACCATTGACGGCTCGGACTGGAACCGGCCGACCGCAACCGATCTGGTCGCCTATGCGACCATGATCAATCCCGACACGGGCGGCAATGCCGTCGCGCGGCGGTTTCTGCTGACCTATAACTATGTGCCGCCCGGCAAGGGCTTTGAGAGCCGCTATCTGGTGCATCACGAGGTGACGCTGACAGTCGCCGACGCGCCCCTGGCGGTACAGGCCGGAATGGCGCTGTCGCGCTGGTCGGATCCGGACCGCCAGATCTATGTCACCTCCACCGGCCCGCTGACCGGCGACAGGCTGGGCTACCGGCACGATACGGTCGTCGCCTATATGCTGACCCGCGAGCCGGAAGGCAGCGCCAGCATCAAGCTTGCCGAATGTTCCAAAGCAGGGTCCGGCCATTTCGATCAGCTGCTGGCCGAGGATGGCTATTGCACCGACGGCTATGTCCGCGAGCGCAGTGCCGGCTGGCTCTATGCTGCCCAACACCCGGACACGGTGCCGGTCTATCGCTGCTATGCCGACGCCGCGGCAACCCATTTTGCCTCCAGCAAGGCCGATTGCGAGGGGCTCGGCAGCCTGCAATTCCTGCTCGGCTACGGGCTGAAGCCGTGAGTGCGGGCGCGCAGAGCCGAACCGCATCCGGCCCCGTCGGGGTGAGCCTTGCCGGCCTGCGGCTGGCGGTGTTCACGACGCGCAACCTGGTCTTCTTTATCGCCGTGCTGGCGATGAACTATACGCTGATGCGGCCCTCGCCCGTCGACCTGCTATTCATCGGCTCGTTCCTGATCACCCTGTTTCACTTCACCCTGTTCAGAAAGCCGGAGGTGACGCGACGCGCCGTGTTGCTGAGCGTCCTGCTGGGCGCCTGGGCAGTTTCCTATTTCATCGCCTCGCTGCCCCATCTGGGCCAGCAATTCGTCTTCTTCGAGCTATTGGCCAAGACCTTCGCCATTTCCATCGGGGTTATCGCCGCCTTCGTGTCGATGAGCTGGAACCAGCGGCATTTCGAGACCTTCATGAAGGTCTATATTCTCTCCTGCTCCATCGCCGCCACCCTGGGCACGATCGGCTTTCTCACCCAGATGGCGCTGCTGACCTGGGATGGCCGCGCCCGCGGCCTGCTCGACGACCCCAATATGTATGGCTCGCTACTCATTCCGGCCGTGGTGTTCTGCGCCTATTTTCTCTCGCGCGGGCAAGGCAGCAGGGTGCTGCTGAGCGGCGCGCTGGCACTGGTAATGCTGGGTATCCTGCTGTCATTTTCACGCATTGCCGTGGTGGCGGCCCTGTTCTGCCTGACGGCCTATGTGGTCTTCCACAATCGGCGCAATCCGCGCCGGCTGGTGCTGATCATCGGCGGGCTGCTCGGCATCAGCATCGTGCTGTTTGCCATTGCCACCCTGACCTCGGCCGAGTTCACCGCCAAGCTCATGGATCGTCTCACCTTCGCCAAGGCCTATGACCTGGGCGAACAGGGGCGCTACCACCGCTATCTGCTGGTGCTGCCGATGATCCTGCAGAACCCTATCGGGCTGGGCGTGCTGCAGCTGGAAAAGATCTTCCCCGAGCCGATCCACAACATCTGGCTGAGCTCGTTCGTCAATTATGGCTGGGGCGGCGGCATCAGCTATGTGACGCTGGCCATTGGCAGCGTGGTCATTTCCCTGCGCAACTACCGGCGTACCCGGAACGAACTCACCATTGCACTGCTGATTGCCCTGGCCGGCATCATCTTCTGCTCGACCCTGCATGAGGGTGAGCACTGGCGGCATAGCTGGCTATTCTATGGGCTGGTCTGGGGACTCAACGCCTCCAATATCGCCTCTTATGTCCGGGCCCGTGCCGCGGCCCCTGCCCCGACCGTCCAGCGGCGGGCGTCTCCTGTGGCCGCCCGCCCTGGCTAATCGGCCCAGATGGGGCCGCGCAGATAGCGCTCGGCCAGCATGGCTGTGCCATCGGCAAAGCCGGGAGCTTGCTGCTGCGCCAGGCTGGTCTCGGCATGCGAGCCGATCCAGGCCAGCAGCGCCATGCGCCGCAGCATGACCATGGCGTCGATGGCGCTCATGTCAGCCTTGTCCAGCGGCCGCACGGCCTGGTAGCCCTCGAGCCAGGCCGCTTTCAGCGCCGGGATGACCGGGTTGGTCTCGTGAAACGAGATGGCAGCGGCAAAATCATAGGTGAACCAGCAAAAGCCGCAGTCGTCGAAATCGATCAGCGACAGGCGCTTGCCATCGAGCAGCAGATTGCCCAGGCGCATATCGGCATGGATCAGACCATAGCGGTCAGGGCTGAGACCATAATCGGCCAGGCGCAGCCACAGGGTGGCGTCGAGCCGGTCGAGAACCAGCCGGTTCTTCTCGTTGACGCCAGGGGCCACTCGCCAGTCGCCCCAGGGACCGTCGGCATCAAGAATGGTCGATGCCTGCCAGCTCTGGCGGATGAAGCCGGCGGGGCGGTTCCAGCCAGCGGCATGCTGATGCAGGGTGGCGGCATAGCCGCCCAGCGTGTGGAATACTCCGACCAGATCGTCATTCAGCGTCGGTTCCCGGCCCGCTATGTGGTGAAACAGCACGGCCTGGCGGGCTGATCCGTCCAGCGCGCGAAAGTCCTGCAGCAGGCAGCCATCGCCGCCGGCAATGGCTTCTGGAACCGGCAGTCCGGTATCCTGTCGCAAAGCCTGGAGCCAGGCCAGCTCGCTTTCGATGGACTGCACGGACTGATAGCCGCTGCGGTGTATGCGCAGCATGAAGCAGCGCTGGTCGGGCATATCGATACGAAAGGTATGGTTCTCGGAATGGTTGACCAGGGTGGCGCTCCCCCCCTGCAGCCGTGGCCACAAGGCCAGGGCTGGCGCAATGTCCTGGACAGTCATGGGCATCGGGCAAACTCCGACAGACAGCCCGCACCGGAAGCGGCGCTGGGCGCAAACAGGCTGTAGTGAGTGTGATGGTCGGAGCGACAGGATTTGAACCTGCGACCCTTTGTCCCCCAGACAAATGCGCTACCAAGCTGCGCTACGCCCCGACTGCGCGGAGACATAGAGAAACAGGGGATTTGGTGCAACCCTGATTTTTGGAGAAAAGGGACAAAGAGCGATTTACGCCTGCAAAAGCGGCTGGGGCGAACCAAGAGCCAACAGGGTCACGCGTCAGATCCCTGGTCGGTGCTTAACCGGAAGGATCGCGGACCCATGATCTGTCCCTGCCCTCCGCCCCGATCTAGAGGTCGTGCAGCTGCACGCTCTGGGCGGCACTGTCGAGCAGGGTGCGGGCCACCAGGGCCTCTTCCTTGGGACCACCGGTCAGATCGATGCGGAGCACGAAGGCGTGCGGGTAACGGGCCTGCAGATCACCCAGCATTGCAGGGCTGAGCGGCGGCGTGGCGCTGGACTGCGCAGCGCCATGCGGGGGTGAGGCAATGTCGAAGGCCACGTAGCGGTCAATGCCCTGGCTGTGCAGACGCGACATGACGGCATCGAGATCGGCCGTGGTGGTGAAAATGCCGATCGCGGCGCGACGGCGAGCTTCAGACATGACGATTCTCTGCGCAATCAGTGGCTGTGGCCGTCGCATTCGGCAAGTTGACGCAGACGCTCAAGGCTGCGGACCTGAAAGCTGCCCCGATCGGGCAGATCGATGATGCGCAGCGCGCGCAGCCGGGTCATGTTGCGGCTGACCGTTTCAATGGTGAGGCCGAGATAGTCGGCGATGTCAGCCCGGCACATGGGCAGCGGCAGGCGTTCGCCGGAAGCCGGATCGGCCGACTTGCGCGCCATGGTCAGCAGGAAGCTGGCGATACGCTCGATGGCGGTCTTGCGGCAGAGCAGCAGCGACAGGTCCTGCAGGGTCTCCACTTCCCCCCGTGCCACATCGAGCAGCTTTTCGGCCAGTTCGGGACGGTCGCGCATGGCCCGCAGGAGCGACAGCTTGTGAATGACGCGGACGCGTGTCGTGGTCAGTGCGTCGCAGTCGAAGCGATAGGTATCGCCGTGACCGAAGCCAACAATGTCGCCCGGAAAGGCAAAGGCGACGATCTGCCGACGACCGTCGGGGAAAATCTTGTAGGCACGCACGGCGCCGCTGAGGATTTCATAAAAGGCGATGGTGTCGTCGCCTTCGCGAAACAACGCATCATAGGGGGCCAGCAGGCGAACCGCGCCGGTGCCGGCGCCCTCGCTGGGCCAGAGCGTTTGAGTCTGCAGGGGGGATACATTATCAGAGAGCTGCATGATGAATCGTCCAAGCCGCAAAGCATCGTTGATGCAGTCTGTCTAGGAGCGCGGTGTAATCGCCCTATCTGCCCTTTGTCCCGATTTGTAACCGAATGTAACGGGCCGCCCTGCCGGCCCCTGCCAGATGACGAGCCAGACCCATGAACGAGCGCCAGCGTCACATTCTGATCGTCGATGACGACGTCCAGATCCGCCGCATGCTGCGGCGCTGCTTTGAGGATGAGGGCTATCGGGTCAGCGAGGCCAGCGACCAGGCCGGCGTCGATGCGACACTGGCGACCGGGGTGGACCTGATGACGCTCGATCTCAACCTGGATGGCACCGACGGGCTCTCCATCGCGCGCGCCGTCCGGCAGAACTGGGACCTGCCGATCATCATGATTACCGGCAAGGGCGACATGATCGATCGGATCGTCGGCCTGGAAATCGGCGCCGACGATTATATCGCCAAGCCGTTCCACCTGCGCGAGGTGCTGGCCCGGGTGCGCTCGGTGCTGCGCCGCACGCAGCCACTGCAGATGCCCGCTGCCCCGGCAGCGGCGGCGCCAGGCAAGGCGACGCAGCTGCGCTTTGATGGCTTCGTGCTTGATCTGGACCGGCGAAACCTGGCCGGCCCGGCGGGCGATATCCGCATGACCAGCGGCGAGTTCGATCTGCTGGCGCTGTTTGCCCGCCATCCGCACCGGGTGCTCAGCCGTGACCAGATCATGGACCTGCTCAAGGGACATGACTGGACGCCCAATGACCGCAGCATCGACAATCAGGTCGCCAGGCTGCGCAAGCTGATCGAACCCGATGCCCGCACGCCGCGCCTGCTCAAAACCGTGCGCGGCGCCGGTTACAGCTTCACCCCGCAGTCGCTGCAATCCTGACGGTCAGTTCTTGAGCGCGTCGTCGATGGCCGCGGCCAGTTCGGCCAGACGGTAGGGTTTGTTGAGAATTCTGAGGGGGCCCTCGCCGGCCGCGCCGTCGCGCGAAAGCTCCTCGGCATAGCCCGAGGTCAGCAGTACCGGCAGATTGGGATAGAGCGCCTGTACCTTGCTGCGCAGCTCGAAGCCGCTGATGCCACCGGGCATCACGACATCGGAAAACAGCAGGTCCACCGGCTGCCCAGCCGCCAGAATGTCGATTGCCTCCGCCCCGCTGCCCGCCGATAGCACGGTATAGCCGAGCTGGGTCAGCCGGGTCACCGTCAGCTTGCGCACCCGCTCGTCATCCTCGACCGCCAGGATGGTCTGCCCCGATCCGGCCAGGGCCGTGCCCTCGAGGTCGGTGTCGACCACCAGGGTCGGCTCAACCCGATGGCGCGGCAGATAAATGGCCACAACCGTTCCCTTGCCCGGGGTGCTTTCGATGGTGGCCAGTCCGCCGGACTGCTTGGCAAAGCCATAGATCATCGACAGCCCCAGGCCCGTGCCGCGGCCCATTTCCTTGGTGGTGAAGAACGGCTCGAAGGCCCGCTCGCGCACGCCGCTGCTCATGCCCTCGCCGGTATCGGACACTGCCAGCTGCACATAGTCGCCGGGATTGAGGCCATCAAGCCGAGTGGCCATATCGACACTGACGGTCACATTGGACGTTTCGATGACGAGCCGGCCGCCGCGCGGCATGGCGTCGCGAGCATTGACGGCCAGATTGACGATGGCGCTCTCGACCTGGGAGGGATCGACTCGGACGGGCCACAGGCTGGGGGTCAGCGAACTCGACAGATAGATGGTCTCGCCCAGCGTGCGGTGCAGCATGTCGGTCAGGCCGAGCACGAAACTATTGAGGTTGATGCTTTCTGGCTCAAGGTGGGAGCGTCGGGCAAAGGCCAGCAGGCGCGTGGTCAGCCGGGCGCCCAGATCGGCGGCGTCGAGCGCCTCGCTTGTCAGCTCGCGCTGCAGCGGTGTCGTCAGCTTGCCCTCGAGCATTTCCAGATTGCCGATGATGACGGTGAGCAGATTGTTGAAATCATGCGCGATGCCGCCAGTGAGCTGGCCCATGGCCTCCATTTTCTGGGCCTGGCGCAGCGCCAGCTCGGTGGCCTTGTGGGCGGACAGGTCATGAATGATGCCGGTGAAGAAGGTGCGGCCGTCCATCTCGAATTCGCTAACCGCCAGCTGCATGGGAAAGACCGACCCATCGCTGCGCCGGCCGCTGACTTCGCGGCCAATGCCGATGATCCGGCGCCGTCCGGTTGCGCGGTAATTGTGCAGATAGCCATCATGCTCGGCCTGATAGGGCGGTGGCATGAGGAAGTTGACATTGCGGCCCAGAAACGCGTCCTGCCCATAGCCGAACAGGCGGGCGGCGGCGGGATTGGCGGTGGTAATGGTCCCCATCTCGTCGATGGTGATAATGGCATCGACCGCCGATTCCAGGATCGACTGCAGTTTGCGCGCCTGACCCAATAGGGATGAGTTGAAGTCGGTGTCGTCGGTCAAGGCAGGTCACCAATGGTTGTGTTCACCGCGTTCAGCATGACCGATCTCGGCCACAAGCCGATGAAACTACTGATCTATTCGTCGATACTGCGCCTATGGGACTCAGGTGTCCCATAATTGGCGGACATTGGCAATTCTGGCCTGGTGGTGCCGCGCCACCGGGGCGCCGGTATCGTGCCAACTTGGCCTTGATTGATGCAGGTCAATAAGGCCCCGGTACGCCCCTGCTAGCCTGCAGGATAATGGGGCCTCCTGAGGAGGGCCAAGGCGCCTGACAACCATCCTGGGAGGATATGCATATGGCACACGTCGTCGTACTGGGCGCCGGACTTGGCGGCACTATTCTGGCCTATGAACTGCGCGCGGCGCTGGCGGCGGAGCACCAGGTCAGCGTGATCAACAAGGGACCGGAATATTCCTTTGTGCCGTCCAATCCCTGGGTGGCCGTTGGCTGGCGCGATCGGGAGGCCGTGACGGTTGATCTGGCGCCGGTCTTTGCCAGACGCCAGATTGACTTTCACCCGCAGGGCGCCCGGCGCCTGCATCCGGTGGAAAAGCGCATCGAGCTCAACGATGGCCAGTCGGTCGCCTATGACTATCTGGCAATCGCCACCGGCCCTGAACTGGCCTTTGACGAAATTCCCGGCTTCGGTCCGGAACATTTCACCCAGTCGGTCTGCCAGATCGACCATGCGCTGGCGGCCAAGCCGGCCTTTGATGCCCTGGTCGCCAATCCGGGGCCGGTGGTGATCGGGGCTGTCCAGGGCGCCTCCTGCTTCGGACCGGCCTATGAGTTCGCCTTCATCCTCGAAAAGGCGCTGCGCGACGCCCGGGTACGTGACCGGGTCCCCATGACCTTTGTCACCGCCGAGCCCTATATCGGCCATCTCGGGCTGGATGGCGTCGGCGATACCAAGGGCATGCTCGAAAGCGCCATGCGCAACCGGCACATCAAGTGGATCTGCAATGCCAAGGTCGACAAGGTCGAGCCGGGCAAGCTCAGCGTCTCGGAGATTGCCGAGGACGGGACGGTCAAGCAGGGCCATGAACTGCCCTTTGCCTATGCCATGATGCTGCCGGCCTTTCGCGGCGTGGCTGCCGTGCGCGATATTGAAGGACTGACCAATCCGCGCGGCTTCATCCTGGCCGACAAATACCAGCGCAACCCGGCCTTTCCCGACATTTTTTCGGTCGGGGTCTGCGTGGCCATTCCGCCGCTGGCCAAAACGCCTGTGCCTGTCGGGGTACCCAAGACAGGCTTCATGATTGAATCCATGGTCACCGCCACGGTACAGAATATTGTCCGGCTGGTCGCCGGCGAGCAGCCCAATGCCATCCCGACCTGGAACGCCGTCTGCCTTGCCGATTTCGGCGATTCTGGCATTGCCTTCGTGGCGCAGCCGCAATTGCCACCGCGCAATGTGAACTGGTCGGCCGAGGGCAAGTGGGTGCATCTGGCCAAGATCGGCTTTGAAAAATACTTCCTGGGCAAGATTCGTTCGGGCAAGTCCGAGCCCTTCTACGAACACCTCGCCTTGCAGGCGATGGGGATCGACAAGCTCAAGGCGATCACCACGGAGCCGGTCGGCTAGTGCGGCCGCCCAGCCTTGTCAGTTGATGGCCCCGCCATGGCTGCGCAGCGGGCCGGGCGCCGGCGGCCGGCAGCGCATGTCGCGGCGGAAGTCGGTGGGCGACATGCCAGCAATCTTGCGGAAGGACTTGTTGAAGGCACTGAGTGAACCAAAGCCGCTATCCATGGCCACCTGAAGCACATTGGCGTCGTCCTGCATCAGCAGAGCCTGGGCATAGCTGAGCCGCATCAGGTTGACATAGTCATTGAGCGTCATGCCGGTCGATTTCTTGAAGACGTTCATCGCATATTTCGGATGGATGTCGGCGGCGGCGGCGATATCGGCGGAATCGATGTCCTCACGGAAATTGTCGGCGATGAAGTCGCAGATCCGCACCACGATGGGCGAGGAATGGTAATCGAGCCCGTCCACGGCGCTGACCACGTCTGCCGGTCCGGGCAGCAGATCATAGGCATCAAAGCGCACCCGTTCGATGCGCAGCAGCAGCTCGTCCACCGCCATGCTGGCCTTGAGCGGATCGCCCGAGCGGGCATACTGGTTCCAGCGGGCGAAGTTGACCGGATCGGAGGCATCGGTGGCCCGGGTGACCAAGGTGGCCCCCTGCATGAGCTTTGACTGCACATTCTGCGGCAGCCGCAGGCGGAAGAAATGCACCAGTGGCAGGTGCCCCCCGGCATAGACCAGATCGTCGGAAGCATCGTCGAGCCAGTGCGGCAGCCCGCCCCAGAACAACGCCATATCCCCGGCATTGAAGCGCACGGCATGACCGCTCATGCGGTAATGGGCCCAGCCGCGAATGATGAAATTGACTTCGACCTGAGCGTGCCAATGGGCCGCGCGCATGACCAGGGGAGAGGCGTGGAACATCTGCAGTTCGGTGGGCAGCCGCTCAACGCCGTTTGCCTCAGGCACATAATAGGCCCGGGACGCCATCTTACTTTCCGCCAACTCTTCATACCTTTTGGCATAGACGTGTTGCACCAGAAGCATAGCTTAGAAAGGGCTCGACCTAAGAGCAAACGAAAAGGGAGGATCTTTCATGAACCGCATCGCATCACGGTGGCACCAGAGTTTCGCCGTCGCCCTCGCCGGCGTCAGCCTGCTGAGCGTCACCGCCGCTTCGGCCGGCGAAATCTCGGTCTGGGTATGGGACAAGGCCTTCAATGGCGACACCATGCGCGAGGCCGGCGCCCTCTACACGGCCGAGCATCCCGACGTCACCTTCAATGTCGATGATACCGCCAGCCAGGACGATATCCGCGCCAAGCTGCAGACGCAGCTGCTGGCCGGCAGCACCGAGGGGCTGCCCGATATCGTGCTGATCCAGGACGACATCGCCCAGAAATACCTGCAATCCTTCCCCGGCGCCTTCGAGCCGCTCTCCGATTCCATCGATATGTCGGTATTCGCGCCCTACAAGGTCGCCGCTGCCACGCTGGATGGCAAATCCTATTCCGTGCCCTTCGATTCGGGCGTCACGGGCCTGTTCTATCGCTCGGACTATCTCGAAGAGGCCGGCTTCACCGCTGCAGATCTCGAAGACATCACCTGGGACCGCCTGATCGAGATCGGCACCGAGGTGAAGGCCAAGACCGGTCATCTGCTGCTCGATCTCGACCTCAATGACAGTGGCCTGATCCGCATGATGATGCAGTCGGCCGGCGAGTGGTATTTCAACGAGGATGGCAGCCTCAACATCATCGACAATGCGCCGCTCAAGAAGGCGCTCGAGACCTATGCCAAGTTCTACCAGGCCGAGCTGGTCAAGCCGGTCTCGGGTTGGGCCGAATATACCGGCGCCTTTACCTCGGGCGAAGTGGCCGTGGTGCCGGTGGGCGTCTGGATCACCGCGACCATCAAGGCCAATGCCGACCAGTCGGGTCTGTGGGGCGTGGCGCCCATTCCGCGTCTCGACATCGAGGGTTCGGTCAATGCCTCCAATCAGGGCGGCTCGAGCTGGTTCGTGCTCTCCTCCTCGGACAACAAGGAAGAGACCATCGACTTCCTCAAGACCGTCTGGGCCGGCAATACCGAGTTCTATCAGGACATCCTGATCAAGCGCGGCGCCGTCGGCTCGCTGCTGGCCGCCCGTGAAGGCGATGCGTTCAAGGCGTCCGACGAGTTCTTCGGCGGCGCGCCGGTGTGGCAGAACTTCTCGGACTGGCTCGGCGAGATCCCGAGCGTCGACTACGGCACCTTTACGGCCGAAGTCGATTCAGCGCTGCAGGCCCAGCTGCCCGCCATCATCGAAGGCGGCGACGTCGATGCCGCCCTGCAGGCGATCAACGATCAGGCTACCCAGCAGATGCAATAGACTGCCTGAGGGGGCGGGCTCCGGCCCGCCCCACCGGTCGGGTGCCGCTGGCGGTGCCCGGCTGCTGACGGTCAAGAGGACGCTGCAATCGCCGGGGAGGACGACAATTGGCACAGGCGCGACTGGATCGCCGGGAGCAGATGACGGGCTGGGCATTCATTGCCCCTGCCCTCGTGCTGCTGGGGCTGTTCATGATCTATCCCATCGTGTGGTCGCTCTGGATGAGCTTCCAGGTCGGCAAGGGAATGAATCTGAGCTTTGGCGGCTTTGCCAATATCATCAGGCTCACCAAGGACACGGTGTTCCTGCGGGCGCTGGGCAATACCTTCACCTTCTTCATCATCCAGGTGCCCATCATGATCACCCTGGCGCTGCTGTTCGCCGTGGCGCTCAATGATGCGACCCTCAAGTTCCGCGGCCTGTTCCGCACGGCCATCTTTTTGCCCTGCGTCACCTCGCTGATCGCCTATTCGACGCTGTTCAAGTCGATGTTTGCCACCGATGGCGTGGTCAACCAGGCGCTGATGGCGCTGCATGTCATCGCCTCGCCGATTTCCTGGTTCGGCGACCCCTTCTGGGCCAAGGTCGTGGTCATCATCGCCATCACCTGGCGCTGGACCGGCTACAACATGATCTTCTACCTGGCAGCGCTGCAGAATATCGACCGCTCGATCTACGAGGCCGCCCGCATTGACGGCGTGCCGGCCTGGGCGCGCTTCCGCTACCTCACCATTCCCATGCTCAAGCCGGTAATCCTGTTCACCACGGTGATCTCCACCATCGGCACGCTGCAGCTGTTCGACGAAGTCTATAACTTCACCGCCGGCACCGGCGGCCCCTCGGATTCAACGCTGACGCTCTCGCTCTATATCTACAATCTCACCTTCAAATTCATGCCCAGTTTCGGCTATTCGGCGACTGTCTCCTGGGTGATCGTCATCATGGTGGCCATTCTGAGCTTCCTGCAGTTCCTGGTGGCGCGCGACCGGAGGGTCAAGCCATGACCGTGTCCCCGATGACCGATAGCGCCGTCGGCCAGACTGTGACGACGCGTTCCATCAGGCGCGGCAATCCCTGGGGCGCGGCGCGGCGCGGCCTGGTCTATGCCCTGCTCAGCCTGGCCGCCTTCATCTCGGTCTTTCCCTTCTTCTGGATGATCGTTGGCGCCACCAACACATCGGCCGACATCATCCGCGGTAAGGCCAGTGTCGGCGATGCCCTGTTCACCAATGCCGCGACCTTCTTCACCCAGGTCGATGCGCTGCGCGTCTTCTGGAATTCCGGCTTCATTGCCGTGGTCGCCACCGCGCTGACGCTGCTGGTTTCCTCGCTGGCCGGCTATGGCTTTGAAATGTTCCGCTCGCGCATTCGCGAGCGCATCTTCGCCCTGCTGCTGCTGCTGCTGTCCATTCCGTTCGCGGCGATGATGGTGCCGCTCTTCGTGATGTTCGCCCAGGCCAAGCTGGTCAATACCTTCGTGGCCGTGATCCTGCCAACGGTGGCCTCGATCTTCATCATCTTCTACTTCCGCCAGGCGACCAAGGCCTTTCCCAGCGAGCTGCGCGACGCCGCCAAGATCGACGGGCTCAAGGAATGGCAGATCTTCCTCTTCGTCTATATGCCGGTGATGCGCTCGACATATGCGGCGGCCACGATCATCGTCTTCATGACCAACTGGAACAACTATCTCTGGCCGCTGATCGTGTTGCAGACGGCCGAGAACAAGACCATCACCTTGATCCTGTCCGCCCTGACCTCAGCCTATACCCCCGATTACGGCATGCTGCTGTTCGGGACGGTGCTCGCCACCCTGCCCACCCTCGTCATTTTCTTCCTGCTCCAGCGCCGATTCGTCGAAGGCATGCTGGGCGCGGTCAAATAGGTGCATTCAATATGAGCAGCTTGAAACTCACCGGCGTGCGCAAGTCCTACGGCAATCTGGAAGTCATCAAGGGCGTCGATCTCGAGATCAAGAGCAAGGAATTCGTCGTCTTTGTCGGCCCCTCGGGCTGCGGGAAATCGACCCTGCTGCGCATGATTGCCGGCCTCGAACATATCAGTGCCGGCGACCTGGAGATCGGTGGCCAGCGCATGAACGAGGTCGATCCGAGCAAGCGGGGCATTGCCATGGTGTTCCAGTCCTATGCCCTCTATCCGCATATGACGGTGCGCGAGAATATGGGCTTCGCCCTGCGCTTTGCCGGCGTCGCCAAGGACCAGATCGCCAACCAGGTGCAGGAGGCGGCGCGCATCCTGGCGCTCGAGCCCCTGCTCGACCGGCTGCCCAAGGAGCTTTCGGGCGGCCAGCGGCAGCGCGTCGCCATCGGCAGGGCCATCGTGCGCAACCCGCAGGTGTTCCTGTTCGACGAGCCGCTATCGAACCTTGATGCAGAGCTGCGCGTGCATATGCGCATCGAGATCGCCCGGCTGCACAAGGAGCTGCAGACCACCATCGTCTATGTGACGCATGACCAGGTCGAGGCCATGACGCTGGCCGACACTATCGTGGTGCTGCGCGACGGCCGCATCGAACAGGTCGGCCGGCCGCTCGATCTCTATGACAATCCGGCCAATCTCTTCGTCGCCGGCTTTATCGGCTCGCCGCGGATGAATTTCATGGCCGGTGTGGTCACTGCTGCCGCTCCGGGCTCGATCACCCTGGAGCTGACCCATCAGGGCAAGGCCCAGGTGACCCTGCCCCTAGCCGGCACGGCGCCGGCGGTCGGAGAGGCCGTCACCCTGGGCCTGCGAGCCGAGCATTTCGGACCCGCCGGGGCCGGTGGTGCCGACATCAATCTCGAAATCGACGTGGCCGAGCATCTGGGCTCGACCAGCTATATCTATGCCAACACCAGGACCGGCGAGCAGATCATCATGGAGCGCGAGGAATCGCGCAACGAGCTCGACCGCGACAGCATCACCGTGTCGATCGACCCGACCAAGGCCTATCTATTCGACGCAAAGGGCCAGCGCATCCCGTAGCGCTGTCTCACACCCGTTTCCATCACCCGGCCCCGCGGCCGGCTCTTCATTACGACCTAAAGGACTATTTTCATGGCTGAGAAAATTCGCTGGGGCATTATCGGACCTGGCAGCATCGCCAAGGCATTTTTCGGCGGCGTTGCCGATTCCAAGCATGGTGTGATCGCGGCCATTGCCACCCGCAATCCGGACAAGCCGAACCTGGCGACGGACTTTCCCGGCGTGCGCGTGGTCAAGGGCTATGACGCGCTGCTGGCCGACCCCGAGATCGACGCCGTCTATATTGCCGTGCCCCATACCGGTCACGCCGAATGGGCGATCAAGGCGGCAGAAGCCGGCAAGCATGTGCTGGTGGAAAAGCCCTTTGCGCTCTCCTCCTTTGAAATCAGCGCCGTGCTGCACGCCCACAAGAAGGCCGGCACCTTTGCCGGCGAGGCCTTCATGTATCGGCTGCACCCGCAGACCGCCAAGCTGATCGAGCTGATCCAATCTGGCACCATCGGCGAGGTGCGGATGATCCAGTCGAGCTTCGGCTTCTCCATGGGCAGGTTCCAGCCCGAACACCGCCTCTTCGCCTCGGCCCTGGCCGGCGGCGGCATTCTCGATGTCGGCGGCTATCCCGTGTCGATGGCCCGGCTGATTGCCGGCGCCGCCATGGGCAGACCCTTTGCGGACCCTGTGAAAGTGGCCGGCACCGCCAAGCTCAATGCCGAGGGCACCGATGACTGGGCAGCGGCTGTGCTGACCTTCGAGAATGGCATAGTCGCCCAGGTCTCCTGCGCCGTGATGGCCAATCTGGACAATGTGCTGCGCATTCACGGTGCCGATGGCCGTATCGAAGTGCCGGACTTCTGGTTTGCCGGTGGCGACCGCACCAAGGGCGAAGGCCGCATCGATATCATCAAGGGCGGCAAGGCCGAGACGATCAGCCTGGGCGAACAGCGGCACGTCTATTCCTTCGAGGCCGATGCCGCCGCCGAAGCGATCCTGGGCAAGAGACAGGAACTGGCGGCCCCCGGCATGAGCTGGGACGATAGTCTCGGCAATGCTCGCGTGCTCGACCAGTGGCGCCGCGATGCCGGGATCGAATTCTCGGTCGAAAAGCCGGCCAACCGGGTGAAGACCCTCGACAACCGCACCCTTGGTGCCAACAGCGGCGTCATTCCCAAGCGCGCCATTCCCGGCCTCTCCAAGCAGGCCTCGGCCGTGGCGCTCGGCTTCGAGGATTTCCGCAGCTTTGCCTCGGGCGCCATCCTGCTCGACGCCTTCTGGGAAAAGGGCGGCAATATCTTCGACACCGCCTTCGTCTATGGCAATGGCTATACCGAGAAGCTGTTCGGCGACTGGCACACCAGTCGCGGCACCCGCGAGGGCGCCGTGCTGATCGGCAAGGGCGCGCATAGCCCGCTGGTCTATCCCGATGTTATCGCCAAGCAGCTCACGCAGTCGCTCGACCGGCTGCAGACCGATTATGTCGACGTCTATTTCATGCATCGCGACAATCCGGACGTGCCGGTGGGTGAATTCGTCGATGCCATGGATGCCGAGGTCAAGGCCGGCCGTATCCGTGGGCCGTTCGGTGGCAGCAACTGGACCATGGAGCGCTTCGACGCTGCCGTCGAATATGCCGAGCGGACCGGCAAGACCAAGCCGATGGCGCTCAGCAACAACTTCGCCCTCAGCGAAATGCTCGTGCCGATCTGGGATGGCTGTGTGACCTCGTCCACCGACGCATGGAAAAAGTGGCTGACCGACACCCAGACCACCAATTTCTCCTGGTCCAGTCAG
>CAXBHD010000016.1:0-24519 GCA_963975335.1 uncultured Devosia sp. | reverse complement strand
AGCGCCGGAATTCGAAAAGCGCATCACCCGGGACGGCATTCACCTGTTCAAGTTCTGGCTGTCGATCGGCCGGGAAATGCAGCTCAAGCGGTTCCATGACCGGCGGCACGATCCGCTCAAGGTGTGGAAGCTGTCGCCCATCGACCTGGAGGCACTGCCGCGCTGGAACGATTATTCGCTGGCCCGCGACGAGATGATCAAGCGCACCCATACCGAGCATGCGCCCTGGACGGTGATCCGCACCAATGACAAGCGCCGTGGCCGGATCACCCTGATCCAGAGCGTGCTGGACCGCCTCGATTATGCCGGCAAGGACAGCAAGGCCATCGGCGAGATCGACCCCAAGCTCTGCTTCAGCGGCCCGCAATTTCTGCGGATGGAGAAAACCGACTAGCGCCAGCAAGGCCCCGCTCACGGCGGCTCAGCATGAGCATTGACAGTCTTGGCAATTGTGAAACTACTGACACAATCGCAGACCAATTCTTTGCAGGGGCCCCGTGAGCATAGTCGAACAAAGTCCGGTGCTGGTGACCAATGCACGGGGTCCATCGCCCTTCGTCATTGTGTGCGACCATGCCAGCAACCGCATCCCGGCCAAATATGGCGACCTCGGCCTGAGCATGACCGAGCGGGTCAGCCATATCGCCTGGGATCCGGGCGCGCTGGCGGTCAGCCGCAGCCTCGCCGACCGGCTGGATGCGCCCCTGGTGCAATCCACCGTCTCGCGGCTGGTCATCGACTGCAACCGCGACCTGGGCGCCACCGACCTGATCTGGACGCTGTCGGAAGCCACCCGCATTGCCGCCAATGAGAACCTGGACGCCCAGGAGCGGCAGTTCCGCATCGACCATTACCACCGCCCCTTCCACGCCTCGATCGAAACCCTGCTCGAGGCGCGCCGCCAGGCCGGCAAGGAGACCATTCTGGTATGCGTGCATTCGTTCACGCCAGTCTATAACGGGGTGGCCCGGCCCTGGCCGATCGGGCTGATCCATGGCGTGGATACCCGCTTTACCCAGGCCGTTTACGACGCGCTGGCGGCTGAGGAGCCTGAGCTCAATATCGGCTGGAACCTGCCCTATGCGGCGCTCAACGGGGTGACGCTGACGCTGGAAAAGCACGGTGACGGGCGCGGGCTCGACGCCACCATGATCGAAATTCGCCATGATGAAATCCTCGAACCGGCAGGGGTGGACCTTTGGTCGTCCCGGCTGGCCCGTTGCCTTGCGGCGGCGCGATTGGCGCGGCAGGAGGCAATGGCCGTGTAGTCAAGACTAGGGCATTTTCAAAGGGGGACGTGACGATGAGTGAATCGAGAAAGGTTGGCAGTGTCGCCTATGCGACACGCGACAAGAGTTATTTCGAAGAACGCGGCCTGACCCGCTATGCCGGGATCTGGTCACTCTGGGCGCTGGGGGTCGGCGCCGTGATCTCGGGGCATTTCTCGGGCTGGAATTTCGGCTTTGCCACCGGCGGCTGGGGCGGCATGATGGTGGCGGCCGGCATTATCGCCATCATGTATCTGGGCCTTGTCTTCTGCATTGCCGAGATGAGCCCGGCTCTGCCGCATACCGGCGCGGCCTATTCCTTCGCCCGCACCTCGATGGGCCCCTGGGGCGGCTTCATCACCGGCCTGTTCGAGAATGTCGAATATGTGCTGACCCCGGCGGTGGTGGTGACCTTCATCTCCTCCTATTTCAGCGCCATAGTGGGCCTCGACGCTGCTTACCTGCCGGTGATCTGGGTCGTGTTCTATGCCGTCTTCCTCGCCCTCAACATCTATGGCGTGGCGCTCAGCTTCAAGGTGACGCTGGTGGTGACGCTGGCCTCGCTGGCCGTGCTCGTAGTGTTCTGGATCAGCGCCATTCCCAATATGGATTTCTCGCGCTGGGCGCTCAATATCGCGGCCGATGGCAGCGAACTGCCCGAGGGCGGCGGCGAACTCTTCCCGTTCGGCTTTGGCGGCGTATTGGCCACCCTGCCCTTCGCCGTCTGGCTGTTCCTGGCCATCGAGCAGCTGCCGCTGGCGGCAGAGGAATCGGTTGATCCCAGGCGCGACATGCCGCGGGGCATCCTTCTGGGCATGGGCACGCTGGTCATCTCGGCCTTCATGATCATGCTGCTCAACCCCTCGGTGATCGGCGTCGGCGCCTATGCGCTGAGCACGTCGGGCGAACCGCTGCTCGACGGCTTCCGCGCCATTTACGGCACCAGCGGCGCCGTCGTGCTGGGCCTCGTGGCGATGATCGGGCTGATCGCCTCGTTCCACACCATCCTGTTCGCCCAGGGCCGACAGGTCTATTCGCTCAGCCGCGCCGGCTATTTCCCCTCGGGACTGTCGGTCACCCATGGCACGCACAAGACGCCGCATATTGCCATGATGGCGGGGGCGGCGCTCGGCCTGACCGTGATGCTGATCATCTGGTTTGCCAATGGCGGCGGCGGGAGCGGGGAAACCCAGCTGGGCGACGACATTATCGGCACCGTGCTGCTCAACATGGCCGTGTTCGGGGCGATGCTGAGCTATATCATGCAGGCGCTCAGCTTCATCCTGCTGCGCCGCAACCAGCCCAATATGGAGCGGCCGTTCCGCTCGCCACTCGGCATTGGCGGCGCCGTCGTCACCATCGCGATCGCGGCGGTGACGCTGTTCTACCAGATGCAGGACCCCAACTTCTACCGCGGGGTCATCTGGGTGGTGCTGTGGTGCGCCGTGGGCATTGTCTATTTCGCCCTGGTCGGCCGCAACCGGCTGATCCTGTCGCCCGAAGAAGAGTTCGCGCTCGAGCACAAGGCCTGAAACCAGGCGGGCGTCCGGTTCGCCGGGCGCCCTATTCACAGCGGAGACTGCGCATGGCCTATTCTCTCGCCGAGCTGACCAAGGATGTTGCCGAGGGCCGCATCGACACCGTGCTCGTCGCCTTTCCCGACATGCAGGGGCGCATGATCGGCAAGCGCTTCCAGGCCGAATTCTTCCTCGATATGGCCGAGGACGAAACCCATGGCTGCGATTATCTCTTGGCCGACGACATCGATATGGAGCCAGTCCCGGGCTATGAAGCAGCCAATTGGGGCAAGGGCTATGGCGATTTCGTCATGAAGCCCGATCTCAATACGCTGATGAAGGCGAGCTGGCTCGAGGGCACCGCCATCGTGCTGTGCGATCTCAGCGACCATCACCATCACGAGCCGATCGCCCATAGCCCGCGCGCCATTCTGAAGGCCCAGATCGAGCGGCTGGCCGCCATGGGCTACATGGCCAATGCCGCCACCGAACTCGAATTCTACCTCTTCGACGAGGACTATCGCACCATCAGCCAGAAGGGGCACGCCAAGGCGCAGACGGCCGGCGACTATATCCAGGATTACCACATCTTCCAGACCACCAAGGAAGAGGGCGTGATGCGCGCCCTGCGCAAGCATTTGCAGGCCTCGGGCATTCCGGTGGAGAGCTCCAAGGGCGAATGGGGCCCCGGCCAGGAAGAGATCAATGTCAAATATGCCGATGCGCTGACCATGGCCGATCGCCATGTCGTGCTCAAGAACGCCACCAAGGAAATCGCCTGGGCCCAGGGCAAGGCAGTCACCTTCATGGCCAAGTGGGATTATGCCCTGGCCGGCTCGTCGAGCCATATCCACATGTCGCTGGCCAGTCTGGATGGCACGCCGATGTTTCCCGACAGCAGCGACGAGCGCGGCATGAGCACGCTGATGAAGCAGTTCATGGCCGGGCAGCTGACCTATGCGCGCGACATCACCTATTTCCTCGCGCCCTATATCAATAGCTACAAGCGCTTCCAGGCCGGCACCTTTGCGCCGACCAAGGCAATCTGGAGCCCGGACAATCGCACCGCGGGCTTCCGCCTCTGCGGCGAGCGCTCAAAGTCCATTCGCGTCGAGTGCCGGATGGGCGGCGCCGATCTCAACCCCTATCTGGCCATTGCCGCACTGATCGCCGCCGGCATCAGGGGCATCGAGGAAAAGCTCGAGCTGCAGCCGGCCTTTGTCGGCGATGCCTATGTCAGCCAGCAATTGCCGGAAATCGCCAAGACCTTGCGCGAGGCCACCGACTGGCTGCGGCGCTCGGACATGCTCAAGGCTGCCTTTGGCGACCATGTCGTGGCGCATTATGTGCACACGGCAGAGTGGGAACAGCTTGAATATGACCGCCGGGTTACCGATTGGGAACTCAAACGCGGTTTCGAGCGGAGCTAATGCTGCCGCATTGCGCGCGTTCCATGCCCCTGGCCTGATTCACAAGAGGACATTTCCCATGACCGAGACGGTCAAGATCATCTCCCCCGTCGATGGCAGCGTCTATGCCGAACGCGTGCTCGCGACAGGCATCGATATCGAGACCGCGCTGATCCGTGCGCAGCTGGCCCGGCGCGCCTGGAGCGAGACCACGCTGGCCGAGCGGCAGAAGATCATGACCCATTTCGTCGATGCGCTGCTGCTGATGAATGACGCCATCGTGCCGGAACTGGCCTGGCAGATGGGCCGGCCGATCCGCTATGGCGGGGAGAAGCGCGGCGTCGAGGAGCGTTCGCGCTACATGATCGAGCTGGCCACCACGGCGCTGGCGCCGGTAATGCTGCAGCCCAAGGAGGGCTTTGTCCGTTCTATCACCCGCGAACCCCTGGGCGTGGTGCTGGTCATCGCGCCGTGGAACTATCCTTTCCTCACGGCCATCAATTCCATCGTGCCGGCGCTGGTGGCCGGCAATGCGGTGATCCTCAAGCATGCCAGCCAGACGCTTTTGGCCGGCGAGCGTTTTGCGCTGGCGGCCGAGCAGGCCGGCCTGCCCGCCGGCCTGTTCCAGAACCTGGTGCTGGGTCATGCCGATAGCGAGGCGCTGATCGGCTCGGGGCAGATCGACCACGTCAATTTCACCGGCTCGGTCGAGGGCGGTCGCCGCATCGAAAAGGCTGCGGCCGGCACCTTTGCCACGCTGGGCCTTGAACTGGGCGGCAAGGACCCCGCCTATGTGCGGGCCGATGCCAATCTGGGCAATGCCATCGACAATCTGGTCGACGGCTCATTTTTCAATTCGGGGCAGAGCTGCTGCGGCGTCGAGCGCATCTATGTGCATGGCGACGTCTATGACCGCTTCGTCGAGGGTTTCCTTGATACGGCCAGCGGCTGGACACTGGGCAATCCGCTCGAGGCCGATACCGTAGTGGGGCCGATGGCCCGGGGCAGCTTTGCCGATCACGTGCGCCAGCAGACCGAAGAAGCGCTGCGCGGCGGCGCCACTGCCCGGCTCGGCACCCGGCACAGGCTGGATGTGCCCGGCTCACCCTATCTCGCGCCCGAAGTGCTGACCGGGGTCAATCACCAGATGAGCGTGATGCGCGAGGAAAGCTTCGGCCCGGTGGTCGGCATCATGAAGGTTGCCGACGATGCCGAGGCCATCACCCTGATGAATGACAGCCCCTATGGGCTGACCGCCTCGATCTGGACGCAGGACCTCGACATGGCAGCAAAGCTGGGCGCGCAGGTCGAAACCGGCACGGTGTTTGCCAATCGCTGCGACTATCTCGATCCCGCGCTGGTCTGGACCGGGGTCAAGGATACCGGCAAAGGCGGTAGCCTCAGCGAGATCGGCTATGCCAATCTGACCCAGCCGAAGTCCTATCACTTGAAGCAGGTGTGACCGCCATGAGCAAAGCCAACTGGAACTATCCCACCGCGATCAAGTTCGGCCCCGGCCGCATTGCCGAGCTGCCGGAGGCACTCAGGAGCGTCGGCATCAGCAGGCCGCTGCTGGTGACCGATGCGGGCCTGGTCAATCTGCCGGTGACGCAGAATACCATCAGGCTGCTCGAGGAAGCCGGCTTTGCGGTCGGGGTCTTTGCCGAGGTCAAGCCCAATCCCATCGCCGCCAATGTCGCCGCCGGCATTGATGTCCTGCGCGCGGGCGGGCATGACGGTGTCATCGCCTTTGGTGGCGGCTCGGGGCTCGACGCGGGCAAGGTCATTGCCTTTATGGCCGGCCAGACCCGCCCGATGTGGGATTTCGAAGATGTCGGCGACTGGTGGACGCGGGCCGATCCGGCCGGCATCCTGCCCATCATTGCCGTGCCGACCACGGCCGGTACCGGTTCGGAAGTGGGCCGCGCGGGGGTCATCACCGACGAGGCCACCCATACCAAGAAGGTGATCTTCCACCCGCTGATGATGCCCAGAATCGTCATTGCCGATCCCGAACTGACGGTGGGCATGCCGGCCTTCATCACCATTGGCACCGGCATGGACGCACTGGCCCATTGCCTCGAAGCCTATTGTGCCCCCGGCTATCACCCGATGGCCGATGGCATTGCCGTGGAAGGCATGCGCCTGGTCTTTGAGAACCTGCCCAAAGTGGTGCTCGACCCCAGTAATGTCGAGGCGCGCGGGCATATGATGAGTGCCGCCGCCATGGGCGCCACCGCCTTCCAGAAGGGGCTGGGCGCCATTCACGCCCTCAGCCACCCGGTCGGGGCGCTCTACGACACCCATCACGGCATGACCAATGCGGTGTTCATGCCCTATGTGCTGGCCGTCAACCGGCCGGTCATCGAGGCGCGTGTCGCGCGCCTGGCCGCCTATCTGGGTCTGCCCCCCACTTTCGAGGCCTTCCAGCACGCGGTGATCGGGCTGCGCATGCGGCTCGACGTGCCGCACACCCTGGCCGATTTCAAGGTCGATGGGGCAAAGCGGGACCTGATCGCCGACATGGCCATTGTCGACCCCACCGCGGGCGGCAACCCGGTCGAACTGACCAGGGCGCTGGCGCTGGAGATTTTCGACCGGGCGATGGAAGGGCGGCTCTAGCTAGTCCACCAGTTCCTTGATGGTCTCGAGCACGCCGAGGTCAAACAGGTTTTCCAGCTGGGTGACCACGGCATCACCGAAATCCTGGTTGTCGGCCAGATCGGTGCCGAACACTTCGGTCATGGCGGTCAGGCCGACATAAAGCGCCTCTGCATCGTCGCCGGCCTCGGCTGATATGGCCATCATGCGCATGGCGTGCGGGTCGCGCACATCGATATTCTCGCCCTTTTCGTCAATGCCGACGACATAGCGCATCCAGCCGGCCACGCCGAGCGCCAGCCGGTCAAAGCTCTGGCCGGCCTTGAGGCGGTCGCGAATGGTGCCGAGCAGGCGCTGCGGCAGCTTCTGGCTGCCATCCATGGCGATCTGCCAGGTGCGGTGCTGCAAAGCCGGATTGGCAAAGCGCGTCAGCAGCTCGTCGCGATAGGCACCCAGATCGGTGCCAGGCATGTCCAGGGTCGGCATGGCCTCTTCGGTCATCAGCCCATGGATGAGCTTGAAGAAGGCCGGATCGGCAATGGCCTGGGAGACATATTCATGGCCCGCCAGATAGCCGAGATAGGCAATGGTGGAGTGGCTGCCATTGAGCATGCGCAGCTTCATGCGCTCAAAGGGCTCGACATCGCCGACCAGTTGCGCGCCAACCGTCTCGAAGGGCGGACGGCCCTGGGGGAACTTGTCCTCGATCACCCATTGGGTAAAGGGCTCGGTCATGATCGGCCAGGCATCCTCGGCCCCGATCAGGCCGGCAATGGTGGCGCGATCGGCATCGGTGGTGGAGGGCACGATGCGGTCGACCATGGTGCCGGGAAAGGCCACATTCTGGCTGACCCAGTCGCCCAGGGCAGCGTCGCGCAGGCCGGCAAAGCGGATGACGATGCGCTGTACCGTTTCGCCATTGGAGGGCAGGTTATCGCAGCTCATCACCGCAAAGGGCGCGATGCCGGCGGCATGGCGGCGCGCCAGCGCCTCGACCAGCATGCCGGGGGCCGATCGTGGCGCCGTCGGGTTGGCCAGGTCATGGGAGATGTCGGGGTGACGCTGGTCAAGCTCGCCAGTGGCCGGATCGTGGCAATAGCCCTTTTCGGTCACGGTCAGCGAGACGATGCGGATCTTGGGATCGGCCATCAGTGCCAGCAGGTCCTCGCGCTGGGTGTTGGCATCGAGCACGTCGATGATCGAGCCGATGACCCGCGGATGGGTGCCGGCCGCATCGCGCACGGCGATGGTATAGAGCCCGTCCTGCGGCTCGAGCGCCTCCTTGGTATCGGGGCGGCGGAGGCTGGCGCCGACAATGGCCCAATCGGGATGCGTCTTGAGCAGGTCGTCGACATAGACGGCCATATGGGCGCGATGAAAGGCGCCGATGCCCAGATGCACGATGCCGGCCGTCAGGGTACTGCGGTCATAGTCGGGCACAGAAACCCCGGCGGGAATGCTGGCAAGGGTCGTGGCGCTCAGACGCGTCATGGAAGTCTCCGGCAAAAAAATCTGGCCGCGCCATAGTGCCTTCCGATCTTGTATGGAAGATACTGGGTTGCGGCGAATTGGGCTTTACCGGCATAAGCTGCGGATAGGCAAGGAGGCAAGGCTTTGGCACAACAGCGTCTGGTCAGCATTGGTGAATGCATGATCGAAATGAGCGGCGGCGAGGACCGTCAATATCGCCTGGGCTATGCCGGCGATACGCTCAACACGGCCTGGTATATGCGCGCCCTGCTGGGCGAGGACTGGTCGGTGGATTATGTCACCGCTCTGGGCGCCGACAAATACTCGTCTGACATCAAAGCCTTCCTTGAGGCCAACCGGATCGGCACCGGCCATATCCGCACCATCCCCGACCGCCGCCCCGGTCTCTACATGATCCATCAGGCCGGTGGCGACCGCCACTTCACCTATTGGCGCGATATGTCGGCAGCCAAGCTGCTCGCCGATGACAAGCAGGCTTTGGCCAAGGCCGTCGAGGGCGCCAGCATGGTCTATTTTTCGGGCATTACCCTGGCCATCCTGGCGCCGCGTGCCCGCGGACGGTTGCTGGGCGCCATCGTGCGGGCGCGCGACAATGGCGCCCGCATTGCCTTTGACACCAATCTGCGACCGGCGCTGTGGAGCAGTCCGCGGGTGATGGCCAGCGTGCTGACAGCCGCTGCGAGCCTCTGCGATATCGTGCTGCCCACCCATGGCGACGAGGCGCCCCTGTTTGGCGACAGCAGCATAGACGATACGGCCGACCGCTATCTCGAGCTGGGCGTCGAAGAGGTGGTGGTCAAGGATGGTGCCGGCGATGCACTGGTCGCCACGGCGACACAACGCATCCGTGTCGCACCGCTGCCCGGCGCCCAGGTGGTGGATGCCACCGGCGCGGGCGACAGTTTCAACGGCGCCTACCTGTCCGCCCGCCTGGCTGGAAAATCCCTGCAGGAAGCCGCGCATGCCGCGCATCGGGTGGCCGGGGTGGTTATCGGACACAAGGGTGCCCTGGTCGATCCAGCGCTGGTATCGCTCTAGCTGTCGTCGCGATCTTCGGCCTGGCGTTCGGCGCGGGTGGCCGCTGCGGTATGGGCGCGCTCGGCGGGGCTCCGCTCGCCATTGCGCTTTTTGGCATAGGCCAGGGCAATGCCAAGCACTGCCACGCCGATGGTCAGCAGGATGAGCCAGAATGCGGGTCCGAAAATATCCATGGATGCCTCTCCTCTTGAAGAGACCAACGATCCCGTCGGCACAAGGTTGCCCGCCAGAGGTTCGTCCGTCCTAGAATACCCGATCAGCCTGTTCTGCCATATAGGCCGCTTCCTCAGGGGTACTGGTTCGGCCCAGTGCCTGGTTGCGGAAGGGAAAGCGGCCAAAGCGGGCAATGGTATCGCGATGGCCGGTCATGAATTTCTGCAGCTCCGGCTCGAAGGGCGCAAAGAGCCGCACGCCCTCCTCCTGGATCACCAGCGACTCGGCATGCATGAAGGGCATGTAGACGAACATGCGCCGCTGGAGCTCCAGGGCCTGGTCGGCGCCGGCGGCAATGGCCTCCTGGGCCAGCACCAGGGCCATCTTGTCCTGGGCGAAAGCCTCGGGCGAGCCGCGATGCAACTGCCTTGAGAACTGGTCGAGCACGATGATCTCGGCCAGGCGCCCCTCGGGCGTTGTTCGCCAGTGCCACGCCTCGCCCCGCGCCACGACTGGATGGTTATCAGCAAAACGGCCCGCCAAGGCGGCGTCGAATTCGGGCTTGCCGCCGAACCAGTCGTCCGATCCGTGCTGGACGAACCAGAAATCGATGACGTCTTGGGCACTGTGCATGGAGCCTCCTCAAAGTCTGATGCTCGCCCCGGTTGAAGCCGGCGCGGTCCGGTTCCCTGGCCGGAACCGGCATCTTCAGAGGTCAAGGCGCCACTGGCAAGCCCCGCGGTAGCCCGGCATTGCGGTGGTGCCGTCAGGGCGTGACCAGCAAATGCAGGCGATTGCCAAACGGGTCCTGCGTCGCCATGCCCTGCTCCAGCGGTTCAAATGCGGTGCCGGCCCGCTGCAGCCGCGCCTTGACGGCTTCGAGCGTCCCCGCATCGGGCAGCACGATGGTGAACCAAAGCAGGCCCGCCGAACCGGCCGGCGGCTGGGCGGCATTGGCGCCCGACCAGATATTGAAGGCCAGCGTATGGGGCATGTAGTCGAGCCCGACATCGCCCATGCCAAAGGAGCGGATCAGCAGGAAGCCGGCAAAGCCGATGACGTCGCGATAGAAATCCATGGCGATATCGAGATCGTTGACATGAACATGTACATGGCCAATGCGGGTGCCGGCCGGCATGCGCGCTGCCAGTGTGGGATGCTCGCCCAGTTCGGCCAGCAAGCCGTCCAGATCGATGGCTTCACGGCCGGAATGGGGTTGACCCGCACTGGTCACGGCATAGGTCTGGCCCTTGTCGGGGTCACCCAGCGTGCCGCGCCAGGGTGTTTCCAGGGTGATCTCGATGCCATTGCCATCCAGATCCCACAGATAGATCGCCTCTGACACCAGGTGGTCGGTCGGGGCGATGCGCACCTTGGCCTGCAGTGCCCGCACCGCCAGCTGGGCCAGGTCGGCGCGGCTGGGGACGTGGATGGCTACGTGATAGAGCCCCAGGCTGCGCGGCACGACCGGCCTGGCAGCGCCGGTTTGCAGAACGATCAGCGGCGTGCCGCCAGCGCCCAGGGTAAGGGTGTTGCCCCGCTCGGCGATCAACTCGAGGCCGACCACGTCCTGCCAGATGGCCAGGGCCCGGGCCCGGTCGGTCACCGCCAGATGCACCGGCCCCAGCGTGGTGTTGAGGGGCAGCAGGGGTGCCGACTTCACATTGGTCTGGACGGAGGTATCGATCATGGCAGGGTCTCGCTGTGCCGATTGGCAATGGCCCCATAGATAGGCCGGTCAGGGCGCCTCGAGCAGGGGGCAATCAGCGAACAGTGCGGACGCCATAGTGCGGGGAAACCCGCCTTGGCTGCGGAACCATGCGGCGGGGTCGTGGTTGGTTCCGCGCATGCCAAGCCCAGGAGGACACAGATGATGCAATTTTCCAACAAGGTCGCGCTGGTGACCGGCGCCGGTTCGGGCATCGGCAAGGCTAGTGCCCTGCTGCTGGCAAGGGGCGGCGCGCGCGTCGCCGTGCTGAGCCGCACCGCGAAGGAGATCGAGGCCACCCGCGATGAAATTGCCGAGGCGGGTGGCGAGGCCATGGCGGTTACCGCCGACATTGCCGATGCGGAAGCCATGGGCGCCGCGGTGGACAAGATCATCGCCTCCTGGGGGCGCCTCGACATCGTGGTGGCCAATGCCGGCATCAATGGCGTCTGGGCGCCGATCGACGAGTTGACGCCCGATGAGTGGAACAAGACTATCGCAGTCAATCTGGGCGGGACCTATCTGACGCTGCACCTGACCGTGCCGCACCTGAAAAAGGCCGGCGGCGCGATCGTCATCGTCTCCTCGATCAATGGCACGCGCACCTTTACCAGCGCCGGCGCCACCGCCTATTCGGCCACCAAGGCGGGCCAGGTGGCCATGGCTCAACAATTGGCGCTCGAACTGGGGCCGCACGAAATCCGCGTCAATGCCGTGTGCCCCGGCGCGATTGATACCCAGATCGATGACAATACGGACAAGCGCAATGTTGAGGCCGCGGAAATCCCGGCCCGGTTTCCCGAGGGCGATATCCCGCTCACCGGCGGCAAACCCGGCAGCAGCCATAACGTGGCGGAGGCCATCGCCTTTCTGGCATCAGACGCGGCGGCCCATATTACCGGGGTGCCGGTTTATATTGACGGCGGCCAGTCACTCCTGCGCTAGGCCATAGCATATCGGGACAACTATTCTGCTTGGCGGGCATGGCTGCCATGCGGAAAACTTGGGCTGTTTGCAATTCACTTAAATTTAAGCGAACTGGCCGATGTTTGGGGCAAGACTGGCGGCAGAACGCCGCGGTCAACACACCCGCGCATCAGGTGGCATTGCCATGAACTTTAGAAATTTCCCGATTCTACAGAAATTCATTCTGACGGTGCTGCTCATGGGCCTCGTCGCCACCGCCATTGCCGGCATTGCCTGGCGCGAGCTGGGATCGCTCAGCGCCACCATGGACAGGGTGGGTGAAAAGGAAGTCGCCGCCCGCGAGGCCATGGACCTGCGCATGGACGTCATCGCCATCAGCCGCATGACCTATCAGCTGGTGCTGAACCCGGCCGGCGTCGCGGACTTCGTGACCCAGGCCGACCGGCGCATGACGGAGATGAAGGGGCGCTTTCCTGTCATCGAAGCGGCGGCCAACGAGACCGAGCTCAGCCAGCTCGAAGCGGTCAAGCCGGTGATGGACGCCTATTTCGAGAAGATCAACGGCATGCTGGCGGTTGCTGCGGCCCAGCCCTTCGACCCGGCGGCGCTTGATGCGGCGCTGGCGGAAACCCTGGCCGCCCAGCTGGTCGTTACCGATACAATCAAGGTCTACAGCGCCTATTCGGGTGAGTTGATGGCCAGCATGCGCGCCGACGCAGAAGCGTCGGCCTTTACCGCCATGCTGACACTTGCCATCTCGGCGGCTGTGGGTATTGCCATCGGCTTGACGGTCAGCATGCAGGTGGGTCGCCGCACCATCGTCAATCCGGTGCGCAGCTTGACCCAGACCATGAGCGAGCTGGCCGATGGCAAGCTCGACGTGGACATTGCCAATACCGAGGCCAAGGACGAAATCGGCGCCATGGCCCGGGCTGTCGAGGTCTTCCGCCTCAACGCCAAGCGCGTGGCCGCGCTCAGCGCCGAGGAAGCCGCGCACAATCTGGCCATTGTTGAACGTGCCGATATGATGGCGCTGCTGCAGGCCGAACTGGCCGCGGTCATGAAGGCCGCCAGTGCCGGCAATTTCGACCAGCGCGTGCCCACCAATTTCAGCGACGGCGAGCTCAACAATCTGGCCGCCAGCGTCAATGGCCTCGTGGAAACCGTCGATCGCGGCCTGGCCGAAACCGGCGCGGTGCTCTCGGCGATCGCCAATACCGACCTGACGCAGCGCGTCACCGGGGACTATCAGGGCGCCTTCGGTGCCCTCAAGAACAATACCAATGCAGTGGCCGAGAAGCTGGCCGATATTGTTGCCCAGCTGCAGGAAACCTCGCGCTCGCTCAAGACCGCCACCAGCGAGATCCTTGCCGGTGCCAATGATCTGAGCGAACGCACGACCAAGCAGGCCGCCACGATCGAGGAAACCTCGGCCGCCATGGAAACCCTGGCGGACACGGTGATGAAGAATGCCGAGCGGGCCCAGGAGGCCAATGGCAAGGCCAAGGACGTCACCATCTCGGCCGAACAGAGCGGCGAAGTGATGGCCAAGGCCACCGGGGCCATGGAACGCATCACCACCTCCTCGGCCAAGATCTCCAACATTATCGGCATGATCGACGACATCGCCTTCCAGACCAACCTGCTGGCCCTCAACGCCTCGGTGGAAGCGGCGCGGGCCGGCGATGCCGGCAAGGGCTTTGCCGTGGTGGCCGTGGAAGTGCGGCGCCTGGCGCAGTCGGCGGCCTCGGCCTCGGCCGACGTCAAGGTGCTGATCGAACAGTCCGCCAATGAAGTGCGCGACGGCAGCCGGCTGGTTGCCGACGCCGCCGAGCGTCTCAACGGCATGCTCGAAGGCGTCCGCGCCAGTTCGATGCTGATGGACGGCATTTCGCGCGACAGCCAGGAACAATCCACCGGCATTACCGAAGTCAGCATCGCGGTGCGCCAGATGGACGAAATGACCCAGCACAATGCGGCTTTGGTCGAGGAAATGAACGCGGCCATCGAACAGACCGAGACCCAGGCCAGCGAGCTCGACATGATTGTCGATATTTTCAAGGTCAGCGAGGCCGGCAGCAGCCGTCGCGGCATGGCGCGGGCTGCATAAGCCAAGCAATCCGACAGCATCGACAGGCAAGACGCCGGGGACCTGCCCCGGCGTTTTGCTTTGTCAGGCCACCAGTCCCTTGGTCAGTTCCAGCGCCTGGCGCTCGAAGAGGCCGCGATAGATGCCGCCCTTGAGCTTGATCAGCGCCTGGTGATCGCCCTCTTCGACAATGCGGCCCTTGTCGAAGACCAGCAGCCGGTCGAGCGCGCGCACCGTGGACAGGCGATGAGCGATGACCAGCGTGGTGCGCCCCACCATCAGCCGCTCCATGGCCTCCTGGATCTGCGCCTCGCTTTCGCTGTCGAGGCTGGACGTGGCTTCGTCCAGGATCAGCAATCGGGCATCGGCCAGGAAGGCCCGGGCGATGGCAACGCGCTGCCGCTCGCCGCCGGACAGCTTGACGCCGCGTTCACCCACCATGGTCTCGTAGCCCTTGGGCAGACCGGCGATGAAGTGATGCGCGTTGGCCTGGGTCGCCGCCAGCTCGATCTCGGCGCGTGTGGCGCCGGGACGGGCATAGGCGATGTTCTCGGCCAGGGTCCGGTGAAACAGGATGGGTTCCTGCTGCACGATGGCAATCTGGCTGCGCAGGCTCGCCTGCTGCACGTCAGCAATGTTCTGCCCATCAATGGTGATGGCCCCGTCATTGACGTCATAGAGGCGCTGGATCAGCTTGACGAAGGTCGTCTTGCCCGAGCCGGAATGGCCGACCAGGCCCACGCGCTCGCCGGGGGCAATCTTGATCGAAAAGTCCCGATAGAGCGGGGTGGCATGGGCGCCATACTGGAAGGTCACATGCGCGAAGGCGATGGCACCGCCCCCGATCTGGATCGGGCCGGCATGGGGTGCATCCTCGATGCCCATGGGCTGGTCACCCAGGGCCACCAGTTCCTCCATGTCATTGACCGAGCGCTGCAGGTTGCGGATATGCTGGCCCACATCGCGCAGATAGCCCTGCAACACGAAGAACATGGTCAGCACGAAGGTGATGTCGCCGGGGGTCGCCAGGCCCTGCCGCCAGAGCAGCAGGGCCGTGCCCAGAATGGCGGCCTGCATGGCGGCCATCATCAGCCCCTGCGCGCCACCGTTCAGGGTGCCGCGCTGCCAGAGCCGGCGCGTCCGCTTGCGCCATTTGCCCACGACGCGCTCGAGAATGGCTTCCTCGCGGTGTTCGGCGCCAAAGGCCTTGACCACCGAATTGCAGCTGACCGCATCGGCCAAAGCGCCGCCCATTCTGGTGTCCCAGGCATTGGCCAGCGTACCGGCCGGCGCCACAAAGCTGACCGACAGCCATGCTGTCACCCCGACATAGATCAGCGAGCCCAGGCCCACGACCAGGCCCATGACCGGCCAGACGGCTCCCAGAATGACCGTGGCGCCGATCAGCATGACCAGCGAGGGGAGCAGTGCGACCAGAAGGACATCGTTGAGCAGGTCGAGGGCGCCCGAGCCACGCGTGATCTTGCGCACGGTGGAGCCGGCAAAGCTATTGGCGTGCCAGTCCGTGGAGAAGCGCTGCACCCGGTGGAAGGCGTCGGCAATGACGTCCCGCATCATGGCCAGGGTGAAGCTGATGATGTTGAAATAGACAAACTGGCGCAGCAGGACCGAGCCGAGATAGAGGGTCACCATGGCCGCGAAAGCGCCCAGAGCCGGGCCCCAGAAGGCATCGTCCATGCCGCTGCCCGAGGCTATGGCGTCAACCATGCGGCCGGCAAAGATCGGGCTGAAGGCTTCCGCCAGGGTGGCTGTCAGCACCAGGACGGCAATGAGTGTGGCGCGCCAGGGCTGCTTGGCCCAGTGACGAAAGGTATAGCCGAGCACATTGCGGAAGGCGTCGGCCCGAAAATCGAGTTTCTTGCGACTCATATTGGCAGTCCGGTCCCGTTTTCCGGCAACCGGCCCTCAGAAAAGGAGAGATGAAAGACACAGCCGGAACGGGGGGCAAAATGATCCCGTCAGATCAATCGGGCTGTAGTGGAGAAACCGCAGGCGGCCACGGGGCGGGCCGCGGATGGCAAGGACCTAAGGTCGAGGCTTGCCCGGGAGGAGATCGATGAATGTTACTGTCATACAACGCCTCCCTGGTTCGAGATCTGAAGCGGCAGGCAATTTGTAGCCAAACCATTCAGGCTTGCCAACAGCTTAATTGCACCCTGCCCCGCAGATGATGCGATTGGGCCACACTAGCATAAGGCGCAGGGGCGAGGTGCTCACCCCTGGCTGCCGCCCGGCGCAAAGACGGTGATCGCGCGCGGCCGGATGACGAAATGGGCAGGGGTTTGTGTCACGATGTCGCCATCCGTGTTGATCGGCATGGGCTCTCTGGTGCGAATGTCGAATTCGGTACTTTTGGCCGTGCGCACCTCGTCCCAGAGGCCATGCTCGCCGCGCCGGAAAGCGCCGAGCATCAGGCCGAACTTCCAGACATTCTTGAGTTCGAGACTATAGAGGTCGAGATTGCCGTCCTCGATCGTGGCATCGGCATGGATCACCGTGCCGCCGCCATAATGCACGCCATTGCCAACGGCGATCTGCAGTGTCTTGACGCTGACCTGCTCGCTGGCGCTGATGATCTCGGCCCGAAAGGGCTTGGCTCTGACCGCTACCTTGATCGCGGCCAGGACATAGCCCAGCTTGCCCCAGCGCCGCTTTGCCTCGGGTGTCAGGCCATGAGCCAGATCGACAGAGAGACCAAGGCTGGCGACGTTGAAGAAGGGATGGCCATTGACCTCGCCGAGATCGACCCGGCTGGTCTGGCCGGCAATGATCACATCGGCCGCCTTGAGCAGATCGTCGGGAATACGCAGCGTCCGCGCCAGATCGTTGGCGGTGCCCATCGGCATGATGCCCAGCGGCAGGCCGGTTTCCAATATGCCCTTGGCGGCCGAGTTGATGGTGCCGTCACCGCCACAGACAATGACCAGATCGGCCTCGTGACGACGGCGGGCGATATCGGCCGACACCTCATCGGGCGCGGCAAAGCGCTCGATGAAGGCATCGACCCCACCGGCGCGCAGATGCTCCACTACCGGCTCGAGAGCCGCGGTACCGCGACGCGCATTGGGATTGACGAGCATGAGGGCGCGACGGCGGGCGGGTAGGGCTGACATGGGCATCTCGAGCTTGTTCATGCCCGACATCGCCTGTCCAAAGGCACAGCGCAAGGGGGACCCACATTACCGTTTGGTCATCCGCGGCAGCGCGCGGTCCTCGCGCCTCAGGCGGTGGAACCGGTCAGCCGGACATTGCGCGTCGTCCAGGCCCCATAGGCCAGGACAGCGATGAACAGAACGAACGGACTGGTAACCGCGACCAGTACGAGACCCAGATTGGCTGCCATTGTGATGCTCCTGCAGTGACAGGCCTCTGCTCGCATGAAGGGCAGTTTTCGCCATTGATTCAGGTCAAGCAGTTTTGCGTTTGTCCGGGTGGCGCCGGGGCCGCGCCGGGACTAGGCTCGCGCCAACCGATTCAGAACAAGAGGCTTTCGCCAATGACTATCGATCCCGTCAAGCTCGACAAGCTTGCCCAGGTTGCCATCAAGGTCGGCCTGCAGCTGGCCGAGGGCCAGGACCTGGTGATGACGGCGCCGATGACCGCCGCGCCGCTGGTGCGTCGCATCACCGAGCACGCCTACAAGGCCGGCGCGGGCGTCGTGACCACGATCTATTCCGACGAAGAGGCCACCCTGGCGCGCTACCAGCATGGCCATGATGCCAGCTTCGACAAGGCGGCCGGCTGGCTCTATTCGGGCATGGCCGAAGCCTTCAAGGGCAATGCGGCGCGCCTGGCCATTGCCGGCGACAATCCGATGATGCTGGCCGGCCAGGACCCCGACAAGGTCAGCCGGGCGCAGCGCGCCAATTCGGCGGCCTACAAGCCGGCTTTGCAGCTGATCACGGGCTTCGACATCAACTGGAACATCGTCTCCTATCCCAGCGCCGCCTGGGCCAAGCTGGTCTTCCCCGATGACAGCGAAGAGATCGCGGTCGGCAAGCTGGCCGACGCCATTTTCAAGGCGAGCCGCGTCGATGTCGACGACCCGATTGCCGCCTGGGCCGAGCACAATGCCAATCTCAAGGCGCGCTGGACCTGGCTCAATGGCAAGGCCTTTTCGGCGCTGAAATATACCGGTCCGGGCACCGACCTGACCGTGGGCCTGGCCGATGACCACCGCTGGAAGGGGGGCGCCTCGGAGGCCAAGAACGGCATTACCTGCAATCCCAATATCCCCACCGAGGAAGTGTTCACCACGCCCCATCGCCTGCGCGTGGATGGGCATGTCGCGGCCACCAAGCCGCTCAGCCACAATGGCACCCTCATCGAGGAGATGCAGGCGCGCTTCGAAGGTGGCCGGCTGGTCGAGCTCAAGGCCGCCAAGGGCCAGGACATCTTCAACAAGGTGCTCGACACCGATGAGGGTGGCCGCCATCTGGGCGAAGTCGCCCTGGTGCCGCATTCCTCGCCGATCTCGGCTTCCGGCGTGCTGTTCTTCAACACGCTCTATGACGAGAACGCGTCCTGCCATATCGCCCAGGGCCAGTGCTATTCGGATTGCTTTGTCGGCGGCAAGGACCTGACCCAGGCCGAGATCAATGCGCGGGGCGGCAATAGCTCCAATATCCATATCGACTGGATGATCGGCAGCGACAAGATCGATATCGACGGCGTGCATGCCGATGGCAGCGTCGAGCCGGTCATGCGCAAGGGTGAGTGGGCGTTCTAGGCCAACGGCACGACCCGTCGGCACGCTGCCGGCTGCCCTATATTATCAGTTGAGTCCCGCGCCATGGCGTGGGACTCTGCCAGAGCAATGGAGAGCTCATCGTGACTATCAGCGCTGACCGTATCGCAGTTTCGACCTGGTCGCTGCACCGCCTGCTTGGCACCACCTATCCGCATGACCTGACCACAACCGAAATCGGCCCGATGCAGGAAACCTATGGCGAGGGCACGGAGACGCTGCTTGGCCTGCCTTCCGTGCTGGCCAATCACGGCTATCACCGGCTCGAAATCGTCTCGTTTCATATGCGCAGCCGCGACCGGGTCTATCTGGGGGAACTGCGCGATCAGCTCAAGATCGCCGATGTGACGCTGCAAACCCTGCTGATCGATGCCGGCGATATCAGCCATCCCGAACATGGTGCGCGTGATCAGGCCTGGATTGCCGGCTGGATCGAGACCGCCAATGAGCTGGGCGCGCAGAATGCCCGCATCATTGCCGGCAAGCAGAAGCCGACCCGCGATGCCCTGGATCGGTCCGTCAAGGCCCTCACCGCCCTGGCCGATGGCAATGCCGGCTCGACGGTGCGCCTCGTCACCGAGAACTGGTTTGACCTCCTGGCCGAGCCGGCCCATGTGCATTTCCTGCTCGACAAGCTCGATGGTCGCGTTGGTCTATTGGCCGATTTCGGCAATTGGGGCGGGCCGGACAAATATGCCGACCTGCAGTCGATCTTCAACCGGGCCGAACTGTGCCATGCCAAGGCCAGTTTCATCGACGGTGACCTCGACGAAGCCGATTATGGCCAGTGCGTTGCGGTGGCGGAAGCCGCCGGCTACACGGGTCCCTATACGCTGATCTTTGACAGCGAAATTCCCGGCGAATGGCATGGCCTGGGCCTGGAACGCGACTTCATCACCTCACGCGAACCCTAGGCGCTCAATTCGAGCGCCCTGCAAGCCGCTCTATGGGAGTTGTTAACCGCCCGGCCCCACACTGGTTGGATGCCGTTTCGCTCCCAATCCGCTGTGATGCCGCTGCACCGCCTTGCCCCGGCGGACGCCATGCTGCTGCGCATTGTCGATCATGCCGCCGTGGGCATGGTGGTGTGCGACATGACGGGACAGGTGATCTACGCCAATCAGGCGTTTCACGGCCTCCTGGGACAGGATGCGCAGGCGGCGGGCGCCATTGTCGAGCTGGTGCATGCCGACGATGCCAATGCCGGCGCGCAGCAGCTGCAGCGCCTGCTGCGCGGAGAGGCGGAAGACTATCGCGGCGAGCACCGGTTTCGCCATGCCGATGGCCAGCCGCTCTGGGTGGCGCTCGCGGCCTCCATATTGCGCGATGACGGCGCGGAAGCCCCGAGCTACCTGATCGTCCAGCTGACCAGCATCGACCGGCAGAAGCAGGCCGAAGCGGCGCTGGTCTATTCGGAAAGCCGCTGGAACTACGCCCTGGAAAGCGCCCGGCAGGGCGTGTGGGATCACGATATCCGCACCGACACCATGTTCTACTCGCGCATGTGGCGGATCATGCGGGGTATTCCGCCCGACGAAGAGGTGGATGGCGACCAGCAGAAGTGGGCGGCCCGTATCCACCCCGATGACCGGGCCCAGGTGCTGGCCGATGTCGAGCGGCAGGACAAGGGCGACGAGAGCTTTGACGCGCTGGAATATCGCGAGCGCAAACGCGATGGCAGCTATGTATGGATCCTCAGCCGGGGCAAGCCGGTGGAATGGGATGCGGACGGCAATGCGGTCCGCACCCTGGGCACCGATACCGATATTACCCGGCTCAAGACCATCGAGCTGGAGCTCGCCGCCGAAAAGGAGCGCCTGCGGGTTACCCTGGACGCGATTGCCGATGGCATGATTTCGACCGATGCCGAGGGGCAGGTCGTGTTCATCAACCCGGCAGCGGCAATGCTGACCGGCTGGACGAGCCATGAGGCGCTCGGACGGCCCATACGGGACATCTTTCCACTATTTGCCGGGGAAACCGGCGAGCGCCGGCCCTGCCCGGTCACGCAATGCCTGAAGACCGGCTCGACCATTCACTTCGATGACGACATGGTGCTGATCGGCCCCAGCTGCGTCGAGCGGGAAATCCGCTGTACGGCCTCGCCCGTCAAGGCCGCAGGCAATGCGCTGTCCGGCGCCGTGCTGGTCTTCCAGGATGTCACGCAGAGCCGGGCCATGCAACGCGAGCTGGCCCACTCGGCCAATCATGACGAACTGACCGGACTGCCCAATCGCGCGGCGTTTGATCGCGCGCTCAATGCCAGCATTGCGGCAACGGCGGGCGGGCAGCATCAGCACTGCCTGCTCTATATCGATCTCGACCGCTTCAAACCGGTCAATGACACGGCCGGCCATGCCGCGGGCGATGCCCTGCTGCAGCAGGTTGCCCGAACCATTCGCGGCACCTGCCGGCAGCACGATATGGCCGCCCGGATTGGCGGCGACGAATTTGCCGTGCTGCTGCTCGACTGCCCGGCCATGGGCGGCCGGCAGATCGGGGAAAAGATCGTGCGGGCGATCGGCGCCCTGCTTTTCGACTGGGCCGGGCAGACCTACCGGATCAGCGCCAGCGTCGGCATTACCGTCGTCACCGCCGAGCCGGCCTCTCCGCTCGGCTTCATGGGCGAGGCCGACGCGGCGTGCTACGCCGCCAAGGCCAAGGGCCGCGGCGCGGCGGTGATGTTCGGCGACAGCTAGTCGAGCGGGGCGAGATCGGCCAGCAGGGTGGGCAGCAGCTCGCTTACGGTGGGATGGATGTGCACGGTCTCCATCATGGTCGTATAGGGCGTCTTGGCCGCCATCAATTGCAGCAGGCTGTGCACCACCTCGTCGCCGCCTATGCCCAGGATGGCGGCGCCCAGGATCAGCTTGGTCTCGGCATCCACCAGAACCTTCATCATGCCCTGGGTTTCGCCGCGCTCCTTGGCCCGGCTGACCCGCTCCATCGGCCTTGTGGCCATCAGCGCCTTTCTGCCCGATTTGCGGACTTCCGTCTCGCTCATGCCGATACGGCCGAGCGGGGGATCGATGAAGAGGCCATAGACCGGAATGCGCTCGGCTACCGAGCGGCTGCCACCATCGATGACGTTGTCGGCAACGACCTCGAAGTCATTATAGGATGTGTGGGTGAAGGCGCCCCGGCCGTTGACGTCGCCCATGGCCCAGATGCCGTCGACATTGGTGCGCAGATGCGCGTCGGTCGGGATATAGCCGTGCTTGTCCGTCTCGATGCCGGCGGCTTCCAGGTTCAGCGCTTTGGTATTGGGCGTCCGGCCCAGCGCGATCAGCAGGTGGCTGCCTTCCACCGAGGCGCGCCGTTCCCCGGTCTTGAGCGAGAGCAGGACACCACTGCCGGCCCGCGTCACCGATTCAACCGTAGTGTCGAACAGGAAGGTAACCCCCTCGGCCTCCAGAATCTGGCGGATCCAGGCGGACATATCCTCGTCCTCGCGCGAGGCGGGCCGGGTGCCGCGCTCGATGACCGTCACCTTGGCGCCGAAGCGCGCATACATCTGGGCGAATTCGAGACCGATATAGCTGGCGCCGACAATGACCAGATGCCCGGGCAGGGTGTCGAGGTTCATCATGCTGGTATTGGTCAGAAAAGGCACCTTGTTCAGGCCCGGCCAGTCGGGAATGCTGGCGGTAGCGCCGGTATTGATGAAGATCTGCGGCGCGGTGATGGTGCGCTCGCCCACCTTGACCTCGGTCGGCGAGACGAAACTGCCCTCCCCCTCGATATAGTCGAGCGTGTCGATGCCGCCGATCCATTCGGTCAGGCTCTGCACCGAGGCCCCGACCACGGCATCCTTGCGGGCCTTTACCGCCTTCATGTCGACGCGCACCGGCCCGTTGACGATAACGCCGAAGTCGGCGGCATGGCGGGCGGCCCAGGCGGCGCGGGCACTGGCCACCAGCGTCTTGGTGGGCGTGCAGCCATCGTTGACGCAGGTGCCACCAATATGCTCGCGCTCGATCAGCGCGACGGTTTTGCCGGCGCCCGCCAGGCGCGCCGCGAGAAACGGCCCCGACTGGCCGGCACCAATGACGATGGCATCAAACTGGTCCGACATGACTGCACTCTCCAAAACCCTGCTCTATCCATGAGGCAACGGATGGCACGGCCGAGGGTTCATTCGATCGGTGCCAGGGGCGTGGTGCGCGGCATGCGGTTCCAGGCATCCAGCGCGGCAATCTTATAGGCTTCAGCGAGCGTGGGATAGTTGAAGGCATTCTCGACGAAATAATCGAGCGTGCCGCCCAGATTGAGCACCGCCTGGCCGATATGGATCAGCTCGGTAGCGCCCTCGCCGACAATATGGGCACCCAGCAGCTTGCGCGTCTTGAGCGAGAAGATCAGCTTCATCATGCCCGATTGCAGGCCCATAATATGGCCACGCGAGGTCTCGCGGAAGCGCGCCACGCCGCTCTCATAGGGAATGCCGCGCTGGCGCACTTCCTGCTCGGTGAGCCCGACGGTGGAGATTTCCGGCACGGCATAGATGCCATAGGGGAAATATTCCGGCGCTGGCGGCATGGCGGCGCCACAGGCATGCAAAGCCGCAATGCGCCCCTGCTCCATGGATGTGGAGGCCAGGGAAGGAAAGCCGATGACATCGCCGGCAGCGTAGATATTGCGCGTCGTGGTCTGGAAGGTCACCGGATCGACCTTGAGGCGGCCGCGCTCGGCCGGCGTGATGCCGCAGTTTTCGAGGCCCAGATCAGCCGTGGCGCCGGAGCGGCCGGCGGCATAGAGCAGCATGTCCGAGCGGATGGTGCGCCCATCGGCCAGCGTGGCCACGGGCCAGCCCTGGCCATCGAGCTCGACCTTTTCCACCTTGGCGCCGAAGCGGATGGTCATGCCGCGCTTGCGCAGGTCATGGGTGAATTCCTCGATGATCTCGCGGTCGATGAAATCAAGAATGCTGTCGCGCGGCTCGATAATGGTGACGGGCACGTCGAGCGCGGAAAAGATCGTGGCATATTCGATGCCGATGACCCCGGCCCCGACCACGGTCAGGCTGCGCGGCACGCGCGGCTCGGCGACGAGGCTGTCGCTATCGACAACGGAATGGTCGTTGAAGGGAATATTGGCGGGGCGGTAGGGCGCCGTACCCACCGCGATGACGGCAAACTCAAAGCCGAAGCGGTGTTCTTCACCGGTCGGGTCGGTCACGCTGATATGGTTGGCATCGACAAAGCGGGCCATGCCGCCAAAGGTGCGCACGCCATTGCGGGCGAATTGATGCTCGAGCACTTCGATCTCGTGGTCCAGCGTCATGCGCAGGCGGGCGCCGAGATCCTTGCCCTCAATGTCCTTCTTGACGCGATAGGACAGGCCATAAAAGCCCCGCTCGCGCCAACCCGACAGATTGAGCACGGTCTCGCGCAGGGTCTTGGAGGGAATGGTGCCGGTATGGACCGAGACGCCGCCGAGGCGCAGGCGGTTTTCCACCACCAGCACCGACTTGCCCAGCTTGGCCGCCTGAATGGCGGCACGGCGACCGGCCGGGCCGCTGCCCATGACAATGAGATCAAACTTTTCCAA
>CAXBHD010000015.1:0-24791 GCA_963975335.1 uncultured Devosia sp. | reverse complement strand
ATATCTTGCACTCCCATAGAGTTAACCGTAGTCCACCGTTAGATGCATCAGCACCACGGTTGTGACAACCCTCTACAGGGCGATTTTGGGCAGTGCGGATAACATTCCGTGAGCATTTGGGAATAGGTGTTGCGCCAATGTCGCGCATTTGGCCCAATTTGATACAAATTCCACCTTGTCCCGCCCGAGATAGTGGCGGACTGGGCGATGTATCCACGACTGAGTCGCGCCGTCAAGCCACACCATCGCCATAATTGAGCCATCTCTGCGCCGAATTTCGCGGCGCCACGCCGCCTGCCCCCTGCAGGACCGAGCCGCTTGAAAACCCGAAAACCCTTGCAGGCCGGGCCTTAGCCAAGGTTGGCGAGAGGCAGTTCGGCCCTGGCACGGGCGGAATATGGGTGCACGGCCTGATTCTATTTTTTTGGTGAAGCCGACACATTTTTTCGCAACAGCGCCGCGTTTGCGGCCGCGTAAGGCGGGAATGTGTTGCAGTGCCGCCGCGAGGCGACACCGCTTTACGGTTTGGGGCGGAAGGCAGGTTTGTAAGCCGGCAGGTTCACCCGATGGATCGATATCGTCGGCGCACGAGGCCTGTGCGCCAACGACGTCAAGACCGGCTAGAGGGTGCCGACCAGCACTGGCTCCGCGCGGTAAGCCTCGGGAAAGATTGACTTGAGCGCAGCAATTTTAGGCAAGTCGTGCATGACGATATAGGGCCAGGTCGGATTGAGCGTCAGGAAATCCTGATGGTACTGCTCGGCCGGATAGAATGCCTGCAGGGGCTCAATAGTGGTCACAATAGGCCCCTCAAAGAGGCCAGCATCATCGAGCTCGGCAATATAGGCCTCTGCCGTTGCCGCCTGCTCATCGCTGTCAACGAAGATGGTCGACCGATATTGGGTACCGTGATCGGGGCCCTGATAGTTCAGCTGGGTTGGGTTGTGCGCCACCGAAAAGTAGATCTGCAACAGGTCGCCATAGCTCACCACCGATGGGTCATAGGTAATCTGGCCTGCCTCCGCATGGCCCGTGGTGCCGCTGCCCGTCTGCTCATAAGTTGCCGTTTCCGCCGCGCCGCCAGAATAGCCGGACACCGCATTGCTGACCCCTACCACATGCTGGAAGACCCCCTGCACACCCCAGAAGCACCCGCCAGCAAACACGGCCGTCGCAGAATTGCCGGTCTCGGCCAGGTCCGTAGTCGGCGCCGGGATAACCACCGGGGCCTCCTGGGCCAGTGCGGGAAGGTTCAGCAGACCATACCCCAAGACTGGCACGGCCAGCAGGGACGCAAGGGCCACGCGGCGGGTGGTGGAATGGCGAAGGAGCAGTGTGCTTGTGCGAAACATGGGTAATCCTCGGGTTGAAGCTATCTGCACATCAGTTCGCATTATAGGCCCAACTGGTTACGCCAGATCAGTCCATCACGCCGATATGAACCGGCTCGCCGCTATTGTGCTGCCAAACCCTCGCAGGCAATGGCCAGGTCGCCATTCACCCCCAAACTGCTTCTTCGTGGTGTCAAACACCACCTCAACCCGGTCGCCCCTGCCCCAAATATCAGGACCGGACCAAAACCGGATCCTGAAGGCTGCGTGTGCGGGCGGGCGGCTCAATCGGGCCGCACGGACGTCACGCGGAAGACGTGCATTTTGTCATCATCTTCCCGGATCGAGACATATTCACCGACAACGAAGCGCTCCTCCGCGAGACGGAAGCCAGATTCGTCGTCACGGCTGGTTTGGGGATCGTAGTCGAAGATCCAGCCCCCGTCTGGGCCATGCAGGATCCGGCCGCGCGCCTCTTCTTCGCCGGGGCGGCGGCGCACCACGCGGCACCAGTCGGGCATGTCGCGATAGGCGGAGGGATCGATATGGCCCTCCACCGTCAGCGGAAAATACAGCCTGTAGGTATGCGCCGGATCCCCCTGCGGGTGGCCCGGTTCTCGCGCCAGTTCAAGTTCGATGCGGTAGAGTACTGCCTTGGTCATGACTGTCCCGCCCCTACTGCGCCGTATAGCCGCCATCCACCAGATGGTAGCTGCCGGTAATGAAGGAGGCGTCGTCCGACAGCAGGAAGGCCGTCAGCGCGGCGACCTCGGCCGGCGTTCCCAGACGACCGACCGGATGCATGCCCGCAATGGCGGTCAGCGTCGCGGCGTCGAGATTCTGGCTCAGCAGCGGCGTGTCGATAAAGGCGGGGCCGATGGAATTGATGCGAATGCCATGCTTGGCATATTCAATGGCCGCCGTCTTGGTGAGGCCGACAACGCCGTGCTTGGCAGCGACATAGGCGGGGGCGGTGGCAAAGCCGACCGAGCCCAGAATCGAGGCCATGTTGACAATGGAGCCGCCGCCCGAGGCCAGGATGGCCGGAATCTGGTAGCGCATGCCGTAGAACACGCTGGTCAGATTGGTGGCGATGACCTTGTGCCAGCTGTCGAGCGGATAGTCGCCCGTCGCCGCGGCGGCGCCGGAAATGCCGGCATTGTTGACGGCCAGGTGCAGCCCCCCGAAGTCGCGCTGGGCGGCAGCCACCATGGCCTCGACTTCAAGGGCATCGCTGACATCGACGGCAAAGCTCCTGGCCTCTCCGCCCTGCGCCACGATGGCGTCGGCAATGGCCTGGGCACCGCTCTCGTTCAGATCGGCAACCAGAACCTTGGCTCCCGAGGCTCCAAGCAACTGGGCGACCGAGGCGCCAATGCCGGACGCGCCGCCGGTAACGATGGCAACCTTGTTCTCGAAATCGAAAGCCATGGCAAATCTCCTTGGGGCAATGCTGGGTCTGGCGAAACCGGTCAGCCCGGCCGGCTGGTCGCCGCGTCCCCATTGCCCCAAGGAGCCTAGTTCGACTTGCCGCCATTGAGGCGATCGATATAGCCGGGAAGCATGGGCACATAGTCTGCCGCGCCCCCGGCCGCGATGGCCACGCCATAGGCATTCTTGACTGCATTGCCGACCGGATTGACCAGCCCTGCCCCATTGGCCATCGATTCGAGATAGCGCAGATCCTTGAAGGCATTGGCCAGGCTGAACTTGTGCGCCTCGCGATCGCCCTCAAGGGTGAAGCGCATGAAGGTCTGGTAGAAGCCGCAATCCATGCGGCCGCCACTGATCACGCTGTCAAAACGCTCCGCCGATATGCCCACCCGATCGGCCAAAGCCAGCGCCTCGGCATAAAGCGCGCCATAGCCGAGCGAGATGAAGTTGTTGAGCAATTTCATCCGGTGGCCATCGCCGACCGCACCGATATGGACGATCTTGCCCGCCCAGGTCGCAAGGATTGGCCGCAGCCTGGCGAACACGGCGTTATCGGCGCCCACCATGGTGTCGAGGGTCCCCTCCCAGGCCTCCTTGGGCGTCCGGCTCAGCGGCGCATCGGCCATGTCGATTCCCTTGGCCTGCAATTCGCCGGCGAGCTGGGCAGTCGATATCGGGTCCGAACTGGAGCAGTCGACGACAAGCGAACCAGGCGCCAGATGGGCTTCCAGGCCATCGGGACCACGGACCGCCGCCTCGACTTCGGGCGAGCCGGTAACGCAGAGAAACACCACGCTCGAGCGCCGTGCCAGCTCGGCCAGTGACGTCACCTCGACAGCGCCCCGCCCGACCAGATCTTCCACCGGCGCCCGGTTGCGATGGGCGATGACAGAGAGTGGGTAGCCCTTCTCGACGATGTTTTTGGCAATGCCATGACCCATATGGCCGAGTCCGACAAAGCCGATGGTCTCTCGCTGTGGTGTCTCACTCATCGTCTATCCCTTTGCGTGGCCGCGCTTTAAGCGGTTAAGTCTAGTCCACCCAACGACTTGCCGGGCTGGTCTGGCCGTCAGCTTGCGTGGGTAGGACGTTTTGAGCAAGCCATTGTCACGGCCATTGCCGGGGCCAGGCGAGAGCGCCGGACAACCAGTGGCCGCCGGGGATGCAGAGATGGACGACCCCCGAGTCGGCTTTCGCTCTGGTAGAACTTAAAAACGAGACGGAAAACGCCTCGGGCTTGCCGGTTCGACGTTTTTGGAACTGTCCGGTCCCAGGGGACGCTCGCCCTGTCGCGACCGAAGCGTGGAACCTGTGGAGAAGGCGTCCTCCATCCGGCCGACCCACCACTATTCGCCTGCAGGCCGCCCATGCGGGGTGATGGGCGGCAGTTTAAGCAAGACGGCGCCGCCAAGGATAAGTGAGCTGGGGACGGCCGGGATAGAGCGACCGACCGGAACCTTCCCCATGGTGCCGCGTCATCCTGGCAGGGGCCGACGCGACGCGTGGGGATCGCCACTCGAACCCATTGCGACAGACCAGACCTCTTGATGCTATCCATGCAGCCAACCCTGTCGACCGCGTCGGCCCGCCTATAGCTCAAGCCCTTGCTCTGGAACGCGCCACCGATCGACCGTCAATATCTTCACGAAGGATCACACCATGAGCAAACGCATCGTATTCACCGGCGGCAGCGGCAAGGCCGGACGCCATGTCGTGCCCTATCTGCTCGAGCGCGGCCACCGCGTGCTCAATGTCGATCTGACGCCGCTCGACCATCCTGGCATCAATACGCTGACGGCCGAGCTCACCAATAGCGGGGAAGTGTTCAACGCGCTCTCGACGCATTTCGGCATGGAGGAGTTTGCCAGCACAGCCGGCGCGGGCCCTGCCCCAGTCGATGCCGTGGTGCATTTTGCCGCCGTGCCGCGCGTGCTGCTACGGCCGGACAATGTGACGTTCAGCACCAATGTGGTCTCGACCTACAATGTCATCGAAGCGGCGGTGAAGCTGGGAATCAAGAAGGTGGTCATCGCCTCGAGCGAAACCACCTATGGCGTCTGCTTTGCCGAGGGTGACAAGGACTTTCACAGCTTCCCGCTCGAGGAAGACTATGACACCGACCCGATGGACAGCTATGGCCTGTCCAAGGTGGTCAATGAAAAAACCGCCCGCGCCTTTGCCCAGCGCAGCGGCATCGACATCTATGCCTTGCGCATCGGCAATGTGATCGAGCCCCACGAATATGCCAAGTTTGTCGACTTCCTCGCCGATCCAGCATCACGCAAGCGCAATGCCTGGAGCTATATCGACGCGCGCGACCTCGGGCAGATTGTCGATCTGTGCCTAGCCAAGGATGGACTCGGTTTTCAGGTCTTCAATGCCGTCAATGACGAGATCACCGCCAATCAGCCCACGGCCGACTTCCTTGCCAAATGGGCACCGAACTCGCCCATTACCCGCACCATGGGCGAGTGGGAGGCGCCAATCTCCAACCGCAAGATTCGCGAGGTGCTGGGCTTTGTCGAACAGCACAACTGGCGCAAATATGTCTGAACCCGCAACGCGGTGAACTGACCCCGGGGACGAGGGCGTCGGCTCTCGTTCCAGGGCGGATTCAGGTGGCCGGTTCCTGCACCACCAGGTCGCTCATCTGCACGGCCTCCTCGTCGCCCACCACCGACACGGCACCGGCCGTTCCAAGATCGAAATTCTCCTTTTCGGCCTCGGGCAGACCTTCGCGCCGGCTCAGCCGGACCGCGACAAAGCCGATCAGCGCGACCATGACCGCGCCATTGGTGATGAACATGCCGGCCTGGCCGAACAGCTCGATGCTCAGCGAGGTCAACAGCGGTCCCACCGTGGCGCCCAGGCCGTTGAGCAGCAGCAGGCCAGCCGAAATTTCCACGTAGTCGGAGCGGTCGGCGAAATCGAAAACATGCGAGGCGGCAATGGCATAGGCAGGCAACAGGCCCGCACCGAACAACAGGCCCAGCGTCAGCCAGAGCCAGGTCACATGCGGCACCAACAGGATAATCACCCCCAGCAGGCCGGAGACAAGCGCCAGCGCGATGATCACCACCCGGCGATCGATATGGTCGGAGATCTTGCCCGCAGGCCATTGCAGCAGGGCCCCGCCGATGACAGCCGCGCTCATGAACAGGGCGGCTTCCGTCACGTTGCCGCTGATCGCATTGGCATAGCTGGGGCCGAGCGACCAGAAGGACCCGGTGGCCACGCCGATCAGGAAGATGGCGACGGTGCCCGTGGGCGACAGCCGGAACATGCGCCGCGGCCGAAACCGCACCATGGTGATCGGCGGCGGCTGGCTGGACCGGGTCATAACGATCGGCACAGCCGCCAGCGACACCAGCACCGAGGCAATGGAGAACAGGACAAAGGATGTCGGCTGCACCAGCGCCACCATCATCTGGCCCAGCGTGATGACGGTGAAATTGACCGTCACATAGGTGGAGATCAGCGTGCCGCGGGTTTCGTTGGTCGCCTGATCGTTAAGCCAGCTCTCCACTACCAGATAGAGCCCGGCCAGACAGAAGCCGGTGATCAGCCGCAACAGCACCCAGACCAGCGGGTCGACCGCCAGCGGATAGCCCAAGGCCGCCGCCGAGGCGATCGACACCAGGGCAGCAAAGGTGCGGATATGGCCGGCACGGATGATGAAGAGCGGCGAGAAGGCGCAACCCAGGACAAAGCCGAAGAAATAGCCCGAGCCCAGCATGCCGACCTCGAAGGCCGTAAAACCTTCGATGCCGCCGCGGATGGGCAAAAGCATGACCTGCAGGCCATTGCCCATGATCAGCAGGGCGACGCTGAGCAGAATCGCGCCGGCGGCCAGTAGCGGCGAACGAACCGGCGCATGAGTCATGATGTCTGCCTTCGGGCTCCGCCAAGCGCGGAAAATGTAATGGGGCGCTGATGCCGCACAAAGGCGGCCATTTCTAGTCCGGCTTCTCGTCTGTCCCCAGCCAAAGCGCGAGCCATCGGGGCGTCACACGGGTTCGCTGGCTTTGTCGCGCGTCCGCCAGGCTCCCTCGTGCCACTCGCGCACCGTGACCAGTATCTGCTCGGGACCGATGTCGATCAGATTATACGCATTGGACTCGCCACGCAGCCGGGTCGAAATGGCCGAGGAGGCCTGAGCGATCAGGATCGGCGCCACGGTCGACTTGCTTACCCCCAAAGGCTCGCCTTCGCGGACCACCGGTTTTGACTCGTGCTTGCGCACATAGGACAGGTGAAAATGCCCCGATAGCACCAAACGGACACCGAGCCCGGCAAAAGTCTCGAGCGCATCGTCAGCCCGTTTGACCCGCTTGGTCTTTTGCACCATGGGCTGGGTGGGAAACAGCAGCGGGTGATGTGCCACGATCACGCGCACGGCGTCAGGCGACGCCTGCGCGAATCGCTGCTCGAGGTCTTCAAGCTGGCCGCGCGAAATCGTGCCGTGGCCCCAATTCCATTCCAGACGGGCCCGCCGGGATGTCCGCATGCCCACAAGCGCTACGCCATCCATTTCCAGGAAGGGTTCGAGATCGGGCGAAATATAGCGACGATAATAGCCGTAGGGATTGAAGAAGCGCTTGAAGATGTTGACCGCCGGCACGTCGTGATTGCCGGGTACGGCGAAAACGGGGGCGGTCAGCGTGTCGAGAAAGGCACGGGCCTGCTCGAACTCATCCTTGGAGCCAATCTGGGTGAAATCGCCACTGGCCACGATGAGGCTTGGCTGCTGGGCATTGATGTCATCGGCAAAGCCGGCCGCGAGCGCCGGGTCGTGATGGCCGAAATGCAGATCGGAAATATGCAATATCTTCATGCCACCGCCGCCGTAGCGGTCTCGAGCGGCACGATTACCGACAGCGAGCGTGGGCGGATGGTGAAATTGAGGGGGGTCTGCAAATTCTCGACCTCGCCGTCGAACATTACCTTGAGCATGGATTTGCGCGAATCGATGGTAACCGCCTGCACGCTCTCCATCGTCAGTGCCTCGTCATGCTGCCAGTGGCCAAGCAGCATGCTGGCTGTCAGGCGAAGGAAATCACCGGCATTGAGGTGACGCAACACGTAAAGCGTCAGCGTGCCGCCGTCCAGGACGTGCCGCGAGAAGAACTGACCCAGTCCCTCGTCATAGGCATTGCTGGAGACTGCAATCGCCTGCACCCGTTCGACACGCCGCTCGCCCTGCTTGGGCTGGATAACCACCGCGATCCGCCTGGCTCGCGCCAGCCGCCGGAACATATAGCGCAAAAAGCCGATCTTGGCGGCAGCATCATACCGCCCGCGAATATGTTCTCGCCCTGCTGCCAGGCCGGGAATCAGCCCGACCACGACCTTGTGCAGGAACACCCGCCCATTGACCTCGCCCACATCGATCCGGTGACTGACCCCGGTCGCCAGGGCCGCCACGGCCGCCGGCAGATCGAGCGGCACGTGGAGATCCTTTGCCAGGGCGTTGACCGTGCCCAGCGGCAGGATAGCCAGGTTTTTGTCCGTATCCACCAGCGTGGCCGCCAGTGCGGTAATGGTGCCGTCCCCGCCAGCGGCCACAATTGTGGGAGCTTCGCTGGCCATGGCGGCCGCCAGGCGCTCGCCAAGGTCCCGATCGCTGTCGGCATCGATAACCGCATTCAGACCATTGGCCGTGAAGAGTGCGCCCAGCGTCTCTGCAGTGACCCCGGTGGCATTGGCCGTTCCGGCATTGGAATTCAGAATGACATAGTGGGTCGGTCGGCTGATCGTTTCGCTCATGAAGTATCGGTCCGCTAACGGCGTTGTGCGTAAACGGAACGTGTGCGAGGACCAGACGTTGCGTGCCATGCACGAGGAAAGCGTCAAAATGTTCAATCGACTGGTTCAATCCGCTCCCTATCGCCGCCTGCATGGCCTGGTCACAGGCGAGGCCTGGCTGCTGGCATCCATTGCCTTGGTCAGCGGACTGATCCTGGTCTTCCTGCAGATTGCCGACGAAATGCTCGAGGGGGAAATGGAGGCGTTCGATACCGCCGTCCTGATGCTGTTTCGCGACCCCGCCAACCTCGACAGCACCATCGGCCCGCCTTGGGTGCACGAAATGGTCCGCGACGTCACCGCCCTGGGCAGTTTCGCGCTGCTTGGCCTGATCGTGCTGGCCGTCTGCGCCTATCTGCTGCTGGCCCGCATGCGGGCCGAGGCCCTGCTCATCATCCTGTCGGTGCTGGGCGGCACCATCCTGAGCACGGTGCTGAAAATGAGCTATGACCGCCCCCGCCCCGATCTCGTGGCCATGTCGCACCAGTTCACCGCCAGCTTCCCCAGCGGTCACGCCATGCTCTCGGCGGTAACCTTCCTGACTTTGGGCGCCCTGCTGGCCCGGCTGGCGCCCACCCGCTCATTGCGCATCTTTGCCATCAGCGCGGCACTTGTGCTCACGCTGCTGATCGGTATGAGCCGGATCTATATGGGCGTGCACTATCCCAGTGACGTGTTGGCAGGCTGGTGCCTTGGCGCAGCCTGGGCCCTGTTCTGCAGCGCCATCGCTGCGCGCCTGCAGCGGGGTGGATCCATCCGGCACGGCACCGAGCCGGTTTGACAAGCCCTATATTTATGGCGGTTTGGATTCAGGCTGCCGCGGTGTAAATAAGGGGGCCGACCAAACTGTGGCCAAGGACCTGAGATTGACCAGCAACGATCGAGGCAACAGGCCGCAGCGCGTTACCCTTCGCACGATCGCCCAGGCCACCGGGTTGAGCCTGTCAACGGTATCGCTGTCGCTGCGCGGCGGCACCTCGCTCAAGCAGGAGACGCGCGATCGGGTCAATGAAGCGGCGCAACGGCTGGGCTATGTGCCGGACCGCGCGGGGGTGCGCCTGCGCACCGGCAAGTCCAATGTCATCGCCCTGGTGCTCGACAGCGCTGAAGATTCTATCGACTTTGCCCGCCAGATGATCCAGGGCATCGGCCATGCCATCACCGGCACGCGCTATCACCTGACCGTCATCCCCGAATTCGTGCGCGGCGCCAATACGGATACGATCCGCTACATTCTCGACAACCGCACCGCCGACGGCGTCATCATCACGCATACGACCCGGCGCGATCCTCGTGTGCAGATGCTCAGCGATACCGATTTTCCTTTCGTTACGCATGGACGGACCGAATTCAGCGCCCCCCATGCCTTTCACGACTTCCACGCAGAACGCTTTGCCAGCCAGGCTGTCGAGCGACTGGCCGATAAGGGCTGCCGGCGCGTCATGCTTGTTGTTGGCGATGACCGAACGACCAATCACCACAATATCGTCACCGCCTTTCACGAGGCGGCCCGTCGGCTGGGCCTTGAATCGCGCCTTCTCGATGGCCGACCGGGCCTGCCGCCCGAAGAAATGCGGCGCAGTGCCATGGCGCTGGCGGCAGATGCCAACCGGCCCGATGGCATTGTCTGCGACAGTGAGACCCGCACCATCGCGCTGGTCGGCGGTCTGCAGGAAGGCGGTCTGCAGCTCGGCCGGGATGTGCAGCTGGTCTACAAACAGACCTCCGGCATCTTGCCCACCCTGTTCCCTGCAATGGATAGCATCCGCGAGGACGTCTTTGCCGCCGGCCGTGAACTGACGCGCCTGCTGCTTCAACGCATCGAGGGCGCTGAGCCACGCAGTCTGCAGACGCTGGCAGAGCCGGAACCGCACTGGCGGCAATAGCGCCGGCGCGCTGCCAACGGCCCGTGCAGCGCCTGAAAGAGACCCCGTCGATGGTGGCTGGACGCCGGCAGCGCGCTGTGTTGAGGTGATCTTGTCAACCCGCCCCGAGCCTTAAGGTGTTCACCTGACACCAAAAGCGGGTGCGCGCGCGCCGTCTCCGGCGGGTGACTGGGACGATGTAGAGGTGCAGACCATGTTCTCTCTGGCGATGCAGTGCGGATCGTCACGGCCGCAGCCCCCCTTGCATGAGCGCAGCGGTGAGTGACATCAGGCATCCGCCATCGCAGTCGGCGCCCCCTGGCCGGCGCTTCCTGCTGACCCTGAACGGCGGCTCATCAAGCCTGAAATTCGGGCTGTTTGGACATGACGGCAAAACCCGACATGTGGCCGGCAAGTTCGACAAGCTCGGACGGCCAGGCACGGTCATGCTCGTCGATGGCATCGACCGCCCCCCTCACGCGACGCCTGTCTCAATCTCGACCCATGCCGAAGCGCTTGACGTCCTGTTTGCCTGGCTCGCCAGGGAATTCGGACCGCAGGCCATTGCTGCCATCGGCCACCGGATCGTGCATGGCGGACCGCGCTACCGCGCCCATAGCGCCATTGATGACACATTGCTCGCCGAACTGGAGGCAATCATCGCCTATGCGCCTGAGCATCTGCCGGCGGAAATCGCCATGATCAAGGCGAGCCGCGACCGCTTCGGCGCCCTGCCCCAGCTGGCCTGCTTTGATACCGCCTTTCATGCCGATATGCCGGTGCCCGCGCGGATGCTGGCCATCCCTCGCCGATTCTACGAACAGGGTGTCCAGCGCTACGGCTTTCATGGCCTGTCCTATCGCTATCTGCTGCAGCAACTGGGCCAGCGCGCCGGTGCCGAGGTGGCCCAGGGGCGGTTGATCCTGGCCCATCTGGGCAGCGGCGCCAGCCTGGCCGCCGTGCATCGCGGCCGCAGCCTGGACACCTCGATGGGCTTCACCCCGGCTGCCGGCATCCCCATGGGCACCCGCAGCGGCGACCTGGACCCCGGTCTCGTCCGCTATCTGGCCGAGACCGAGGGCATGGATGCCATGACCTTCGACCGGATGGTAAACCACCAGTCGGGCCTGCTGGGCATCTCCGATACCAGCGCCGATATCCGCGACCTGCTGGCCGCCGAGGCAGGCGATCCGCGTGCCGCCGAGGCTATTGCGCTGTTCTGCTACCGCATCCGCCAGACCATCGGCGCTTTCGCCGCCACGCTGGGCGGTGTGGACGCGCTGGTTTTCAGCGGCGGCATTGGCGAAAACGCTGTCATCATCCGCGAGCGCATCTGCGCCGGTCTGGATTTCCTCGGCATCAGCCTCGACAGCACCCTCAACCAGGCCAATGCCCCGCTCATTTCGAGCACGACCGCGTCCACGGCCATACATGTGATCCCCACCAATGAAGAGGCGGTTATCGCCGCCGCTCTCGCCTCCCTGTTGCAGCACAAGGATTCGCTATGATGAACTCGCCCCTGTCTCCGGACCAGCTGGCCGGCATGGATGCCTATTGGCGCGCCGCAAACTATCTATCGGTGGGCCAGATCTATCTGCGGGATAATCCCCTGCTCACCGAAAAATTGACATTGGCCCATGTCAAGCCGCGCCTGCTGGGCCATTGGGGCACCACACCGGGCCTCAATTTCATCTATGTCCACCTCAACCGCCTGATCAAGGCGCTCGACCTCAACATGATCTATGTCACCGGCCCGGGTCATGGCGGACCCGGTCTCGTGGCCAATACCTATCTTGAAGGCACCTATAGCGAGCTTTACCCCGAGGTCAGCCAGGACCTTGACGGCCTCAAGCGGCTGGTGACGCAGTTTTCCTGGCCGGGCGGCATTCCCAGCCATGTCGCCGCCGAAGTACCGGGCTCCATCAACGAGGGCGGCGAGCTGGGCTATTCGCTGATGCATGCGTATGGCGCCGCCTTCGACAATCCTGACCTGGTCGTGGCTTGCGTCGTTGGCGATGGCGAGGCGGAAACCGGGGCCCTGGCCACCAGCTGGCACTCCAACAAGTTTCTCAATCCGGCCCGCGATGGCGCCGTCCTGCCAATCCTGCATCTGAATGGCTACAAGATCGCCAGCCCCACCGTCTTGTCGCGGATCAGCCATGACGAAATCGAGGCGCTGTTCCGCGGCTATGGCTATGCCCCGCACTTCGTGGAGGGCGACGACCCGGCCATCATGCACCAGCTGATGGCGGCAACGCTCGACACGGCTCTCGCCGACATCAAGGCCATCCAGGACGGCGCCCGTAACGGCGGCGTTACCGACCGACCCGCCTGGCCCATGATCGTGCTGCGCTCGCCCAAGGGCTGGACCGGCCCCAAGACGGTGGACGGCAACCCTTCTGAAGGCACCTGGCGCTCCCACCAGGTGCCACTGGCCAAGCTGGCCGAGGTGCCCGAGCATCTGCTGATCCTCGAGGACTGGCTGGCCAGCTATCGGCCACGGGAACTTTTCGACGATACGGGCCGGCTGCGGGCCGATCTCGCCGCGCTGGCGCCCTCAGGCCCGCGCCGCATGAGCGCCAATCCCCATGCCAATGGCGGTGTGGTCCTCACCGACCTCAAGCTGCCCGACTTCAAGGACTATGCAATCGAGGTGACCGAGCCGGGCGCTGTCGACGGCGAGGCGACCCGTGCCGTCGGCCAATTTCTGCGCGACGTGCTCAGGCTCAATGCCGATGCCAGCAATTTCCGCATCTTCGGCCCCGATGAGACCGAATCCAACCGTTTGGGTGCTGTCTTCGAGGCCACTAACCGCGTCTTCATCGGCGACCAGCTCGAAACCGATCGTCAGCTGGCCGCCGACGGCCGGGTCATGGAAGTTCTGAGCGAACATCTCTGCCAGGGGTGGCTGGAGGGCTATCTGCTGACCGGCCGGCATGGCTTCTTTTCCTGCTACGAGGCCTTTATCCACATCGTCGATTCCATGTTCAATCAGCATGCCAAGTGGCTCAACGTTTCCAAGGACGTGCCCTGGCGCAAGCCAATCGCCTCGCTGACCTATCTGCTGACCTCCCATGTCTGGCGCCAGGACCATAACGGCTTCAGCCATCAGGATCCCGGCTTTATCGACCACGTGATGAACAAGAAGGCCAGCGTGGTGCGGGTCTACCTGCCGGCCGACGCCAATACCCTGCTATCGGTCGTCGACCACTGCCTGCGCAGCCGCGATTACATCAACGTCATCGTTGCGGGCAAGCAGCCGGCGCCGCAATGGCTGGACCGCGATGCGGCGGTGGCCCATTGCACCGTCGGCCTGGGTGCCTGGGACTGGGCCTCGACCTGCGGCACCGAAGAACCCGACGCGGTAATCGCCTGCGCCGGTGACGTCCCCACGATGGAGGCACTGGCGGCCGTGATGATCCTGCGCGAGCAGTTTCCGAACCTCAAACTGCGCTTTGTCAACGTCGTCGATCTCATGGCGCTGCAGGCCCCCAGCCAGCATCCGCACGGCATGGATGACGCGGCATTCGACGCCATCTTCACCACCGACAAGCCGGTAATCTTCGCCTATCACGGCTATCCCGCGCTGATCCACCGGCTCACCTATCGGCGTCGTAACCATGACAGTTTTCATGTGCATGGCTATCAGGAGGAAGGCACCACCACGACGCCTTTCGACATGGCCGTACTCAACGAGCTCGACCGCTTCCACCTCGCAAAGGCCGTGGTAGACCGCGTCGACAGCTTGCAGGACCGCCGCCAGGCCTTTGCTGATATCGTGACCACGCGGCTGGCCGAGCACAATGCCTATATCCGCCAGCACGGCGAAGACCTGCCCGAGATCCGCCACTGGCGGTGGACGGGCGGCGCGGGCAACTAGCCTTCCGCCAGGCAGACGCCTGGGGCGGCGCCCAACAACGGAAACCGCGCTGCCCGCGGTGCGCCGACCGGCGGACCGTCTCTGCGGGCGCTCCCCCCTCGCCATCCTGTGGCCGAATTTGGCGTGCATTGGAATCGGCGCAAGTGGTTCGTTTGTATTGATAGTTTGATGATGAACCACGCTTAAGCTGACCTTTGCCGCACAGTTCACGCCCCGCCCGAGCGGTCTCGAAGCGTGCCTGCAACCCCTGAGAGACTACCCTTGGTTCAAAACCGCTATACCCTGCTTGAACACGTGGGCGACCCGATCGATTGGCACTACACTTGGCAGCTTAGGGACGATGTCACCCTCAGCAGCACCTGCGGCTTTTGCGGCCGCAGCGAACTTCGCCTGACCTACGAAGTCACCAGACAATTGCAGACCGTCTGGATCTGCGAAAGCTGCGTCAGCCGATACAATATCAGCGCTGATATCGACGGCCAGGCGCTGGGGCCGCGGGCGGCGCGCGACTACGCGCATGGCCTGACGGCACGGCTCAAGCAGCAGACCTGCCAGGACATCATTCGTCACGTCCAGACCCTCATTCTCGACACCGACTTGGAGGAGGCGGCAGTCTATTTCGACCGCAATCTCCAGCTATCTCCGCAACGGGCGGCTCGCCTGTTCTCCGCCTTGCGGCAGATCGGCGACGAGTGCAAAGCGCGCGTCTTCGAGGTGCAGACCCGGAGCAATCTTCACCAGCAGGAATTCGGCGAGCTTTCCGACGAGGATCGCAGCCTGGTCTGGGTCGCGCTGTCACAACAGCAGCGCCGGCGCCTGGCTTCGCTGGGATTTGCACCGGCCGGCGCCGTTGTGCGGCGCGGTGCCGCCGGCCGGCCGGGTCGCGTGGCAATCCACTTGTCCACTCCACGCATGCCAGCTTTGACCCCGGTGGCAAGTGTCGATCCAAAGCGAAAACGCTAACTAAAACAGCCCCTTACGCTTGCCGGATGGAAACGTGGCAGGTTCTGCCGCGGTGCCGCCCCATTGCGGGCACGTTCGATATCAACAATCCTCGCCAGCACGATCAGCAGCGAGGATGGGTATTTGACGACGATCCCGCAACGGCATCGACCAGCTCTATGGTTCACCCTGTCCCTGGCCATGGGTCTTGCCACGCTGGGGCACGCGAGGGCGGCAGACGCTTATGCGCTGGGGGTCTCAGACACGCTCACCGTCAGGGTGGTGCAGTGGCAGGCCGGCAGCTCGACCTTCGAGGAATGGACCGCTTTGGGCGGCACTTATGTCGTCGGCGCCGACGGCACGGTCAACTTCCCCATGCTGGGCGCCGTCGAAGGTGCCGGTCGAACCAGTGGCGATCTGGCCATGGCGCTCGGATCAGCATTGCAGCAGACCCTGGGCCTGAGCACTGCCCCCACGGTTACCGTTGAGGTGTCGGCCTATGGACCGATCTACGTGACCGGCGATGTTGGCAATCCGGGCGAATATCCCTTCGCCCCGAACCTGACGGTGGTCAAAGCCCTTGCTTTGGCCGGCGGCGAGCGGCGCGGCTCCGATACGGCCATGCGCCCCGAGCGCGAAATGCTGACGGCGTCGGGCAATCTCGAGGTTCTGCAGGACGAGTACCGGCGCCTGCTGGTGCGCCGCGCCCGCCTGGACGCAGAACTGGACGGATTGGAGCAGATCAGCGTGCCGTCCGAACTGGCCGAGGCTAGCGATATCAGAGCGCTGCTGGCCGCCGAGACCGCCATCATGTCAGCACAACGGCGCCAGGCCGAAGCGCAGTCCACCTCGCTGAGCGATCAGGTAGCCCTGCTCAACCGGCAAATTGATGCCTTTGGGCAAAAGGCGGTGGCCATCGAAACGCAACTGGCGACGGCACGCGAACAGCTCGAAAAGGTCACGGCCCTGTCCGATGACGGCCTCGCTCTGGCTTCGCGCGTGGCTTCGCTGCAGACCAGCGTTTCCGATCTGGAAACCCGGCTACTTGATACCCAGACCACAACCATGCAGGCTCAGCAGGATATCGTCGCTGCCCAGCGCGAACAGGCGCGGCTGACCGACCAGCGGCTATCGGACCTGACCCTGGAGCACCAGTCTGTCGACGGCGAACTGGCCGCCCTGCAGCTCAAGATCGCTACCCAGCAGGGTCTGGTGCAGGAGGCTGCGCTCTTTACCGGCCTCCCCCTGCCCGGCGATGCCGGACTGACGCTCAGCTACCTCATTATTCGCAACGGCGAAGAGATGCCTGCCACCCTCAACACGTCCATAGAAGCGGGCGACGTTATTGTCGCGCGACAGGAGTACAAACCATGATCGCCCGAACTCTCGTTCTCGCCATGAGCACCCTTGCCCTGCTGCCGTCAGCGCCCGCCCTGGCGCAAGGCACCGCCTTCCGGGACGACTTCGACTCGCTCAACTTGTCGCGGTGGTACGTGTCCGACGGCTGGAGCAATGGACCCCACCAGAACTGCACCTGGTCCGGCGACCAGGCCACTGTGTCTGGCGGCCAGCTCAATGTGGGCTTTGCGCCCCTGCCCAAAGGCGCTCGCCAGTATCGCTGCGGCGAAATCCAGACCCGCACGGCGTTCGGCTTCGGTACTTTCGAGGCCCGTATGAAAACCCCTGCCGGTTCGGGGCTCAATGCGGCCTTTTTCACCTATATCGGCCCCCAGCAAAGCAAGCCGCATGACGAAATCGACTTCGAGGTTTTGCTGCACAATACCGGTCAGGTCGACACTACCACTTTCGTCAAGGGCGTCAGCGGCGACGGCACCACCGGCAGTGGCCAGTCCCATGCCCTGCCCGGCCCGTCCGACGCCGATTTCATCACCTATGCCTTTACCTGGGAGCCGGACCGTATCCGCTTCTATATCGATGGCGCGCTGGTCCGGACCATGGATGACCCGGCGACCATTCCGAGCAATCCACAGCGCATCTTCTTCAGCCTCTGGGGCTCGGACACCCTGACCGACTGGATGGGCAGTTTCACGCCCGTAACGGCGCCCATCGCGCTCGAAGTGGACTGGGTCGCCTTCACCCCTCTCGGCCAAGATTGCGCCTTCGACCAATCCATTCTGTGCCAGGATTAGGAGTTCAACGATGAAACTGGTGTTCTTTCGCGGCAAGGTGCCCAATTTCGGCGACGAGTTGAACCTGCATGTCTGGCCGGCTCTGCTGCCCAAGGGTTTCCTCGACGAGGACGAGTCCGAGCTCTTTGTCGGCATCGGCTCGATCATCGGCGATCACCTCCCTGCCAAATCGCGCAAATTCGTCATGGGCTCGGGCTATGCCGGCTATATGGGCCTGCCCGACGTGCATGACGGCAGCTGGGACATCCGCTTCGTGCGCGGCCCCAATACGGCCAAGACGCTGGGCATCGCGCCGGGTCTGTCGATCTGCGACAGCGCTATCCTGCTGCGGGCCATGGATCTGCCTGCCCCCGACACAAGCGTCGGCGTGGCCTTCATGCCCCATTACGAGAGTCTGGAACGCGGCAATTGGGCGGAAGCCTGCCGGCAGGCGGGGATAACGCTGATCGATGCCACCGAACCCGTCGAAAAAGTGCTCAGCCAGATCCAGGGCGCGCGCCTGCTGATTACCGAGGCCATGCATGGCGCCATCGTTGCCGATGCCCTGCGCACCCCCTGGATCGGCGCCCGGCCCATCTATGGCGGGCACCACAAGAAGTGGCTCGACTGGGCCGGCGCGCTGGGCCTTGATGTCCGCCTCAACGACCTCAAGCCCAGCAGCGTGCTCGAATACTATATCGGCAAGACCGGCCGCGGCGGCAGCCATGGCAAGATTGGCCGGCTCAGCGCATCGCCCCTGGCCACGGTCCCCAACCGGATCCTGACCAGCCTGGCCGCCCAGCACCTCGACCGGATGGCGCGCCTCGAGCCGCAACTCAGCCGCGACAGCGCGATTGTCGAGGTGACCGAGCGCGCACAAAGCGCCACGGACGATTTCGTGCGCAGCCGCCTGGCAGCGGCCTAGCGCCGCCGGCGGACAAACCCGACCAGCGTCTTGATCCGCGCCCTGCCCAGCACTGCGATGACGGCGCCGTAGCCCAGGGCTGCGGCGCCAATGGTCGTCGCCAGGCGCAGCGGCACGCCGCTTGTTCCCATATAGCGCTGCACCAGCCAACCGCATCCCACCATGATCAAGGTGGCCACGACCGGCAGGGCAAAGGAGCGCAGATAGGTCCAGATCGACATGTCGAGCAGGCGGACGACCATGTAGAGCGTCGGCAGCCACAGCATGAGATTGAGCACGACCAGCGACTGGGTCAGGGCGACAACGCCCCAGCCGGCAAACAGGAAGATGTAGAGCACCGTCGCCACCTGCTTGCCCAGGATATAGTAGAACCACAGATTGGCCTTGCCCTGGCTGCGGATCAGCGACGATTGCAGGATGCCGATGGCGGTCAGCAGACCGAGCATGCAAAAGGCCTGAACGACCGGAACAGCCTCGATCCAGGCCGGTCCGAAGGCAAAGGGGATGAGGTCGGGCGCCACCAAAGCGAGGCCCGAAAACACCGGAAACGCCACCACGGATGAGGCAAAGGTGCCCAGCAGATAGGCCTCCCGCAATTTGGCCGGCTCGCGCTGCATCGACGACAGCAATGAGTAGGAGACCAGGTTCAGCGCCCCGGCGATCAGATCGGTCAGGATCTGGAAGATGCGGCGGGCAAAGCTGTAAAGGCCCAGCCAGGCCGGCCCCATCAGGGCGCCGATCAGCAGCTGGTCGATATTGATGGTGGTGATAAAGTGATTGCCGGTGGAAAACAGGCCAAAGGCCCGCAGCTCCCGCAAGGCGGCCCGGTCAAAGCGCAGCCCGGGCAGCCAGCGCGCACCGATCATGGCACCGATACAGGCCGCGACCGAGCCGGCCAGCTGTGAAAATGCCAGCGCCCAGAGTCCGAAACCGGCCCAGAGCAGTCCGAGGCATACCAGAGCCGTCACCAGCGAGGCGAAGGTGGTGCGCAAAGCCAGCATCTTGAACGCCATGGTGCGCACGATCAGCGCATTGGGCACGGCGGCCGCCATCTCGAAAATCACCCGGGCCGCGACCAGCGGAATGAGCGCGGCCAGCAGCGGCTGGCCTGCAGCGCCGCCGATAAACGGGCCGGCGACGCACAGGGCGGCATAGATGACCAGCGCCGATCCCAGACAGAGCCAGAACACCGTATCGAGATGGGCCGCACTGATCTGCTCGCGCTGGATCAGCGCCTCGCGAAAGCCGGCCGGCGCCACGGCGACCCCGACGCTGGCAATGCTGACCGCAAAGGCGACAATGCCGAACTCGGTGGGTGAGAGGACACGCGAACTGGCCAGAAATACCAGAAAGCCCAGCGCGCTCGGCACGAGGCTGCTGACCAGCGACCAGATTGTCCCTGAGATCGCCGCCGCCGCGCGGCCCTTGGTCAGGTGGCCCCGGCCTGATGCAGGATCGACAGTAATGCTCATGCCGGCTGCGCCGGTCCGCGCTGCCGCGACGCGACAAACCGGTCGAAGTCAGGCGTCAGCCTGCCCAGAGCGCGGATCATCAGCCCACGCATGCGCAGGCGGATAGCCGCAAAGGGTGATACATGCCCCCCGAGCCCTTGGGCGATCAGCGCCTTGGCGACATGGGTCGCCCGAACGCTGGCCGGGGCGGCAAAGCGTGGGCTGGTCAGAAAGGCCTGGCGCTGTTCTTGGCGCGTCTCGCGCCAGACCTTCTGCCGCAGCGCCTGCACGGCCCGTTTCAGATCCAGCTCGCGGCGCAGATAGCCGGCCGCCAGCTCGGCATTGCGCGTGGTCTGTTCGGCATTCTCTGCCCATACTGCTAGGGGCTGCATGGCCACATAGACCGGGTCGACGATCGAATAGGTCCGCAGATATTCCTGCAGCGTCGCCGTACAGGCATACTGAATTTCCAGCGGCGAGCGCGCCCGCACCGACCAGAACAGGCCGCCATTTGACACCCCGATACCCGCCAGCAGCGCCAGCCGAAACTCTTCGGCAGCGTAGAGGCCCTCGATGAACAGGTCATCGAGCACCCCGGTCGTACCAATCCGCGCTGCCGCGGTGCCACTGCCATATTCGATGACCTGGTTGCGCAGCACGATCTCGACGTCGTGGCGCCGCGCCAGCGCGATGTTTTCCGCGCAGAAGCTGGGCTCGATGGAGTTGTCGTCTTCAACGACACAGAAGAATTCCGCGCCGCGCGTATTTTCCGCCGAAAAGCAGTGGTCGATATTGCGCGAGGCAAACAGCTGCGGCTTGTTGGGCGTGTAGTGAATGCGTGGGTCGCCGAGCCCCGCCACCACATCGCGGCCGGCCTCGGCTGGATCATCGTCATAGACATCGCAGACCCAGTCCGTGGCCGTCTGGGCGATCATCGACCGCAGCGCGCGGCGCAGCGCATCGGGCCGTTTATAGGTGGGGGTGCGGAAGTGAACGCGGTCGGTCTGATAGGACGACATGGCTCAGGGCTCCTGTTGAAGGGCGCGGTCGGCGGGCAGCGGGCCGGCGCAATGCGCTTAATCCGGCAATGGCATAGATCAAAGTGGCGACGCCCATGATCGAGCGGATGGAGAATTCGAAAAACACCTCCACCTCAATGAAACTGCGCAAGATCATCAGGATCTGCAGCGCCAGCAGCAGGGCATTGGGCGCGCTGGGCCGGGCAAAGGTGTAGATCCCCATCAGCAGGGCGCCGCCATACATGATGGCAACCTGCAGCCCCAACCCGATCAACCCGATCTCGACCGCGTTGGAAATATAGGTGTTGTGGAAATTGAAGCCGGCGCCAGATGGCACGTCGAACATGGCCCACAGCTCTTCAGCCGGCGCGAAGCCGATGACCCAGAAGGCGCGATAGCCCAGCCCCTGTAGCGGCCGCTCGGCAATATAGCTTAAGCCTGTCGCCCAAAGTTCGGTGCGTCCAGTCAGCGTCGCGTCCTTGCCCGATCCCTCAAGGATGCCGGCCAATAGTGTATCGCCCATCGTGCCAATCAGCAGCGCCAGCGCCGCACCGGCCAGCACCAGCATGGCCATCAGGAACACCCGCTGCAGGCCGCTCAACCGGGCCGACAGCACGCTGAGCAGCACCACGGCGATGCAGGGCACGACCATCATGCTCGCGCCGGCCGACTGCGCCAGCACCAGCAGCGGCACCGAGGACAGGGCCCCCACGCCGCCCAGCAGCCGCAGCAGCCAGGAGGAGTTGCGATCAGCCGCCACGGCCACGGCGATCAGCGCAAACACCGCCAGATGCGCGGCAAAGGCATTCTTGCTGCCGAACACGCCCAGCCAGGCGCCAAATGATCCGGTGCGACCGAACAGGACGCTGGCAATCACCCCAATGCCATAGACGACGAACATCAAACGCATCAGCGAGGCGGTCGACAGACGCCCCGTCAGCACCATGGCAACGACGAAAGTAAAACTCAGCTGCAGCCCGTAGCGCAGCGTATTGCTCGGATATTGCGACCACAGTGCCGTCAGCAGGCAATAGGCAGGCAGCAGCAGCACAAACCAGTAGCGACGCACGCTGTCCACGCTGGCCGGCACATTGCTGACAATCAGCAAACCGCCACAGCCGATAAAGGTCAGCGCCGCCAGCGACCCGAACATGGCATTGAGCACCAGAGCGGCAAAGGCGCCAAAAGTCAGCAGATGAGCCTGATTGATGGTCAGCTGCCATGGCCGGCTAGTCATGACGCCTCCAGCGGTGCGGCCTGCGCTTCGAGCTCGACCTCCGGAATGAAGCCGGCCGCATATCGACCGGCCAGATCCAGGGCCACGCAACGGCTCCCGGCATAGGAGGCCAGGTCGCGCCAAAGCGGATGGGGGGCCTTGGCGGACCAGTCCACCCGGTGCGCGGGGACATAGTCGGGCACTTCATGACTAGCCCCTGGGATCCCGCGCGCGCCGAGCACGACCGTGCCGGTGGGTGATGGCGCTGCCGGTCGCCCGGGCCGGCGCCGCCGACCCTCGATCAAGGACCGCGCCAGACGCGACACATGCCGGGGATTGGCACCCAAAAGGCGCAGCGTCTGCAGGACATGCCGGGATTTGATGCTGGCGACCAGCTGCTCATAAGACAGCCCAGCCTGCAGCGACGCCTGCCGCCGCGCAAAGGCCGCTGACAATTCGGTCGGCAAGGGCTCATGCAGGGCGGCCAGGGCCGCCTGCCGGTCCACCATGGCCTGCATGTCACGCACCGAAAGCCGGTGTGAAATTGAAGCCGAATGGCGCCGATAGAGATAGAAGGGCTCCCGGATAACGACCATGCGCGCCTCAGCCAGCAGCAGGCGCAGCACCAAGTCATAGTCCTCGCCAATGCGCAGCTTTTCGTCATAGCGCCGGCCTGCAAGGCGGTCGGTGCGGATCATCGGCTTGAGATAGCCCAGCGCAGGAGAGCCATCGAGGCCCGCCAGGACCCAGTCCCGGGGCGAAATCACAAAACTGCCCGCATCCTGAGCTTCCAGCATCAGGCCCGGCCGGCTGCCGTCCTCGTGGAACAGCAGCAAGTTGTCAGCCACCATGTCGGCAGCAAACTCATCGGCGGCCGCCAGCAGGCGCTCGAAACGCTCCGGGTGGAGAATGTCATCGGAATCCACCACTGCCATCCAGCTCCCACGCGCCATATCCAGTGCCCGGTTGCGGCAATGGGCCGGCCCGCGATTGGTTTCATGGGCAATCAGGCGAATACGCGCATCCGCCTGCATCATGCTGCGGACCAGCTCGAGGCTGTTGTCCTGCGAGGCATCGTCGCTGACAATCACTTCAAGGTCAGACATGGTCTGGCCGAGTACGGAGCGCAGGGCGGGAACAAGCTTTGCGCCCGCCTGGAAATTGGCCATGATTACCGAAACGAGCGGCCCGCCCCGAGCCTGGCCCGTCTCTGGCTGCGGCCGATCGGCCGGACCGGTGACCACTTTAGGCGACGCCGCCACTCGGCACGGCATTGGGCGCAGCGCCCTGCCCGACCTGGGCCAGCAGGTCTTCCAGCCGGCGGATCTGGTCATCGAGCTGCGCCAGGCGCTGACGGGCGCGCGCCGCGCTATTCTCGGCCGAACCGATGGCCGCCTCGTCTATACGGTCGCGTCGGCTATATTCCGGCGCATTGTCGAGCAGGGTCGTGGCCTGGGCATAATAAAGCTCCATGCGCTGGCTCAACCCGTCGCGTTCACGACGGGCATCAGCCAGGGCCATGGTGATGGCATTGCTGATCGTGCTGAAGCGGACCTCATCGGTCTCCGCGTCACGACCGGGATTGCGCGCTCGAAAGGCCCGCGGGCGAAGTGAAAGCAAAGCCATGCCAGTCTCCTCTATCGGCTGCCGGTGCGCATGACGACGACCTTGACGGTCTTGACCAGGATGATCAGGTCCCCAATGAAGGACTGCTCCCGGACATAGAGCGTGTCGAGCTCGACCCGCTGGTCATAGCCGACGTCACTGCGCCCGCTCACCTGCCAAAGGCCGGTAATGCCGGGACGCACGGCGGCATAATGCTCGATCTGGTCGGCATAGCGAACCACTTCATCCTGGACGATCGGGCGCGGCCCGACCAGGCTCATCTCGCCACGAATGACGTTGATCAGCTGTGGCAGCTCGTCGAGACTGGTCGAGCGCAGGAACCGCCCGAGCGGCGTGATCCGGGGATCGTCACGCAGCTTCTGCGTCGCTTCCCATTCGGCGCGGGCCTGGGGCCGCTGCGCCAGATGCTGCCGCAATGCCTCCTGCGAGTTGACCACCATGGAGCGAAATTTGAGACACTTGAAGCGTTTGCCGTTCCGGCCAATGCGCTCATGGGAAAACAGGATTGGCCCCCGATCGGTGGAGAACATGATAACGGCAATGAAAAACATGGTGGGTAGGGCAAACAGCAAAATCGCCGATGCCACCACGATGTCAAAGGTCCGCTTTGTGCCAGGACCCCACCCCGTGCTGAATTTGGCCTGACCGTGTGTTGAACCGATTTCCGCATTTGTGGTCGACATGACGTTCTCTCGCTGAGTTTGAAGCCTTGGGAACGAATGGCGCTGCTCGGCCCTGCTGGGCGTAGGTCATGGTTCACGCAAGCGCAGGCGCTTACGTGGGATCCAGCCCGTCGAAACATCAAATTGACCCTGATCACAGGGGACGCCGCTTTTGACCGCAAAGCCCGTCGAGCATGCATAGCGCCTTGCTGTCCGACGTCAGGCAAACATGATCACAAAAGCGAGGCAACGCCGGGTGCGCATAGCTGCAATGCGACGCCCGGTCACAAATTCACCCAAAATCAGGTGGGCGACAGCCGGCGCAAACTGCCGCGCAAAATTGTACAGGAACAGTCGAGCGAGACGCTGTAGTTTATCGCTGGATCTAGTCTTGCCGATGCAGGGACCGCAAGTAATACCGGCGCTTACAACGGTCTAGGATGCGGGGCTTACCAATTGAATACGAAAGCAATTCCGTTCCAGAGCAGGTAGATGCCAACCCAGGC
>CAXBHD010000014.1:0-26434 GCA_963975335.1 uncultured Devosia sp. | reverse complement strand
CCGACCGCTCATAACGGTCTGGTTCCAGGTTCGAGTCCTGGTGGGCCCACCAATCACCTTTGACAGATCAGCGACACAGAATGCTCGCGCGGCCGCGCGCCCTGTCGGGATATTCGCGGCGCGGCCGCGAGGCCGAACCGCTATGGGCGCAACTTGGGTGCTGCGCCCAATGCGGTTCTGAGGAGCGGCGCCCCGCTCCTCGGCCCGGCATCGTCTCGGTGAACTCAACGCGCAATTGCCGGCAGGCGCGAGGCTGAAACCGGGCAGGCCGCAGCGCTACATGCCCGCGCCACCGGTCACCGAGAGGATCTCGCCGGTGATGAAGCGGGCATTGTCGGAAGCCAGGAAGACCGCAGGAAGGGCGATATCCTCGGGCATGCCGGCACGCCCCAGCGGCGTCATGGCGATTGCCTGTTCTTCCAGGGGAGAGCCCGGCATGCCCGCGGCCCTGACGCCTTCGGTCAGCACATAGCCGGGACTGATCGCGTTGACGCGGATGTTGCGCGGCGCCAGTTCCTTCGCCAGGGTCTTGGTAATGGTGTTGATCGCGCCTTTGGTGGCGGCATAGAGCGCCATATGGGCTGGGGCCACGGTGCCGACAAACGAGGTCAGATTGATCACGGCGCCACCAAGCGGGGAAAATAGCGGCGAAGCCGCCTTGGTCACCTGCAGCAGGCCGCGAACATTGGTATCAAAGACCCGGTTGAACTCCTCCGCCGCGATCGCTTCGAAGGGGCCAGCCGCAAAGGTGCCGGCATTGTTGACCAGGATGTCGAGCTGGCCATAGCGGCGCTGCACCATGTCGAACAGCGCCGCGACCTCGGCATCGCGCGATATATTGGCGCCCACCGCAATGGCCGTGCCGCCCTTGGCGGCGATGGTCTGGACCACGCGGTCTGCGCCGGCCTGGTCGGTCGAATAGTTGACCACCACGATGGCCCCCTCTGCGGCCAGATGCAGGGCTATGCTGGCGCCAATCCCCTTGGAGGCCCCCGTGACGACGGCGACTTTGCCGATAAGCTTATTCATTTTCTCATTCTCCGGGCTGCAGATTTCTCGCCGCAGGGCGCGCAAGCGACCTGGGACGCAAAAGCCGTCCATGCGGCGTGCCCTGAAGATGGGGGAGGATGCAGCGATCCAGAATTGGCGAAATCCGTGTCGCCGCTAGACGAAAATGTATGACCAAGCCGCGGCTGGGCGTGGCGCCCTAGCGATCCGCGCTTTTGATATAGGCCGCCATGCCTTCGGCGATCGCGTCGAAGGTCACGCGGCAACGCGGTGTGGTTTTCAGGTTTTCGTGCATGGCCACGAATGTCGTCAGGGTCAGCGCCAGTTCGCTCTGCAGAATGCGCACCAGGTCGGGATCGCGGCGGGCCAGGCCCAGCTGGAAAAATCCTATGCCGCAACCGGCGCGGATGAGCGCCATCTGGGCAATATTGCTATCCACCTTGAGGGCAGGTTGCGCATGCTCAAGCCCCGGATAACGCTTCCGCATGCTGCGCACGAAGGCGCTTTCCGCGTGATAGCCGATGACGCGATGCCTGCCGAGGTCATCGAGCGATGTCGGCACCCCATGCTGCTCGAGGTAGCGACGATGGGCGTAGAGGCCGACGTCAATATTGCCGATACGGCGAACAACAAGCGCCTCCTGCGTCGGCTCGGCCATTCGGATGGCGATATCTGCCTCCTGCCGCAACAGGTCCTCGATCGTGTCCGACACCGACAATTCGATGATCAGCTCCGGATAGTGGTTGGTCAAAGCCGCCAAAATCTCTGGCAGCACCTCGACGGCGATGGTGTCGCTGGCGCTGATGCGGACGGTACCGGCTACGGCGCCCTTGGTGCTGGACCGGTGTGTGCTCACCGATCGCAGCAGGGCGGTGGCCTGAAGGGCCAGCTGCTCGGCCTGCGGCCAGAGATCGATAGCGGCTTCGGTCGGCAACAGGCCCTGGGGCGTCCGCAGGAAGAGCTGGATGCCGATGGCTGTCTCGAGGGCATCGATGTGGCGCCCCACTGTGGGCTGGGCCAGGCCAAGAGCCCGGGCGGCTGCTGACAGGGATCCTTCCCGCATGACAGCGAGAAAGGTCCGATAGTGATCCCAGCTCGGCTCCAGCTCGCTCATGCAATAATGTATCGCGCCCGGCCTTTACCCGTCAATCGGCACCACTGACCGTCCGGGGGCGCGATCCGGCTCTGGCTCGGCCCAGATTGCGCCGAGACCCGCGCGGCTGTGGCAAATATTGCACAACAGGCAATCTTGCCTTTTGTGCAAGTTTGGCCTATGTCTGGCACGTGCTGGCGGGGCTTTCCCCTGTCCGAGCCATGGAGTACCCACATTATGACCTGGAATCGCCGACACCTCGTCGCCGCGGCTGCTCTCGCAGTGTCGCTGCTGGTGACGCCGAGCGTCTTTGCAGAATCGGAGGCAGCTATGCCCAAAGTATTCGTCTGGATCGAAATTGAAGCCGCGCCCGGTCACATCGACGAGACCCGGGACATGTTCCACAACACGATCAAGACATCCCATAAGCCGGGCATGATCAGCGCCGTCGTGTTCGAGGACACACAGCGGCCAGGCGTGTTTCACAGCATGCAGGAATGGGAAAGCCAGGCAGCCTTCGAGCAGCATATGAGCGACGCCGATGGCCAGGAAGGCGGGCTCGAGCAGGCCACGCGGACGCTCAAGGGGCCGCCGAAACTCTCGATCCTCAAGTCACTGGACGACTAGGCCAGATGTCGACCCCGTCGCGGCAGACCGCCGGCACGCTCGGCCTGCGCGAGCGCAAGAAGCAGGCGACACGCGCGGCATTGAGCGCGGTCGCCCTGCGTCTGGCACTGGAGCGCGGCATTGCGCAGATAACGGTGGAGGAGATTGCCCAGGAGGCCAATGTCTCGCTGCGGACCTTCAGGAACTACTTTCCCAGCAAGGCTGCCGCCATTGTCGACCTTGCCCATAACCGGGCCGACAGTTTTGTCGCCGCCTTCACGGCGCGACCGGCCGAGGAAGAATTGTGGTCCTCGCTGACCCAGGCACTGCTCGCCCTCTATCCCGAGGAGCCCGACCGCAACTGGACCGCGCGCATGCGGCTGCTCCGGAACGAACCGGCCCTCGCCGCCGAAGAATACAAGGCGGACCTGGCGGTGCAGGCGAGGTTGGCCCAGGCCATCGCTGAGCGCGCCGGCAGCAGCGTGAACTCGGACATCATGCCAAGCCTGACCGCGGCGCTGGTGCTGGCGACGGCCCATGCGGCGCTGGAATTCTGGCTCGGTTCGGGCGCCGGCACGAGCCTGCGCGAGACCCTGTCGGACGCCATGCGCCGGGCTCAGCCGAGATTGCCGGGCGCCACCGACGCCGCAGCCCAGCCGTAACCGTCCGGGGGCCTCGACCTGGCCCGTTATCAGATGTCGGGCAGGGGACCAGACGGTCAGCTGTCAGGCGCGCGACCGTCTGCCGGGCAACCACGCACAACCCTGGCGCAATCATGGTCCTTCATAGGGGGTGGCAACGACCGCTCTCCCCGTCCGAGTGACCCTATGCCAGATCTCCTAGACATTATCCTGCCGCTCGCTGCATCGCCCTGGATCTATGTCGCCGTGGCGGTATTTGTGATCATTGATGGTGTGTTTCCCCTGTTCCCCAGCGAGGCGGTGGTCGTGGGGCTGGCGGCACTGGCGTCATCCTCAGGCATGCCCAATGGCCTGCTGCTCCTGCTCGCTGCGGTGTCGGGCGCGGTGCTGGGAGACAATGCGGCCTTCGTCGTGGGCAGGCTCCTCAGGCGGACCCGTCTGGATTTGCGCCGTTGCGGACTTCTGGCCGGAATGCTGGACTGGACGAGCCGTGGTCTCAAGCAGCGGCCCGGTACGTTCATCCTGATCGCCCGCTTCATCCCAATGGCCAGACTTACCGTCAACCTGACGGCCGGCCTCGAAGGTTTTTCCTATTTTCGGTTCCTGCCCCTCTGCGTCATGGCCAGCATCGGCTGGGGGACTTACAATGTGGCAATCGGCTTTGCTGCCGGGCAATGGTTCGGGGACAACCCGCTCCTGGGCATGTGCATCGCGATTGCATCCGCCATGTCCCTTGGCTGGATGGTTGATTTCGTCATCGGACGCTTCCGGGCCCGCGCCGGCCTAAACCGATGAGCGAGCCGGCGATGCGGTGAACCCGTGGGCTTATGATCGACAATTATCCCCGCTACATCATGGGCTGGCGGGTCAGTCGCAACGGTCAGGCCGACCCGCCTGGTGACGAAAAGGGCCGGGGCCCGATCTGAAATCCTTGGGCGCTACCCTCACGATATGGCCAAAGGGATCAGGGTGACACCCAGCCCAACCGGCACCCCTCGATCCGGCGCGGATGTGTCAGACCTTTATCCCGAACAGTCTCTCCGCATTTCGGAACGCGATCTTTTCCTTGTCTTCCCTTGGCAGATTGACCGCCCGAAACCAGTCGGTTCCTTGCTTCATGTCGGCAAAGGGATAGTCGGTGGCAAACATCACGCGATCGACGCTGATATTTTTGAGCAAGAGATGGAGCAGGTCATCCTGGAAGAAGGCGCTGGTCGTGAACCAGAAATTGTCCTGGAAATATTGCCCTATGGGCTTGTTCAGCGAGTCCTCGGTCACCTCGCCCAGGTCGTTGACGATACGCTCGTAGTAGAAGGGAAGGCCCTCGCCCATGTGGCCGACAATGATCTGCAGCTTGGGAAATCTGTCGAAGACCCCATAGATGATCATTCGAATGCATTGCGTCAGCACCTCCTGGTGCCAGCCATATCCTGAGCCACTGAAGATGTAGTCCTGGTATTGCTGCTTGTATTCGGACCGCGTGGTGTTGAAGTAGATCTGGAAGACATCGTCCGGCGGAAAACCGGGATGAAGGTAGATCGGCGCGTTGAGGGCCTCGGCACGCGCCAGCAAAGGCTCAAAATCGGGATGATCGAGGTATTTCCTGCCGATATGTCCATTGGTCAGCGCGCCGACGAAGCCGTCTTCCCGCACGGTACGTTCCAGTTCGTCCGCTGCGGCCGCCGGACTCTGCAGTGGCAAGGTTGCAAAGGCCTGGAACCGCTTTGGATAGATGGCCATGGGGCCATCAACGAGCGCCTTGTTGAGACGATAGGCAAAATCGATGCCTTGCTGACCCGGGACAAGCTGCACGCTTGGCGTATGGGCCGAGAGGATCGCCAGGTTGAGCCCCGCCTGATCCATCAGATCGAGCCGGCCCTGGCCGAGGTCGGCAAGGCCGGTGCTTTCGAGATACTGAACGTGATCCGCGTTAAGGGCATTCAGCGCCATCAGATCAGGGGTGGAAAAGGTCTCTTCCACGCCAATGAAGGAAAGGTCCTGGTCGCGCAGGGCGATGTCCGAGATCTCCTGCGCGGCGGCACGTGTGACGATGGCCGGCGCGGACAGTCCGGCGCCAACACCAAGTGCTGCTGCGCCGCTCAGAAAACTGCGGCGTCCCATCACCAGGCTCTTGAGGGGTTTTTCGATCGGGTTCATGTCCGTTCTGCTCCGATATTGTGCGCAGGGTGTGCCGGGCACGACCGTGCTGCTGTTGATGCCCACTCGACGTCGTCGGCGGCATCTCCCTATGAAGGGCGATCATTGTGCGAAGGTTGTGCGCCCTTGCCTATCGATGCGGGAAAGGCGGCACTGGACGCGCGTGCTGTCGCTGCGAGGACCATGTTTGTCCGCTAGCGGCGGTGCTCGGACACAATGCTGCGGTCCTGGCGTGCAGGGGCCCCGGGACCCGGACGGTCCGCCATCCGTGTCGGCGGTGACGCAGGGGGCTGGCTGGTCGTGGCAGCAAGCGGCAGCCTGATCTCGAACAAGGCGCCGCCGCCGGGCGCGTCGCCGACCGTAATATGACCGCTGTGGCGTTCGACGATGTCCCTGACCAGGGACAGGCCCAGCCCGGCGCCCTGGTCGAGCGGCACGATGCGGTTGAAGGGCTCGAAAATGGCCTGGCGATGCTCTTTCGCGACGCCCGGGCCGCTATCGGCCACGCGGATCGAGCCATCTCGCCCGACACCAACGCGGATCGCAATTTTCCGGCCGCCGTGAATGATGGCATTGTGGAGCAGGTTGACGATGGCGCGCGACAGCGAGGCCGGGTCAGCGGCCACGGTGACGCTGTCCACCTCGGCATCGAAGGAAATGTCGTCGCCCATGGCTATGGCCAGCGGCGCCATGTCGGCGGTGACCTGGGCAACCAGATCGACCAGATTCACCAGCTCCAGATCGGCCAGGTCTGCGTCCAGCCGCTGCAGGTCAAGCAACTGGTTGGCCAGATTGGCAAGGCGGGCGACATCAAGCATCAGCCGGCTGCGTTGCTCGCCCTCCGGGAGCAGTTCGATGCGCGTCTGCAGGATGGCAACAGGCGTGCGCAGTTCATGGGCAGCATCGGCGAGAAAGCGCTGCCGACGCTCGATGCCGTCATCGAGGCGCTGCAGCGCCGAATTGACCGCCCGGACCAGGGAATGCAGCTCGTCGGGAACATGGGCCGATGATAGGCGCGTGCCTCGCCTGTCGACATCGATCTTGTCCGCCTCCGCGGCCACGTCATCGACCCCACGCAATTGACGCCTGACGATGGGGGGAATGGCGAGGAAGGTAACGACCGTCAGCAGGATCAGCAGGCCAACGAAGAATGGGTTGCCGAAAACGGCATCGAAGCCGATTTCGGGCCCGCCACCGGTGATGATCCAGAGCCGCCCCAGATCGGTATCGAGGCGCCGCACGATCGCGACCGTCTCCTCGCCGGTCTCGCCGGCGATATTGGCCGATGTCATCCGGGCCAGGACTGACGGCATGAACATGGTGGCTTCAGGGACGTCGCCCATCTCCACGAATCTGCCTTCGGCATCGACGGCGTAGAACCACAATCGAGGGTAAGCGGCGACCTGCTCCCGCAGATCGTCGTCCACAAGCAGTTCCAGACTGCCGGTCCGGGTGCGATGGATCGAGGCGGCAATGTCGTCGACAATATCATCGTCGAAGCGCTGATCCTCGCTCAGGAACTGGTAGATGGGCACGGCGGCCACGCCGGTGAAGGCCATCAGCACCAGTGCCTGCATCACCACCATGCGCCAGGCCAGCCTGGTGCGCAGCGAGCCGGAACGCCACGGCCTCATGGGGCGGCCCTGAGCAGATAGCCCAGGCCCCTAATGGCATGGATTTCGACGCCGGCACCGCTCAGCTTGCTGCGCAGGCGCGAAATATGTGAATCCAGCGTATTGGAGGCGATGTCCTCGTCATAGCCATAGACCGCTTCTTCCAGAGCGCTGCGCGCCACGGTGCGGCCAGCGCGTCGCATCAGGATTTCCAGCGCCAGCAGTTCCCGCCGGGTCAAATCCAGGGGGATACCGCCCACATCGGCATGCCGTTCGGTCAGGTTGAAGCGCAAGCGGCCGACATTGACCGTGCTCTGCCCGATCTGGGCGGGGCGGCGCATGACGGCGCGCAGCCGCGCCATCAACTCATCGGTGGAGAACGGCTTGGCGAGATAGTCGTCGGCGCCATGATCGAGCCCGGCAATGCGCTGGTCGGACGAGCCCAGCGCCGACAGCACGATGACGGGCAGTCCCGGCTGTTCGCGGCGCAGCAGCGGGATCAGCGACAGGCCGTCGCCATCAGGCAGCTTGCGATCGAGCAGCACGGCATCATGCACACCGCTGCGGCAGGCCTCTTCGGCAAACTCCAGGGTGGGAGCATGATCCACCACAACGTCATGGCGACTGAGTGTGGCGGTGAGAGCCGCGGCCATGTCCTTTTCGTCTTCAACCAGGAGAATGCGCATCTCTACTTCCTGCCAAATGCCAGGCCATTCTAGCAACAAACATTGCGGCTGGATTGCGCTATGCGCGGAACCTGCCTGACTGACCAGGCGGGGTATCCCGCCGGCCCCGGCAGGACAGGTCCGCAGGCTGCCTTGCCCGCAAGAGGCATCGGGCAGCCTGCCATTCGGGGATCAGCTGCGCCCCGGTGTTACCAGTTCGAGCGTATCGGGGTCGAGAAACACCATGCTGGTGCCGCCCTTGCCGTTCGGTACCCAGGCACGGATCAATGCGCCCCATTCCTCGAAGCCGGCGGTGACGATGCCCCGGTCGCGCAGGCTGCGTTCGAGTGCGGCGGTGGCTCTGCCGTGGACGAGGTCCGGTTCGCTTTCAGCGGCGAAAGCCGGAACGGCCGTGAGGCCGACAAGGGCAAGCACGGTCAGTATGGGAAGAGTTTTCATCGGGATGTTCCTTTCTGTTTGAACACCGTCAGATTGTCCCCCGTCCATTGTCCGAACATTGCAAAACGCTATGCGAGACAGATATTTGGCAAATCGCCAAAGCTTGGAATAGAGACCGCGCGGGAGCGCCTCTCAGCCAAGAGGGGGGCGGCGAGCCGGCCTGCAACGGCAGCAAAGTCCGATCGGCCGCCGTTGCCATCCAGCGATGCCAATGGCTGAAACGCAGGCCGCGGCGCAGGCCGGGGCCGCGACTAGTCGTTGAGTATCTTGGCCATGGAGGCGCCAATCTGGCCCCCGGCATAGGCCTGTCCATAGTCCCGACGCGCCGTTTCCGCCAAGCTGGCCAGGGGCGGCAGCGCCGAGACGCGCCGGCAAAGCGCCGCCGTCATGGGCGCGGTCTGGTCAAGCAGGGCGCGGACTTTGCCGAAACGGTCGGTCATGGTGGTCCAGAGCGTGGCGGTGACGACGTCGGCAAGGCCTGGCTGGCGACCACCCAGGATAAAGCCGGCGTCTTTCCCCAGGCCATGGCGACGGCCAGTGTCCTCCCAAAGGCTCATCCACTTTGCGAGGCGGGGCGTGAACGCCTCCCCGCGCTGCTGGGTCCACATGTGATCACCGCCATTGAGCGTGATTTCGTCAATGACATCGTTGGCGTCCATGACGATCTTGATCGTCATGGCGCGCAGGGCAGGGGTATCGGGCATGAGGTCCAATGTCTCACCCAGATAGAGGATGATGGCCGGCATTTCGGCGAGGGCGATGTCGGCCTTGTGGTCGATCAGCACAGGCGGCCCCATAAAGGGTACGGGCATGTCGCTCACCGGGCCCTCCATCAGCCGCGCGATTTTCGCGTCCCCGCCCTCGGTCCAGGTCTTGCCGGCAAAGGCCAGCACGGCCCGGACAAACTGGCCGCGAAAGGGAGCAGACCAGTATAGAAGTTCGTAATCGGCCATAACTCATCTCCATCCTGGTTGGTGTTGTGGAGAACGCGCCGACGACCGATCAGTCGCACGGCCATGTCAAATTGCCAAAGTCGGCGCGAAGCGGGAAGGGCCAGCGGTGCCGGTGGTCAGCAGGCGCTGATATTTGATGGGCATCAAGACGCGGCGGCGCCCGAATTGCTTAGTGGTGTCACCATCAAGCAAGGAGCTGAAAAATGGTGACTACTGCAACAAATCTGCCGGTCAAGAAAGCGGCCCAGACCCCGGCGCGTGGCACCGGGCTGCTCGAGCATCCATTCGAAAGCGTCCGTCGCGAATTTGACCGGCTGTTCGAGGAAATGGACCGCAATTCCTGGCTGGCGCCGTTCTCGCTGTTCAACGGGGCACCTGCCAAGACCGGCAATGGACCGGCCTGGATGGCGACGCCGGCAGTGGATGTGGTCGAGCGCGATGATGCCTACGAGATCACCGCCGACATGCCCGGCATGGACGACAAGAATATCGACGTCTCGCTCGCCAATGGCGGGCTGACCATCCATGGGGAAAAGCGGGAAGACAGCACCGACGAGTCGGTTGACCACTATATCCGCGAACGGCGCTACGGCGCCTTCGAGCGCCGCTTCGCACTGCCCGAGGATGTGAATGCGGACAAGATCCAGGCCAGCTATGCCAATGGCGTGCTGCGCGTGACCCTGCCCAAGAATCCGGGGGCGGCATCGGCCAAGCGGCGGATCGACGTCAAGAAGGGCTGAGCCGGCGCAGAGGCAAGCTCGGGCGAGACGCAGGCGCCTCGCCCCGGCCGAGCAGGGCGGTGGTTGCCCCGGCCAGCACGGCTTGGCGGCCGTCGAACGTGGTGCGGCCTTGCGGGGCTATTTGCCGAACAGTTCTGCCACTGGCGCCGCCAATGCAAGCTGGCGACGGTGATCGTCCGCCTGACGGGGCGCGGGCAGGAACAGGCGGAGATCGTCATTGCTGACCCCGGCAATGGATTGCAGGCGTTCGGGGTCGATGATCTCGAAGTGGCCGCTGTCGATGATCAGGATGACGTTCTTGTCAGCCAGATAGTGCAGGTGGCGGCTAATGGTTTCAAAGGTGGTTCCGAGATAGCTGGCCAGGTCAGCGCGGGTGATCATCAGGGCCGCGACCGCCTTTTGCGGCGCCACTTCCATCCCGGTCAGCAGGTGGTCGCGCCGGCTTGCCATGACCAGCAGATAGGTGGCAACCCGCTCGAGGGAATTCTGGCAGCTGAGCAGCAAAGCGCGCTCCCGCGCCAGGGCCAGCTGATTGGCGGTGGTCACGAGCAAAGCGTGTTCCAGCTTGGGGTGGCGGGCCAGCAGGCCTTCATAAGCCGTCCGGTCGGCGGCGCAGATCTCGGCGTCGGTGGCGGCCTCGACGGCAAAATCCATCACCGGGGCAAATAGCTGGCCGAAGAAGCCGCCGGGATAGATGAGGCTGACAATGCGCTCGCGGCCATTGGGCAGGGTCTTTGACACCTTGAGGACCCCGGCCAGCACGGTGCCGACCAGACTGGCATCGCCGCCATTGGCCAGAATGGTCTGGCCCGCACCGATGAAATGTCGGCCGGAAATGCGGGCAATGTCGGCATGGCTGGCCATGTCCGACCTGCCGCAAAGGGAGTGGGTGGTTACACGGCAACGCGTGCATCGGGTCGCAGCCTCGCTGATATCGGCAATATCGCCCATCGTCGCTTCTCCGCAAATTTCTGGGGCATCCCGGATGCCTAAACAGGCATGACGATTGCAGGAAAAACACGGGGCGCCTTGATTTGAATCAAGCTTGCGCCTGCCTGGTTGCGGTCAAAGACAGAGGCTTGCAGCCGCTGACGGCCTGCCGCGGGAAAGATAGCGGACTTGATCCAGAACAAGGAATGCCTGTCGGGCCCGGCTAGATTGTCGAGCAGCAGCAGGCGCCTGGCAGCGAGCATCGCCGTCCGTGGCCTGCCCGCATGACAGGTCAGACGGGAGACGAAAGTGATCAAGGACATCGTGGTTCATCTTACCGGATCGCAGGAAGACGAGGTGCGTCTTGCCTATGCCGAAGCCATCGGGGCGCGCTTTGACGCTCATCTGACCGGGCTTTATGCCCATATCCTGCCCGAGGTCATTGGCGGCGACGGCGTCGCCCTGATCGCCATGGAGCCGCTGATCGAGCAGTCCAATGCGCAGGCCGACGCGACGCTGGAGCGCCTGGTGCAGCGGTTTGACCGCGTGACCATGCCCCATGACGTGCGCCGGATCGATGCATTTTCCGGCACGGCCGGCGATGCCCTGGCGGTCGAGGCGCGGACGGCCGACCTGTTCGTCGCCACGCGACCCTATGGCGATCCGGCTGATGCCGTGAATATGGAGGTTGCGGTTCTGTTCGGCTCCGGCCGGGCCTGCCTGTTCGTGCCGCCCAAGGCGCAAACCCCATATTCTTTCGGCACGGTCGTCGTGGCCTGGAATGGCAGCCGCGAGTCGGCGCGCGCTGTGGCCGAGGCGATGCCATTCCTCAAGCTGGCCGGCCAGGTCATCGTCGTCATGGTGGGCGAGGGGGAGGCCACCGCATCCGGCGGCGACATTGCGCGCCACCTGAGCCGGCATGGCATTTCGACCGTGATCGGTACGGCAGAAGCCGGATCGGACGGTGCCGGCGAGGCGCTGCTGGCGGAAGTCCGCCGGGTGGGCGCCGGTCTGCTGGTAATGGGCGGCTATGGGCATTCGCGGCTGCGCGAATGGATCCTGGGCGGCACGACCCGCCATATCCTCGCCCATGCCGACGTGCCGGTGCTGATGGCGCGCTGACGCGGCCCGGGGGCGGCGCGAACTCGCTGGCAAAACCCGATCGCCATCAAGAGTGCCGCCGCCGATCGGTCCTACTAGGCCGCTGCCGGGCCGGGCTCGGGCGCCGCCGCCAAAGCGGGGAATTGGACGGGGTGATCACCTGGCTTTGGAGGGGCAGGGCGGCGCCGGCGTCGAGCTCGGCGCGTCGGCCCAGCGCAATGAGCTTGGCGCGCTCGAATGCCTCCTCGATCAGGGCGCGGACGGACAGACCGGCAGGATGGTCGTGTGGCGCTGCCGGTGGATCCCGCCGGCAGTGCGAGCATGGGTCGTCAGGCGATGGTCAGCCGGTCATCGACGGTGGTGACGCCGGGCGTGGACCAGGCCGCCTGCTCGGCGATGCGGCGCTCGTGCCAGGCCTTGACGTTGCCCTCGAGGGTTACCTTGTTGCCGGCGACATTGACGCGGATCGACCTGGCTTCGAGCTCGGCATTGCGCTTGAGGGAGTCCTCGATGTGCTTTTTGACATCGATCGAAGACACCCGCGGCCGCAGCTCGATCTGATTGGTGATGCCGATGACGCCATGCAGGTTGCGCACCGCATCGGCCGCCCCCGTCTTCTGGTAGTTCCAGTCGAGCGTGCCGCTCAGCGTGACCCAGCCATCCTGCACCTTGACCTGCACCTTGTCGGCCGGGACCACCGAGCTCCATTTCAGGCTGTTGAGCACCCGCTTGGCGATCTCATCATCGGCGGTGCCGCTGGTGCCGGGATAACGCACGTCAATCTCCTCGGCGATCCCCTTGACGCCCTTGATCCGGCTGACCAGCCGCTCAATCGTGCCTTTCTGCGCGAAGCTCGTCACGTGGCCGCTGAGGGTGACTATGCCGCCTTCAACGGCAACGCCGATATCGGTCGCATCAATGCTGGGTTCAAATTCCAGCTCATCGATGATGTCCTGTTTCAGGGTCCTGTCGTTCATTTCAATCTCCGTTGTCTGGGCGATCGATCGCCGATCCCACCATTCAACAGCAGCCTGCGGCCGATCTCTTGATGACCATCAAGAGTTGGCGCCGGTCCCAACCCTATTCACCAATGGAGCAGCGAGGCAGCCAGCAAGCCGGCGGCGAGCGAAGCCAGGCTGGCAAGGGCGACCGGCAGGGCGATCCGGCTGCCGCCCGCAACCAGGGTGAGCACGGCCTTGGACACGGTATTGACGGCCACGCCGACAAGGATGGCCCAGGCTGCCGTGGTCAAAGCGAGCGCGCCGCCGCCCAGCCGGGCCATGGAGATGGTGAGGGCATCGGCGTCGACCAGACCGGAGAGGGCGGCAATGGCCACCACCCCGGCCGACCCGACGGCCTGCAAGAGATAGGCGGTGCCGACCATGACCGCCGCGATGAGGCCCCCCATGCGCAAAGCCGTGCCGATGGCCAGGGGATTGTCGACGGACAGACTGGCCTGGCCGTCCGAGGGGCTCCGGGTGGCCAGCAGGGTTGCCGCCAGCAGCATAACGGTCCCGGCGGCGGCGAGCGGGGGCGCGACGAGTCCGAACAAAGCCGGGTTGAGCAACAGGGTCACGGCGGCGACCCGGGCCAGCATGACCGTGCCGGCCAGCAGAATGCCGGCGCTGAGCAGCCGGGTCGGGCTGGGCTCGGCCCGCCCCATCCGCGCCAGAGGCCAGGCCGCCGGCCAGGGCGGCCAGGACAATGCCCAGCCGATCGCCGAACAGCCGCACGGCGACATAGCCAGCAAAAGATACGGCGGCGATGAGGATGGTCAGCAGCCATACTTCATGCGGATTGAGGGCGTTCCAGGGATCGATGGTGCGGTCGGGGAGCACGGGCAGCAGCAGGAAGCTCATCGCCAGCAGGGTGAGGACGGAGCTGATCTCCTTCCAGGTCAAGCCGGCAACCCAGCGATGCAGCTGTTCGCGCAAAGCCAGCAGCACCGTCATGGCCACGGCGCTGGCGATGGCGAGGTTGATGTCGCCCAGAATGGCGAGGGCGCCGAGCAGGAAGGTCAGCAGGCCGGCAATAACGGAAGTGGCGCTGAGATCCTGGTCGGAGGTGGCCTCCAGCCAGTGGAACAGGGTGAAGGCCGCGGCATAGGCGAGCAAGCTCATGCCCAGGAAAATGCCGCCCGCAGAGAGCGATACCAGGCCGGCAACGCCGCCCAGCAGTCCGCTCAGCGCGAAGGTGCGAAAGCCGGCCGCGCGCTGATGATCCTCCTCGGTGCGCTTGCTCCAGCCGCGCTCAAGACCGACAAGCAGGCCGATCGCCAAGGCGACGCCGAGCCGGCTGAACAGGGCGGCTTGCTCCACGGGGCGGCCTAGTGCCGGACCGGCGGCGTGCCGGGCGGCCAGGTGGCGGCTGTCGGGCAGGTATCGGCCTGCAGCCGGCGCAGATGTGGCACGGGCAGGCCGCGGGCCTCGGCCTCGCGCCTGATGGCGAGCGGCATTTCGCGGCAATCGCAGTTGGCGGCGTGGTCGAGGTGCCAGGCAAGGCGGTCGTCGAGGCTGGCGTTGCGATCCAGCTTGTGTGCGGCGTGCCATTCGCGATTGATCATGCTGGTCTCCTTGGCGCTGTCCGGCGGGCATTGCACCGGTGGTCGCCCGGCCCCGCAGCTGCCCGCTTCAGGAACCTGCATGATGCCAGCAAAGGCGGGCGCCGCCTTGATCGGTGTCAATTGGGCCGATCGCTAGGGCGTCCGGTGCTGCAGGCCGGCCAGGTCCAGCATCGGCCGTCTGCAGCAAGCCGACTGATGGGTAAAGCATCTGCTCCGGCCGCGGCAAGGATGCGCTAGACGCGCTCCAAGGCAATGGCGATGCCCTGGCCGACGCCGATGCACATGGTGGCCAGCGCCCGGCGCTGCCCGGTCAGCGCCAGCTGCAGCGCCGCGGTGCCGGTGATGCGTGCGCCGCTCATGCCGAGCGGGTGGCCCAGCGCAATGGCGCCGCCATTGGGATTGACCCGCGCGTCGTCCTCGGCAATGCCCAGTTCGCGCAGCACGGCAATGCCCTGGCTGGCGAAGGCCTCGTTGAGCTCGATGACGTCGAAATCGGCCTGGCTGAGCCCGAGGCGGGCGAAGAGTTTCTGGCTGGCCGGCGCCGGGCCCATGCCCATGATGCGCGGCGGCACCCCGGCGGTGGCGCCACCCAGAATGCGGGCAATCGGGGTGAGGCCATGCTGGCGGGCGGCTGCTTCCGACGCGATGATCAGCGCCGCAGCGCCATCATTGACGCCCGAGGCATTGCCGGCCGTCACCGTGCCATTGGGGAAAAGCGCGCGCAGTTTGCCCAGGGTTTCCAGGCTTGTGCCAGCGCGCGGATGCTCGTCGGTATCGACCATTACCGCATCCCCCTTCTTCTGGGGAATGGAGACCGGCACGATCTCCTGCGCCAGCCGACCGCTCTGCTGGGCGGCGACGGCCTTTTCCTGGCTGCGCAGGGCAAAGCTGTCCTGCGCGGCCCGCGACACGCCATAGTCCTGCGCCACGTTCTCGCCGGTCTCGGGCATGGAATCCACGCCATATTGCGCCTGCATTGCCGGATTGACGAAGCGCCAGCCGATGGTGGTGTCATAGATCTCGGCATTGCGGGAAAAGGCCGTGTCGGCCTTGGGCAGCACGAAGGGCGCGCGGCTCATCGACTCGGTGCCGCCGGCAATCAGCAGCTCGGCCTCGCCCGATTTGATGGCGCGCGCCGCCGTGATGACCGCATCCATGCCCGAACCGCAGAGCCGGTTGATGGTGGTGCCGGTGACACCCACCGGCAAGCCGGCCAGCAGCAGGCTCATGCGGGCGACATTGCGATTGTCTTCGCCGGCCTGGTTGGCACAGCCGAAAATGACATCGTCGACCGCATCCCAGTCCATATCGGCATGTTCGGCCAGCAGCGCCCGCAGCGGCACGGCACCCAGATCGTCGGCCCGCACCGGGCTCAGCACGCCGCCGAAGCGGCCGATGGCGGTGCGCCGATAGGCGCAGATAAAGGCTTCGGCCATGGTCTTAAATCTCCGGGGCGATGAGGTCGCCAATGCTGTCGGGAACCAGCAGCTCAGCCCCGGTCATCGCCTGCAACTCGTCCAGGGTCAACTGGGGCAGTTTCTCGCGCAGCACGAAGCGCTGGTTCTCGATATCGATCACGGCAAGGCTGGTATAGACGCGGGTGACGCAGCCGACACCGGTCAGCGGCAGGCTGCAGCGCTGCACCAGCTTGGGGCGGCCGTCCTTGGTGACATGGTCGGTAATCACCGCGACGCGCTTGGCGCCATGCACCAGATCCATTGCCCCGCCCACGGCGGGCACGCCCTTGGGGCCAGTGCTCCAATTGGCGAGATCGCCATTTTCGGCCACTTCATAGGTGCCCAGGATTGCCACATCGAGATGGCCGCCGCGCACCATGGCAAAGCTGTCGGCATGGTGGAAAAAGGCCGCGCCGGGCTTGAGCGTCACGGCGCGCTTGCCGGCATTGATCAGGTCCCAGTCCTCCTCGCCTTCCGGCGGCGCCCCGCCAAAGTTAAGGATGCCGTTTTCGGTGTGAAAGATGGCCTGCTTGCCGGGCGGCTGAAACCGCGCCACCATTTCGGGAAAGCCGATGCCCAGGTTCACATAGGCGCCGTCCTCGATATCCTGCGCCGCGCGCCAGGCGATCTGCGCATTGGAAAGTCTGGTGCTCATGGATAGGCCGTTCCGGCGCGGATCAGCGCCTCTTCCTGTTGCGGATTGGCGACTTCGACAATGGCGTCGACGAACAGGCCGGGGGTGATGACCTGCTCGGCATCGATGGCGCCCGGCTCGACCACGCGCGAGGCCTGCACGACAGTGAAGGCTGCGGCAGCTGCCATCAGCGGCGAGAAATTGCGCGCGGCCTTGCGATAGGTGAGATTGCCCTGGCGGTCGGCCAGTTCGGCCTTGAGCAGCGCCATATCGGCCTTGAGCCAGCGCTCCTGCACATACATGCGGCCGTCAAACTCGGCCACCGGCTTGCCGGCGGCCAGATCGGTGCCATAGCTGCTGGGCGTATAAAAGGCCGGAATGCCCGCGCCGCCGGCGCGGATGCGCTCGGCCAGCGTGCCCTGCGGCACCAGTTCGAGCGCGATCTCGCCGGCCTGATAGCGCTCGGTGAAGGCGCGCGGATCGGACGAGCGCGGGAACGAGCAGACCATCTTGGCCACCATGCCGGCATCGATCATCGCGGCGATGCCGATGCGGCCATTGCCGGCATTGTTGTTGACGACCGTCAGCCTTGCGGGGCTGCCGGTGGCCACGAAACGATCGATCAGGGCATGAATGAGCTCGATGGGCGCGCCGGCGCCGCCGAAGCCGCCGATCATGACCACCATGCCATCCTCGACCCTGGCGACCGCTGCGGCCAGGGAGTCTACCGTCTTGTCCATGCGCAGTCCTTTCGGGCTATTACTGACATCAATGCCAGCATGTGGCCCGCATTGGAAATGAAATGGAGGCCGCGATTGATAACCTATTGGTTATTTAACCTGCGCCGAAATCCATCGTTTCGGCGCGAATAGCGCTTTGTTCATAACCAACTGGCTAGTTGATGCGGATCTGATCGAGCAGGGTGGTGGCCAGCCGCAGGCTGGCGCCGGTGGCTTCCAGCATCGGGGGCAGGGTCAGCCATTCCAGCGTCCAGGCGGCGCCGGAGCGCTCATATTCATGCACCATGGCCTGCTGCAGCACGCCAGACAGGCCCGCGTTGAAGCGGGCCAGGGCCACCAAAGTCTCGGCAATGACCGGGTTTGACTTATGCGCCATGGCCGATGAGCCGCCGCCAGTGAGCAGAGTGATGGCCTGCACCTCGCTCTGGGCCAGCAGCGCGATATCGGCGCCGATCTTGCCCAGCGTACCAGTGATCTGCGCCAGGCGTCCGCCGAGCCCGGCCACGCCGTCGCGATCGGCCTGCCAGGGCGCCCCGTCAGCCAGCTTGAGGCGGCGGGCCATGGCGGCGGCGATGGCATCGCCATGACCGCCAAAACTGCTGCGGTCACCAACCGGGCCGCCCAGTTGCAGCACCAGTCCGCTGCGGCGCAGTGCCTCGAGCGCGGTGCCATGGCGGCCGAGCGGCGCGGCCCAGCTGGCGAGCTTGGCGCCCCAATGGGTCGGCAGGGCCGCCTGCATGCGGGTATGGGCCATGAGCGTCTGCTGGCCGTGGCGAGCGGTGAGCTCGGCAAGCCGGGCGCGGATGTCGCCGATGCGCATTTCGAGCAGCGCCAGCACCTGGCCGAGCTGCAGCATCAGTGCGGTATCGATGATGTCCTGGCTGGTGGCGCCCTTGTGCAGCCCGTCGCGGTGCTTTGCGGGCAGTTGCGCCCGCAGCTGGGCCACGAGGTCCGGCACCACGACGCCATCGCGGGCCATGCCCTGTTTCAGCCGGTCCCAATCGGGCGCGAAACCGGCAATGGCTGCCGCGATCGCCTGGGCCGTGTCATGGCTGATCCAGCCGGTTTCGGCGCTGGCCTCGGCCAGCGCCTGTTCGACCGCCAGCATGGCCTGCAGCTGGGCGGTGTCACTGAGCAGGGCGGCGATGCTGTCATCGCCGGCAAGGGCGGAGAGAAGAGGTGTCATGCCGCCACTATGGCCCGCTCAGAAGTCGAAGAACACCGTTTCATTGGGCCCCTGCAGGTGAATGTCGAGCCCATAGCGCGGCACGTCCCCATCCTGTTTCTGCGCGATCAGCGTGGGACGCCGGCGCTTGTCCATGATCTTGTTGAGCACATAGTCATCGGCATTCGCGGCGGCCTCGTCGGAGAAATAGAGCCGGGTCTGCAGGCCAATATTGATGCCGCGCGCCACGATCCACAGCGAGACATGCGGCGCCTGCGGGCGACCGTCGGGACCGGCAACCGGGCCGGGCTTGATAGTCTCAAAGCTGAAGCTGCCCTCCGCATCGGTGGGCTGCCGCCCCCAGCCGAGAAAGCTCGGGCGGGAAGTGGAGTCCCGGCTGGGCGGCATGACGAAGCCGCCGTCGGCATCGGCCTGCCAGATTTCGATCACCGCATCGGTGACCGGTGCGCCCGAGCCGTCGATCACCCTTCCGGTAATGGTGATCCGCTGGCCCCTGGTGTCGGGCGTCAGCATGGACAGGCCCATGTCGGCGTCGATCACCCCAGTGATGCCACAGAAATTGGGCGTCATGCCAATGTGCACATAGGGGCCTGCGGTCTGGGACGGGGTTTCCTTGAGGGTTGGAACCGGGTGCAGCATCAGTTTCCCTCCAGCTTGTTTTCAAACATGGTCGAACGCCGGCCGCGCAGCACGATGTCAAAGCGATAGGCCAGGGCATCCATCGGCGCGGTATTGTGGCGGTCCAGCCGGGCAATCAGCTGGTCGATGCCGGCCTTGTCGGGCACGGTGCCGACAATGGGGCACTGCCAGATCATCGGGTCGCCCTCGAAATACATCTGGGTGATCAGCCGCTGCGCAAAGGCGTGGCCGAAGACCGAGAAATGGATATGCGCCGGCCGCCAGTCATTGCCGCCATTGGGCCAGGGATAGGCGCCCGGCTTGATGGTGCGGAAGGAGTAAAAACCGTTCTCGTCGGTCAGGGCGCGCCCGAAGCCGCCGAAATTGGGATCGAGGGCGGCCAGATAGCCCTCCTTCTTGTGGTGGTAGCGGCCGCCGGCATTGGCCTGCCAGAATTCCACCAGCGTGCGGGGCACGGGGCGGGCATTTTCGTCCAGCACCTGGCCATAGACCACGAGGCGCTGGCCAATGGCCTCGGTGCCGTCCTGGCTGAAATTGCGGATCAGGTCATTGTCCAGCGGCCCCAGCTTTTCATGTCCGAAGGTCGGTCCGCTCAATTCGGACCTGGTGGGGCCGAGCGCCAGAAGGCTCTGCTTGGGGGCGCGGAACGTGGCGCTCTTGTAGCCCGGCGTATCGGCCGGCGGATGCCAGGCGCGGTCGCGCTGATAGAGGGCGCCATCGGCACCCGGAAGGATGATCCCGCTCATTGTGCAGCCTCCTGACGCTTGGCCAACTCGTCCTTGGTAATCCGGAAGGCCCGATTGGCCGCCGGAACGCCAGCATAGACGGCAACATGCAGCAGCGCTTCCTTGATATCGTCCGGTGTTGCGCCGGTATTGACCGTTGCCCGCACATGCATGGCAACCTCTTCGTCGTGACCCAGGGCCGCCAGCAAAGCCAGGGTGATCAGCGAACGCTCGCGCTTGGTCAGGCCCGGCCGCGACCACACCGAGCCCCAGGCGCCCTCGGTGATGAAGGTCTGGAAATCCTGGTCGAAGCCGGTCGTGCGCGCGGTGGCGCCGTCGACGTGGCCATTGCCCAGGACCGCGCGACGGGTCGCCATGCCGCGGTCAAAAAGCGTGCTGTCAGCCATGTGCGGGCTCCTTAAGAAAATCGGCGATGAGCCCGGCCAGGGTGTCCGGCTGCTCGATGGATGGAATATGGCCCGCCCCGGCGATGATCGCGAAGCGGGCGCCGGGAATGGCCGTTGCCAGGCTGCGGACCAGCTCGACCGGGGTGGATTTGTCGGCGCTGCCGGCAAGCACCAGGGTCGGGCAGGCGATGCGGCCGAGCTCGGCGGTGAGATCGGCATCGCGCAGCGTGGCGCAGGTCGAGGCATAGCCCGCCGCGTCCGACCGCAGGAAGAGATTGCGCCAGCCGGCCAATGCGTCGGGCTGCTGCATCATGAAATCGGGGCTGAACCAGCGCTCCATCACACCATCGGCAATGGCGCCCATGCCGCCCTGGGCGATGGCGGCGATGCGGCTGTTCCACAGGGCGGCGTCGCCAAATCTGGATGCCGTGTCGCACAGGATCAGGCGGCTTATGCGCTCGGGCTGCTGCAGTGCCATGCCCTGGGCAATGAGGCCGCCGATCGAGACGCCGCAGATGGCGACGTCCCCGATGCCGAGATGGTCGAGCAGGCCGGTAAGGTCAGCGACATGATCGGGCAGGCTATAATCGCCGGAGGGCGCGTCGCTCAGCCCATGGCCGCGCTTGTCATAGGCCAGCATGCGGTAGCGGCCGGCCAGCTGCGCCATCACCGCGTCCCAGATCCGCAAATCGGTTCCCAGCGAATTGGCAAAGACCAGCACCGGCGCGTCCGGTGGCCCGACCAGCCGATGGTGCAGCAGCACCCCATTGATCCGCGCAAACGTCATTGGTCCATCGCTCCCCGGCGGCACCTTACGCATTAAGCAGGGCAAAGCAAAATGAGTATGATCTAGCCAAAAATAACCCCTGGGTTATAAGACGCTGGCCCTGACGCGGAAATTCAGCGGAACAGGTCGGGTAATCATAACTGGAGGACAAGTTGGCTCAGCGCATTATCGATCCGCGCATCCGCCTGCGGCACATAGCCTGCTTTTTGGAAGTGGCCCGGCTCAAGAGCGTCGTCGAGGGCGCGCGGGTGCTCAATATCAGCCAGCCGGCAGCCTCCAAGACCATCAAGGAGCTCGAAGAGGTGCTGGGGGGCGAGCTGTTCGATCGCAGCCGGCGCACCCTGACGCTGACCGCCTTTGGCGATGTGTTCTACCGCTATGCCTCCAATAGCCTCGCCTCGCTGCGGCTGGGCATGGATGCGGTCAAGGGCAATGTGGCCGGCACCATTGTGCGGGTCGGGGCGCTGCCGACGGTGTCGGCCCGGCTGTTGCCCGCTTCGGTCGCCGCCTTCACCGCCGACCATCCCAATATTCGCGTGCAGGTGGTCACCGGCCCCAATGAGCATCTGCTCAACCAGCTGCGCACGGCGGAAATGGACTTCATCATCGGCCGCATGGCCGAGCCCTCGGCCATGGTCGGGCTGGCCTTCGAGCCGCTTTACTCGGAGCGGGTGGTGATGGTGGTGCGTCCGGGCCATCCCCTGCTGGGCCAGCAGCCCTTTGCCCTGCATCGGCTCGAGCCCTATCAGATCATGATGCCCACCCGCGGCGCGGTGATCCGGCCGCTGGTCGATCGCATGCTGCTGGCCAATGGCGTGAGCAATCTGCGCGACCAGATCGAGACGGTGTCGGACGCCTTTGGCCGCGCCTATGTGCAGGAAACCGACGCCATCTGGATCATTTCCGAAGGCGTGGTGGCGCGCGATGTGGCCGAAGGCGCCATGGTGCCGCTGCCGGTCGACACCAGCGAGACGCTGGGCCCGGTCGGGTTCACCACCCGCGGCGAGGTGGCGTCGGAATTCCCCGCGACCCTGTTGATGGATGTGGTGCGCGAACAGGCTTCCAAGCTCCGCTAGCGCTGGCGCTCGCGGCGGAAGGCGCTGGGTGGCGCGCCCAGCACCCGCGTGATGAAGCGGGTGAAATAGGCGGGGTCCTCATAGCCCAGATCGCTGCCGATCTGCTTGATCGACAGGCTCGAGAAGGCCAGCATGCGCCGCGCTTCGAGCGCCACGCGCCGTTCGATCAGCTGCAATGCGGTTGTCCCGGCGACCCGCCGGCAGATGCGGTTGAGATGGGTCGGGCTGATGCCGAGCGCTGCCGCATAGTCGCCGATGCGCCGGCTGTCGCGGAACCGCTCCTCGACCAGATCGCGGAAGCGCTGTGCCACGCCAAAGGCCCGGTCCGGCGTCGCATCGTCCCGACGGTCCTGCCGGCTGCGATGGATCTCGATGACCAGCAGCGTCAGCAATGCCCGCATTGCCGCGTCATGGGCCGGGCCGGCTATCCGCGCCTCGTCCACCAGGTTGCGTGCCGCAGCGCAGAGGCGGCGGGTCTGCTGGGTCACCACCATGGCCGGCGGCACCTGCAGATCGATGGTGCGGATATCCTGCTGCATCAGCGTCAGCACCAGGCCGTCGACATCCTCGCTGAAGGCAAAGCCATGCACGGTCTGGGCCGGAACGACCACCACCATGGACGGCGCCAGAGCATGGTCGATTCCGTCCAGCGTCACCTCGCCGCTGCCCCGCGTCAGCACCAGTACCTGAAAGAACTGCTCATGCCGGTGCGGGGCAATGCGATAGCCATGCGGCTGGCTCCGCGACTGGATGCTCTCCCAATGGAGCCAGTCCGTGCTGCTGTCCTGTTCGCCGTAAAGGCCGTAAATCGGTATCTCGTTCATGTTCCGATAGTGCAAGCGATTGCCTCGCCTGTCCATTCTCAAGCCGACTTTCATCCGCATGCTTGAGGGCGGGAGGACCAGACATTGCGTACACAGGTTGTCATTATCGGAGCGGGGCCGGCCGGATTGGCCCTGGGGCGGCTGCTGGAACAAGCAGGCGTCGACGCCATTATTCTCGAGCGCAAGAGCGCCCCATATGTGCTCGGGCGCATTCGGGCCGGCGTGCTGGAATGGGGCTCGGTCGAGCTGCTGGACCGCGCGGGGGCCGGGGCCAGAATGCATGCCGAAGGCCTGGTGCATCACGGCACCGCCCTCAGTTTTGACGGCGATCGCCTGCATATCGATTTCACCGATCTCGTCGGCAAACAGGTCATGGTCTATGGCCAGACCGAGGTGACGCGGGACCTGATGGACATTCGCCAGGGGACCACGATCTATGAGGCCGAGGACGTGCAATTGCACGATTTCGACGGCAAGCCGTGGGTGAGTTACAGCAAGGACGGCACCAGCCATCGCATCGACTGCGACTTCATCGCCGGCTGCGACGGCTATCACGGCGTCAGCCGCGCCAGCCTGCCAGCCAGTGCTGTCAGCACCTTCGAGCGGGTCTATCCCTTCGGCTGGCTCGGCGTGCTGGTCGACAAGCCGCCGGTCGATCCCGAACTGATCTATGCCCATCACGAGCGCGGCTTTGCACTGTGCTCGCAACGCTCGCCGACGCGGTCGCGCTATTATGTGCAGGTGGCCGCCGACGAAAAGGTCGAGGCCTGGTCGGACACGCGTTTCTGGGACGAATTGCGCCGCCGGCTGGACCCGCAGACGGCCGAGCGGCTCGAAACCGGCCCATCCATCGAAAAGTCCATCGCGCCGCTGCGCAGCTTTGTCGCCGAGCCGCTGCGCTTCGGCAAGCTGTTCCTGGCCGGGGACGCGGCCCATATCGTGCCACCCACCGGCGCCAAGGGGCTCAACCTGGCGCTGGGCGATGTGGCGCTGCTGGGCAGTGCCCTTATCGAGGCGCTACAGGAAGGGTCTACCGCTGGCGTTGACAGCTATTCGGTCCGCGCGCTGGAGCGCATCTGGAAGGCCGAGCGCTTCAGCTGGTGGATGACCAGCCTGCTGCATGTATTTCCCGAGACCGGCGGTTTCGGCCGGCGCATCCAGCGGGCCGAGTTCGACTATCTCATGGGCTCGCGCGCGGCCCGGCAGAGCCTGGCGGAAAACTATGTCGGCCTGCCGTAAGGCGCCGGCGCCGGCTTCACCGGCGCCGGGTTGGGGCGGCTAGACGCCGCCCCAGATGGCTTCGGCCGTCTTGACCACCAGATCGAGCTTGCGGCGCTGATCGTCCATGGTGATGGCATTGCCCTCTTCGGTGGAGGCAAAGCCACATTGCGGGGCAATGCCGAGCTGGTCGATATCGGCAAACTGGGCGGCGGCCTCGAACTTGCGCTTGAGGTCGTCGATATCTTCCAGTTCGGCCGTCTTGGTGGTGATGAAGCCGGGCAGCACGCGCTTTGTGCCCTTGGGCAAGAGGCGGAGCGGCTCCAGGCCGCCGGCGCGCTCGGAATCATATTCCATGAAGTAGATGTCGACATCGGTCTGGTTGAACACGGCGTCGGCGGCCGGGTCATAGGCGCCATCGGCCACCCAGGTGGATTTGAAATTGCCCCGGCACATATGCATGCCGATCAGCATGTCATCGGGGCGGTCGACGATGGCGTCGTGCATCATCTTGGCATAGCGACCGATCAGCCAGTCCGGATCCTCGCCCTTGGCCTGGCGCTCAGCGCGGATCTTGGGGTCGCAGAGATAGGCGAAGAAGATGTCGTCCATCTGCAGGTAGCGGCAGCCGGCATCGTAGAAGGCCGAGACGGCGGCCTTATAGGTGGCGGTGATATCGGTGAAATATTCCTCGGCATCGTCGCGATAGGCGGCATGCCCGATATCGTCCTGGGCGATGCGGAAGTGGATGGCGCTGGGGCCGGGAATCGAGATCTTGGGCGTGACCGTGCTGTTGGCGGCGACGAATTTGAAGTGCTCGAGCATGGGATGGTCAGCCGGGAAACCCAGCTTGCCGGTGATCACCGGGACATCGGCCTTGGTGGCCACGCCATGGAACTGGATGCCACCGGCGGCGCGATGCTCGATATCGAGTCCATCCAGCATGCCCATGAAGTCGAAATGCCACCAGGCACGGCGGAACTCGCCATCGGTCACCGCCTTGAGACCGGCCTCTTCCTGCATGCGGATGACATCGCGGATCGCGGCGTCCTCGATCTCCCTGAGCGCTTCGGCCGACAGCGTCTTGTCGGTGAAATGGGCGCGTCGCGCGGCATGCACGGCGGTGGGTCTCAGGAAGCTGCCGACGACGTCGGCATGATAGGGCGGCTTGGCTACGGCCATGAATCTCTCCTCCTCTTGGATGCAAGGGTGATCGCGCGATCGCGGCGCGCTGGCAATGACAATCTTGCAAAATGTATACAGCCGGTGTTCAATGAGCCATCTCGGGGAGGAGATGACAGATATGGACGAGCCACGTTTTCCGCTGAACGCCTGGTATGCCGCGGCCTGGGACGTTGAGATCAAGCGCGCGCTGCTGCCGCGCACCATCTGCAACAAGCCTGTGGTTCTCTATCGAAAGCTGGATGGAACCGCCGTTGCACTGGCCGATGCCTGCTGGCACCGGCTGCTGCCGCTGTCGATGGGCGAGCTGCACAATGACAATGTCATCTGCGGCTATCACGGCCTGGAATTCGATGACTCCGGCCGATGTGTATACATGCCGTCGCAAGACACCATTAATCCCTCGGCCTGTGTGCGGGCCTATCCCCTGGTCGAGCGGCATCGCTTCATCTGGGTCTGGATGGGCGATCCGGCCCTGGCCGACCCGGCGCTGGTGCCCGACCTGCACTGGAATGACGACCCCGCCTGGGCCGCCGACGGCAAATATATCCATGCCCAATGCGACTACCGGCTGGTGATCGACAATCTGATGGATCTGACGCACGAGACCTATGTGCATGGCTCCTCGATCGGCAATCGCGCCGTCGCCGAGGCGCCCTTTGAGGCCACCCATACCGATGTCACCGCCACCATTACGCGCTGGATGCGCGACATCGATGCGCCGCCCTTCTGGCGCGGTCAGCTGGGCAAGCCGGGCAATGTCGACCGCTGGCAGATCATCAACTTCCAGGCGCCGGCCACCATCGCGGCTTCGTGCTCAACACCATGACGCCCGAGACCGACAAGACCTGCCACTATTTCTGGGCCTTCGCCCGCAATTACAAAATCGACGAACAGGCGCGCACCCACACGCTGCGCGAGGGGGTCTCGTCGATTTTCCGCGAGGACGAGCGCATCCTGGAGGCCCAGCAAAAGGCCATCGACGCCAATCCCGACCACGTCATCTACAATCTCAATATCGACGCTGGTT
>CAXBHD010000013.1:0-27097 GCA_963975335.1 uncultured Devosia sp. | reverse complement strand
CAGCGCTGCTGGACCTGCTGATGGAGTTCCGCAGCCAGGGCATTACCTCGATCCTGATCAGCCACAAGCTCAACGAGATTTCCAAGGTTGCCGACCGCATCACGGTGATCCGCGATGGTCGCACCATCGAGACCATGGACAAGCAGGATATTTCGGAAGACCGCATCATCACCTCGATGGTGGGTCGCTCGCTGGACGACCGCTATCCGGCCCGCGTGCCGCAGGTCGGCGAGACGGTGTTCGAGGTCAAGAACTGGAATGTCTTTCATCCGCTGCACCGCGACCGGCAGATCCTGCATGATATCGCGATCAATGTGCGCCAGGGCGAAGTGGTGGGGATTGCCGGGCTGATGGGCTCGGGCCGCACCGAATTTGCGATGAGCGTGTTCGGCAAGTCCTATGGCCAGAAGATCACCGGCGAGGTGTATCTGCATGGCAAGAAGGTTGATGTGTCGACCGTGGAAAAAGCCGTGGCCCAGGGCATTGCCTATGCAACGGAAGACCGCAAGCATTACGGCCTGAACCTGATCGACCACATCAAGCACAATACGACGATCGCCAATCTCAAGCGCATTTCGCGGTTTGGCGTGATCGATGACATGGCCGAAATGGACGTGGCCAACGAATATCGCAAAAAGACCAATATCCGCTCGTCCAGCGTCTATCAGATCACCGGCAATCTCAGCGGCGGCAATCAGCAGAAGGTCGTGCTCAGCAAGTGGCTGTTCGCCAATCCCGATCTGCTGATCCTGGACGAACCGACGCGCGGCATCGATGTCGGCGCCAAGTATGAAATCTATACCATCATCAATTCACTGGCGGCGCAGGGCAAGGCCGTTCTGGTGATCTCCTCGGAGATGCCGGAACTGCTTGGCATTACCGACCGCCTCTATGTAATGAACGAAGGCCAGATCGTGGGCGAAATGCCGACGGCCGACGCCAGCCAGGAAAAAATCATGCGTGCGATTGTTCGTGCGGAAGGGAAGGCATCATGACCACCGAAACGGCGCCAACCGGCGTCACACCCACCACCGAACAGGCGACGCACCAGCAGCTGACCGTATGGGGCGCCCTCAAGGCCAATATGCGTGACTATGGCCTGCTGGCCGCGCTGATCCTGATCATGCTGTTCTTTCAGTATTTCACCAATGGCGTGCTGTTCAAGCCGGTGAACCTGACCAATATCATCCTGCAGAACAGCTATATCATCGTGATGGCGCTGGGCATGCTGCTGGTCATCGTGGCCGGCCATATCGATCTGTCGGTGGGCTCGGTTTCCGGCTTTATCGGGGCGCTGGCCGCGATGCTGATGGTGGGCTGGCGCTTCCCGCCCGAGCTGGCCTTTCTGGCCAATCCCTTCATTGCCGGCGCCATCTGTATCGTGGTGGGCGCGGCAATCGGGGCGGCGCAGGGCTATCTGATCGCCTATTACCAGATCCCCGCCTTCATCGTGACGCTGGCCGGCATGCTGATCTTCAAGGGCCTGTCGCTGGCCATCCTGGCCGGCAAGTCGGTGGGTCCGTTCCCGGCCGAATTCCAGCTGCTCTCGGCCGGCTTCATCCCCGACATTATCGGGCCGACGACGCTGGTCGCCGCCAGCGAGGGCGTGCAGCCGCTGGTGCTGCATACCACGACCATGGCGCTGGCCATTGTCGGGATCGTCGTGATGGTCATCATGGCCATTGCCGGTCGCAAGCGGCGCCAGGCCCGCGGCTATGAAAGCGAGCCCTTTGCGCTGTTCGTCGCCAAGAATGTGGTGATTGCCGCGCTGGTGCTGTTCTTCTGCTATATGCTGGCTTCCTATCGCGGCCTGCCCAATGTGCTGGTGGTGATGGCCGTGCTGATCGCGGTGTTTGTCTTCGTCACCAAGCGGATGACCTTTGGCCGGCGGATCTATGCGCTGGGCGGCAATCTCAAGGCGGCATCGCTGTCGGGCATCAAGACCGAACGGATGACCTTCTACGTGTTTGCCATTATGGGGGCGCTGGCGGCGCTGGCCGGCATGATCTATGCGGCCCGCCTCAATTCGGCGACGCCGAAGGCCGGTCAGGGTCTCGAGCTCGACGTGATTGCGGCCGTCTTCATCGGTGGCGCCTCGGCGCTGGGCGGCGTCGGCGCGGTGGCCGGCGCGGTGATCGGCGCCTTCATCATGGGCGTGATGAACAATGGCATGTCGATCATGGGCGTCAATATCGACTGGCAGCAGATGATCAAGGGCGTGGTGCTGCTGGCAGCGGTGTTCTTCGACCTCTACAACAAGAAGCGCACGGGCTGATCGGCCCCATAGCGCGACAATAACAAGGCCGCCGGAGTGATCCGGCGGCCTTTCTTGTCACAGCAGGGCGGCAGCGCCATTGCGCGTCTAGTTGCGGGCGACCAGCTGGGGGCGCAGGGGCGTGGGCATGGATTGGTCGGCGAGCAGCTGGGCGAAGCGGGCAATGTCGAGAGGGCGCGAAATCAGATAGCCCTGCACGAAATCGACCTGGCCGGTGGCCTTGAGCATCAGCAGTCGCTCCTCGGTTTCAACCCCCTCCACGGTCAGGCGATGGCCGGCGGCGTGGATCATGTCGATGGCGTTGACCAGCATGCGCGCCATCAGCGTGCCATCGGCCGACATGGCAAAGGAGCGATCGAGCTTGACGCCGTCGACCCGGAGCCGGGCCAGATTCTCGATATTGGAATAGCCGGTGCCGAAATCGTCGAGATGGGTCTTGATGCCAAAGCGGCGCAGGGCATCGATTTGCCGCTGGGCATGCTCGGTCTGCAACAGATCGGTCTCGACGATCTCGATCACCGCATCGAAGCGCTGATCGAGCGTTTCAAAGACCCGCAGGACGTCGCGCAGCCAGACGGCATCGAGATCGCGCGGGAAGATGTTGAAACTGACCTGCAGCCTGACCGGACCGGGCAGCTGAGTGGTCAGCTCCTGATGGGCGCGGGCGACGACATATTCGGTCAGCCGCCGGCCCAGACCAAGCTTTTCGACCACGGGCAGGAACTGATCGGGAAAAATGGTGGCGCCATCGACGTCGCGCCAGCGCACGAGGACTTCGCAGCCGCTGATCCTGCCGGTCGCCAGCGAGAGGACGGGCTGATAGGTGCAAATAATGCTCTGTGGGGTGAAGTGGCGGCGGAAGCGGGCCTCAAAGCTCCAGAAGCGCCGCAGCAGAGCGTGGATCTGGCCGCTAATGCCCAGAGCGAGAAAAGCGCCGAGCAAGATGGCCAGCGCGATGGTTTGCAGATTGGCCGCCACAACCTGAGCGAGCGGCGCGATGATGGCGACGCAGCTGGTACCTTCCGGCAGGCAAGCAATAGTGGCATAGGCGCCCCGATGCAGCGGCAGGTAGTTTGCCCAGGATCCGGGGCCAGCACGCGCGGAGCCAAAGATTCCCTGCTCTCCCGAACGGTGCCAATATTGGCCACCGGCAGCAACGTCTACTGCTTCAAACCGCATCCAGTCTGCAGAGAGGGCGACCTTAGCGACGGGTGGCGTGACGATGCCGATAGCATTGCTCACCAGTATGGTGCCGACCAAGCCCGGCCGTCCGATAAAATCGAGGGGCCGATCGTACCAGATCGACAGACTGGCCCGATCAGACAAGACGTCGGGGAAACCCAGATTATGGGGTTCAAAGTCGGCATTGACGGAGCAGTGCACCACGCCGTCGGTGACATGCAGGAATTCGTTGAGGCCGTCTGGCAGAAAAGCAATCTGCCGCAACTGCTCGTGAAAAGCTGGTGAGCAGGGGGCGGCGGTAACGATTTGCTCGATGGCGACAAAGGTTGCGGCAACGTTCTGGCGCAGGCGTAGATGTGGCTCCAGTATGGAGGTGGCCTCTGCATTCATCCTCTGGTTGACAAGCTGGCCGCCCAGAATGGTGCCGGCCAGCAGGATAATGGCGAAGGTCGCGATCCAGAGCCCGAGGCCAAGATAGCGTTGATGCGCTTTATCGATCAGCAGTGAGACGAACTTTGGCATGATAGTTCTCAGCCGGCACAGCAAACTTTGTGCCATTTAAGTTCTGAAGGAACATTTAACTGGCCCGGTCGAATACTTGCCCCGACGCAGTGATGCGCGCGGCCGGCGCGCGGAACGACTGCTTGGTGTATCAATTTCAGGGGGCGATCGAGGGGGCTAGAGCGCCGGCTCCAGCCATGCGCGCCTCAGGTTTCGATATCGGCGTCGGTGCGGCCACCCCATTCGGTCCAGGCGCCATCATAGACGGCGACCGCGCGGGCGCCCGCCAATTCGGCGGCCAGGGCGAGGGTCGCGGCGGTGATGCCCGAGCCACAGGTGGTGATCAGCGGCTTGCTGAGATCAATGCCGCGCTCGGCAAAGAGCGTGGCAAGCTGATCGGGCGCTTTCATCTGGCCGGCTTCGGTGAGCATGCTCACCGGCAGATTGGTCGAGCCGGGAATGTGGCCGCCGCGCAGACCCTTGCGCGGTTCGGGAACTTCGGCGTGAAAGCGCTGGGCCGGACGCGCATCGGCAATCTGGCTGGTGCCGGTCTGGCTGGCGGTGCGCACGGCCTCGAAATCGACGACCCGAGCGGGGTCGAAGCGTGCATTGAAGACCTGGCGCGGACGGGCGACCAGTCCCACTTCGGTGGGGCGGCGCTCGGCGCGCCATTTGGGGCCGCCGCCGGCCAGGATGCGCACCTTGCGGGCGCCCATGGCCAGAAAGGTCCACCAGACGCGCGGGGCGGAAAACAGGCCGATCTCGTCATAGATGACGATAGTCATGGATTCAGAAATGCCCAGGGCACCCACCATGCGGGCAAAGGCGGCCGGCGCCGGCAGCATATGGGGCAGGGGGCTGTCGGTGTCAGCGACGCCATCGATATCGAAGAAGACCGCACCCGGAATATGGCCGGCCAGGTAGTCGGCCTGGGCATTGCGCGCCGCATTGGGCATGTGCCAGCTGCCGTCCAGCACCACAATGTCGGGGTCGCTCAGATGGGCAGCCAGCCAGTCGGTGGAAACGAACGGGTCATTCACGGCAGATACCTCGGTTTACCACAGGAGGATGGCCCTGTGGCGTGTAGAGGTCAAATGCCTAGTTGGCGAGAACCAAAAGGTCCTTGCTGGCCAGACTGATGGTGATCGGTTCGCCGCGCTGGGGCGGGGCGGAGCGCTGATCGTTGAATGTATCAAGGCTGAGCATGTTGCGGCCCAGGGTGACGCGCAGGCGGATGACCGAACCAAGGAAGGTGACGTCGGCAATGGTGCCGCTCAGGGTGATGTCATTGCCGTCGCGCGGGCCGACACAGACGACTTCGGGGCGCAGCGTCAGCGTGGTGGCCGCATTGGCTGCGGCGCCGGCGGGAAGGCGGGACACCGTCACGGTCTGGCCGTCGATCGAGACGGTCCGGGCCGCGGGATCGACAATGGTGGCCTCGATATTGTTGAGCTGGCCGACAAAGGTGGCGACGAAGCGGGTGGCGGGCTGGTTGTAGATCTCGTGGGGGGCGCCGAGCTGTTCGATATCGCCGGCATGCATCACCACGATGCGGTCGGAGATCGAGAGCGCCTCCTCCTGGTCATGGGTGACAAAGACCGTGGTAATGCCCAGATCCAGCTGGATGGCACGGATTTCCTCGCGCAGCGAGACGCGGATCTTGGCGTCGAGCGCCGAGAGCGGCTCATCGAGCAGCAGCATGCGCGGGCGCGGGGCAATGGCACGGGCCAGGGCAACACGCTGCTGCTGTCCGCCGCTCATCTCATAGGGATAGCGCTTCTCATAGCCGGGCAGGGCTTGAGGGTGGTGATATCCTGGCCATCCACCCGGATGGAGCCGGAGCTGGGGTGCTCGAAGCCGGCAATCATGCGCAGGATAGTGGTCTTGCCGCAGCCGGAGGGGCCGAGCAGGGAGATGAACTCGCCCTTGTCAAAGGCGAAACTGACGCCCTTGACCACGGTATTGCTGCCGAACGACTTGGTGAGGTTCTGGACGTCGAGGAAGGCTGCCATGGTCAGTCGGTCCTGGCGGAGGTGCGAGGGGCGAAGCGGCCGAGCACGTTGATCATGCCCATGGCGCCCCAGGTGATGATGAAGGAGATGACCGCCAGGGCGGCCGGTTCATAGGCGCGGTTGGCGCCGATATTCTGCAGATAGGGCCCGAAGGCCGGCCGGTTGAGCAGGCTGGCAATGGTGAATTCGCCAATGACGATGGCAAAAGTCAGGAAGGCGCCCGAAAGCACCGCCACCAGGATATTGGGCAGGATGATCTGGCCGATGATCTGGGCGGTATTGGCGCCGGCGATCTGGGCGGCCTCGGTCAGGGTCTGCACGTCGATGGTGCGCATGCCGGTATCGACGGCGCGATACATATAGGGCATGGCGAGGGTGACATAGCCGCAGATCAGCAGGATATCGGTGCCCAGGGCGCTGCCGGTAAAGGGAATGATCGAACTCGAATTGTAGAGCCTGATATAGCCATAGACCAGCACGATGGCCGGGATCACCAGGGGCAGCAGGGTGACGAATTCCATGAAGGGCTTCATCCAGGGCAGGCGCAGCCGGACGAAATAGACCGCCGGCACGATGACCAGAATGCCCACGACGATGGCAAAGACGCCGATGACGGCCGAATAGCCGAAGGTGGCCTGAAAGCGCGGATCGGAGAAGACCGACAGATAGCTGTCAAAGCTGTAATAGCCGCGCCGCATCTTGAGCGAGAATTCGACGGTGGCGATGAGCGGGATGACGAAATAGGCGGCGCCGGTGAGAAAGACGATCCAGGCCCAGAAACGGGATGGCTTCATTTCATCCACCTTTCGGCGCGCGTGGAGATGACCAGATAGATGATATTGGCGGTGGCGGTGATGACGATCATGCCCAGGGCAAGGGCGGCGCCGAGGCCGGGATTTTGCAGCGCATCGCCGCGGATCTGGGCATAGAGCAGGATGGGCACGATATTGAGCGAGGAGCCGGTCAGCGCATAGGCGGTGGCAATGGCGCCGAAGGCATTGGCAAAGAGCAGCGACAGGGTGCCCAGAAAGCTCGGCCACAGGATGGGCAGGCCGATATAGCGCCAGAACTGCCAGGGCGAGGCGCCCAGAATGGCGGCGGCCTCGCTCCATTCCTTCTTGAGGCCGTCAATGGCGGGGGCAATGATCAGCACCATGAGCGGGATCTGGAAATAGAGATAGGTGAGCGTGAGGCCCCAGAAGCTGAGCAGGTTGAAGCCGGCGCGGTAGAGATCGACGCCGACAAGCTTGAGGATGATGGTGACGAGGCCGAGCCGGCCCAGGGTGGAGATGAAGGCGAAGGCCAGCGGCACGCCGGCAAAGTTGGAGGCGACGCCGGAAAAGGTCATCACCGCCGAGCGCAGGCCCTCGGGCAGCTTGCCGCGGATGATGGCCAAGGCAATGGCCAGCCCGACCAGCGCGCCGAGCAGGGCCGAGGCCGCCGAGATGCGGATCGAGATCGAATAGGCGGCCATGATCTGGGGGGTGAAGAGGCCGAAAATATTGTCGAGGGTGAAGCCGCCATCGGGACCGACAAAGGCTGTCGCCACCAGATAGAGCGTGGGCAGGACCAGGAACATCACGGCAAAGATGACGAAGGGCGCGACGCCGAGCCATTCAAAGGACAGGCGGCGCCGCGGTGGCAAAACCGCTGTCGGTGCGGATCGGTCGGTCATCAAGCTGCCCCAGTAGACCTCGTGGTGGGCCCGGCGCGCCGCGCGGTGGCGGCCGGCCAGGCCGGGATCCAGCCACGACCGGGAAGCGGGACAGGCTCGAAGCGAGCGCTGGCGCGGCGGTCGTGGCTGGCAGTTGCGGCGTTACTCGGCGACGTTGGCGCCGACAACGGCGTCCCACTGACCGGTGATCAGCGCCTTGGCAGCGTTCTGCTGCTCGATGCTGGGGAAGATCGCCTTGGCATAGGCGTCAGCCGGCGGCAGGGCGTCGAGCAGGTCCTGCGGGATCAGGCCGGCTTCGGACATGGCGTTGAAGCGGATCGGGTGGCAATAGCCCTTGAGCCAGCCGAGCTGACCTTCGTCCGAATAGAGATATTCCATCCAGAGCTTGGCCGCGTTGGGGTGCGGCGCATGGGCGGAGATGGCCTGGACATAGACGCCGGCGACAACGCCGGTGGCCGGCACGACGATCTCGGCGGCAGGATTGCCTTCGAAGCTGTCGCGGAAGGCCAGCAGGTTATAGTCCCAGGCGATCAGCACGGGCGTGGTGCCCTGGGCAACCGAGGCGGCCTTGCCGATGACGGGAACGAAATTGCCGGCGGCATTGAGCTCGGCGAAGAATTCGAGGCCGGCCTGAGCGGCGCCTTCGTCGCTGCCGGTCTTGCCGACGCCAGCGGCATAGACGCCCTGGATGGCCTGGTTGGAGGCGCGCGGATCACCGGCCAGCGCGACGGCATTGGCATATTCCGGCTTGGTCAGATCGGCCCAGTCGGCAGGGACTTCCGAGACCAGGTCGGTATTCACCAGCATGCCCATGACGCCATAATAGTCGCCATACCAGAAGCCTTCGGCATCCTTGGCATCGTCGGGAATTTCGTCCCAGGTGGAGACCTTATAGGCCTGGATCAGACCTTCTTCCTTGGCCTGGGGGCCAAAGGACAGGCCGACGTCGATCACGTCGGGGGCCTGCGGGCCGCTATTGCCGATATTGGCGCGGATGGCCTCGAGCTCGTCGGCCGAGCCGGCATCGGGATTGAGTTCGTTGACGGTGATCTCGGGATACTTGGCCTTGAAGCCGGCAATCACGTCGCCATAGCCGCACCAGGAATGGGGCAGGGCGATGGTGGTGAGCTGGCCCTCGGCCTTGGCAGCTTCGTAAAGCGCGTCAAGATCGGTCTGGGCGAAAGTGGGGGCAGCAACGGCGAGCACGGCGAGCATCGACACAGATGCGCCGAGGGACGTTCTAATGGACATGTTCAGTCTCCCTGAAAGTCGTTCGTCAACGCCCGTTGGCAAGCGTCGCGGCGAACTGGGGAGGGAGTAGAGAGGAGGCATGACAATGGCATGACAGAAGGCGCCGTGGCGACGATAGACTATTGATTTGGCTCGCCAGAGCACAATCCAGTCCCGTGTGTCCTGTCCCGCCCGTGCCCCCGCAATCCGTCAGTCGCGGTGTGAGAGTGGCCCATTGTGACAGTTTCGTCCAGATGGTCAAAAACCGCGCTGGCGGCGGAACATCGCCGATGCCGGCGGCAAAGCCCGGGGCGGGCTGGGGGAATTTCGCCAGGCGCCGGACCGGCGGCGCCAAGCAAGTTTAGAACGTTTCCAAGCTATTGAAGTATCAATTGATTTTCTAACATGAGGTTGCTAGTCCGGTTTTCAGCACCCTTTGGAGGATCTGTGATGATTTCGATCAGCACGCGCAATCTGCGCCGCCTTGTTCTTGCCCTGACGCTTTCGGTGGCCCCCGTCGCTGCCCTGGCTGCCGCACCGGCGGAAGCCGAGGTCCTCAACCACTATGCCGATATTGCCCTGGCCAGCTACGAGGATGCGCTCAGCACGGCCAAGGCGCTGGATGCGGCGATCGATGCGCTGATCGCCGACCCCAGCGCGGCGACGCTCGATGCCGCCCGGCAGGCCTGGAAGGTGGCGCGCGTGCCCTATCAGCAGACCGAGGCCTTCCGTTTCGGCAATCCGATCGTCGATGAATGGGAAGGCCGGGTCAATGCCTGGCCGCTGGACGAGGGGCTGATCGACTATGTCGATGCCAGCTATGGCAGCGAAAGCGACAGCAATGGGCTCTATGTGGCCAATGTGATCGCCAATCCGCAGCTGACCGTGGACGGCGTGAAGCTCGACGCCAGCGTCATCACGCCGGAACTGCTGCAGACCCAGCTGCAGGAAGCGGCCGGGGTGGAATCCAATGTGGCCACCGGCTATCACGCCATCGAATTCCTGCTCTGGGGGCAGGACCTCAACGGTACCGGTCCGGGCGCCGGTGCGCGGCCCTTTACCGACTATTCGACGGCCGAGCATGCGGACCGGCGGGCAGCCTATCTCAAGGCCGCGTCGAGCCTGCTGGTCGCCGATCTCGAAGAAATGGTGGCCAACTGGACGGCGGATGGCGCGGCCCGCGCCGCGCTGCCCGAGCTGGGCGTGTCGGCGATCCTGACCGGCATGGGTTCGCTGAGCTTTGGCGAGCTGGCCGGCGAGCGCATGAAGCTGGGCCTGCTGCTGCATGATCCGGAAGAAGAGCATGACTGCTTCTCGGACAATACCCATGCCTCGCACCTCAATGACGCGGTGGGCATCCAGAATGTCTATCTGGGCCAATATACCCGTATCGACGGGACGGTGATCGAGGGGCCATCGCTGGCCCAGGTGATTGCCGACAAGGATGCCGCGCTGGATGGAGAAATCCAGGCGCTGCTGGCGGACACGCTCGCCAAAATGCAGGTCATGGCCGACCGGGCCGAAGCCGGCGAGGCCTATGACCAGCAGATCGGCGAAGGCAATGCCGAGGGCAATGGCGTGGTGCAGGCGGCAATCGACGGGCTGATCGCGCAGACGCGCGGCATCGAGCGCGCCGTGGCGCTGCTGGAGCTGGGCGATGCGGTGACCATCGAGGACAGCGACTCGCTGTCCAATCCGGATGCGGTGTTCGAATAGGGGGCGGCTCAGTCCAGATACTGGTCGGTGACGGCTCCGTCGAGATGATGCAATTGGGCCTGGGACAGGATGGCCGGCTCCAGCAGGCGCGCATTGATGCCGATATCGGTGCGCTGGGGATCGAGCGGCGCCCAATGGGTGACGCAGCCGCAGCTGGGGCAGCGGTGAAAATGCTGGGTCTGGCCGTTGCACATATAGGTCGCCGTGGCGGCCGAACCGGGGGCGAAGCGGACCTGGTCCTGTCGATAATAGGCCCAGAGCACGCCATAGCGCCGACAGATGGAACAGTTGCATTCGGTGACGTCAGTCGGCGCCGGATCGAGGGTGAACCGGACGGCACCGCAGTGACAGGAGGCTTCGACCACGGAACTCTCCCAAGCGCGCTGGTGATGATGCTTCCAGTTTAGCGTAAGTGAACAGCGATGATACAGGACTGAGCATGACAATCCGCTTTACCCTTGCCCTCGTCGCCCTGCTGGCCGGCGGGATGGTGTTCGCCCAGGATGGGGCAGTGCGCAGCGACCTTACGCCGGAAGATCTGGCGCGGGTGCGGGCGGTGACGGCGCCGACGCGTGACTTTACGAGGGCAGAAGCCTTCGAGAACAAGCCGGCCGGCAAGGGCACGACGACATTTGCCGCCAATGCCGATGCGTTCAGCCATTTCCAGGCCAATCTGAGCTTCAGCCAGGAAGAGCAGTTCAAGCTGGGCAATGCGCTGTTCCGCAAGATCTGGGTCAGCTCGCCCAGCTCCACCCAGGCCTCGGACGGGCTGGGGCCGCTGTTCAATGCGCGCGGCTGCCAGAGTTGCCACATCAAGGACGGGCGCGGTCATCCGCCCTTCGAGGGGCAGGCGGAAAATGTCTCGATGTTCCTGCGCTTGTCGGTGCCGCCGGGAGCGGACGACAATAGGCCCCGCATTGACGGGGTGACCGACCAGGAGGTGGGTGACCCCAGCTATGGCGGGCAGCTGCAGGACTTTGCCGTGCCCGGCCTCAAGGCCGAAGGCCGCATGGTGATCGACTATAGCGATCTGCCGGTGACGCTGGGTGATGGGACGGTGGTGACGCTGCGCTCGCCGGTCTATTCGGTGGCGGACCTCAACTATGGGCCGCTGGCGGATGATGTGATGCTGTCGCCGCGCGTGGCCAATCCGATGGGTGGGCTGGGACTGATCGAGGCCATTCCGGCCGAGGACATCCTGGCGCAGGCCGATCCGGCGGACAGCAATGGCGACGGGATTTCCGGGCGGGCCAACTGGACGATCGAACCGGTCAGCCAGTCCGTCATGCTGGGGCGTTTCGGCTGGAAGGCGGGCAAGGCCAGCGTGCGCAGCCAGTCGGCTGCCGCCTTTGCCGGGGATATCGGCATTGCCACCCCCCTGGTGAATGCGCCGCATGGCGACTGCACCGCCAGGCAGAGCGAATGCCTGGCCATGCCGACCGGTGAACAGGCGCGGCTGGGACCATCCGAGGCGCCCGATCCGGTGCTGGATCTGGTGACCTTTTATGCCCAGACGCTGGGCGTGCCCGAGCGGCGCGACGTCGACGCGCCGGCCGTGCTGCGCGGCAAGCAGGCATTTTACGATGCCGGCTGCGCCAGCTGCCACACGCCCAAATTCGTCACCAGCCGGGATGCGGAAAACCCGGCGCACCGGTTCCAGCTGATCTGGCCCTATGGCGATTTCCTGCTGCATGACATGGGTGAGGGGCTGGCCGACAACCGGCCCGAAGGACAGGCGGATGGCTATGAGTGGCGCACGGCGCCGCTCTGGGGGATCGGGCTCACCGAAACAGTTTCAGGGCACACTTTTTTCCTGCATGATGGCCGGGCGCGCAATCTGACGGAAGCCATTCTGTGGCACGGTGGGGAAGCGCAGGCGGCGCGCGATGCCTTTGCCGGGCTGTCGCGGGCTACGCGTGACGACCTGCTGGCTTTTCTGGGATCTCTCTGATGCGCTTGATGATGATTGCCGTGCTGCTGCTGGGCTGGTCCGGGGCAGTGCAGGCGCAGGTGACGAGCCCGGCAAATGTGCTGACCTCGGCGGTCACGGATGTGATCCGCCCCAATATGCTGCGGCTGGATGCCAGCGCGCGCGGGCTCGAAAGCGCCATGGTGGCCCTTTGCGCCGTGCCATCTGCCGATGCCCTGGCCATTGCCGGCCAGCAATTCGGCAAGGTCGTGGCCGCCTATGGCCGCATCGCCTTTGTGCGCATCGGTCCGATGATGGAAGACAACCGCGCCGACCGGCTGCTGTTCTGGCCGGACCGGCGCGGAATCGGGCTCAAGCAGGTGCAGGCCATCCTGGCCGAGGAAGACCCCACGGTCACCACGCTGGCGGCGCTGCAGAGCAAGAGCGTTGCCGTGCAGGGGTTGGGGGCGCTCGAATTCGTGCTGTTCGGCACCGGCGCCGAGGGCCTGAGCAGCGATGGTGGGGCCTTCCGCTGCGCCTATGGACAGGCGATTGCCGGCAATATTGCCGCCATTGCCAAGGACATGGTGACGGCCTGGTATCTGCCGGGAGGCATTGCCGACCATTTGCAGGCGCCAGATCCCGATTATGTCGATTATCGCTCGCAGACCGAGACGCTCGAGGCGCTGGTGGGGCTGGTCTCGCATGGTCTTGAGGGGCTGCGTGACACGCATCTGCTGCCCTTTCTGGCGCGCGATGGCGCGCCGGCCAGGCCGAAACTGGCCGCGTTTTGGCGATCCGGGGCAACCATGGACTTCGTGCGCGCCAATATCGAGGGCATGGCCGAGCTGGTCGGCCGTTCCGGCGTGGCGCGGGCCGTGGGCGAGAAGGATCGCGGGCTGGACAATTCCATCGCCTTCGAGTTCCGCAATGCGACCCGGGCGCTCGATCTGGTGACATTGCCGATCGAGGCGGCGGTGGCGGACGACAAGCAGGCCGCGGCGCTCGGCTACCTGGTGCTGGTGACGGGTTCGCTGCAGGCCATGGTGGGCGAGCAATTGCCGGCGGCTTTGGGGCTGAGCGTGGGATTTTCCTCGCTGGACGGGGATTGAGCATGTGGCAGCGCCGGGCGTTCCTGAGGGCGGCGGGGGCCGGCTTTGCCGCCAGCCTGCTGCCGCGCCAGGCGCTGGCGCTGGAGCGCAGCGAACTGGTCTTTGCCAGCGCCGTGCAGCTGGCCGATGGCGCCTATGGCGCCGTGCTGCTGGGGGAGGCGGGCGAGCTGATCGCCAGCATCGCGCTGCCCGATCGCGGCCATGACGTGACGATCAGCGCGGCCGCCGGACGGGGCGTGGTCTTCGCGCGCCAGCCGGGCACGTTTGCGGTGGTGTTCGACCCGGCAGGCCGGGAGGCGCCGGTGACGCTGACCAGCGTGGCGGGGCGCCATTTCTTTGGCCATGGCGTGTTCTCACCCGATGGGCGGCTGCTCTATGCCACCGAAAGCGACTTCGAGGCGGCGCAGGGCGTGGTGGGGATTTTTGACGCCACTGACGGCTATCGCCGGATCGGGGAATTTCCCACCTTCGGCACCGGACCGCATGAAATGCTGCTGATGCCCGACGGGGTGACGCTGGTGGTGGCCAATGGCGGGATCGAGACGCATCCCGACTATGGCCGCGCCGAGCTCAACCTTGAGACCATGGACCCTTCCGTGGTGTTCATTGACCGGCGCGACGGGCGCCTGGTGGGGCAGTTGCGGCTGGAGGCGGGGCTGCACCAGCTGTCGATCCGGCATATGGCGATCGATGGGCGCGGGCGGGTCTGGTTCGGCTGCCAGTTCAAGGGGGCGCCGAGCGAGAGCCCGCAGCTGGTGGGTTATGCCAGCATGGATGGCGATATCGCGCTGATCGAGCTGCCGCCCGATACGCTGGCCGGTCTGCGCAATTATGTGGGCTCGGTGGCGGTCTCGGCGGATGGCGGCACCCTTGCCGTCTCCTCGCCGCAGGGCGACCGGCTGGTCGCCATCGATGTCGAGGGGCGCCGGCCGATCCTGGTCGAGACGCTGCGCAATGGCTGCGGCCTGGCGCCAGATGGCGCTGGCTTTGTCGCCAGCAGCGGGCTGGGTGAGCTCATCGGCATTGCCGGGGCCGAACGGCCGGCACGGCGGTTTGACTTCCAGTTCGACAACCACATGCTGCGGGTGGTCTAGCGGATCAGCCGCGCATCGGGCCGGTGCTTTCGCGCAGGACCAGCTCGACCGGCCAGACTTCGTGGATGTCGGCCACCGGCTTGCCGCCCAGGATCTGCAGGATGAGCTCGGCAATGCGGATGCCGGCCAGGCTGATCGAGGAGCGGGTGGTGGACATGGAGGGGTACATGTTGTCGGCATTGAGATAGGGGAAGACGTCATCATGGGCGATCATGGAGACGTCCTGGCCCAGGGTCAGCCCGGCCTGGCGGATGGCCCGGAAGACGCCGAGCGCGGTCATCATCGAGCCGGCAAGGAAGGCGGTCGGCATGGGGCTGCGCTCCAGCAGATCGTGGGCGGTGCGAAAGGCGATTTCGTCGCTGAAGACGCTGTTGCTCAGCAGGGTGGCATCGCAGGCAAGCCCGCGTGCCGCCAACGCCTTGCGGTAGCCGCTTTCGCGATGCACGGCGAAGGTGCGGTCCTTGAGGCCATTGAGCAGGGCGATGCGGCGATGGCCCAGGTCGAGCAGGTGGCTGGTGGCCCTTTCCATGGCGCCGGCATTGTCGATGTCGAGCCAGGCATGGGGCGCGCCGATCTCGGTGCGGCCATGCAGCACGAAGGGAATATTGAGCTCCATCAGCAATTTGGCCCGCTCGTCATGCAGCGTGGGCGAATGCAGGATGACGGCATCGACCTTCTGGCTGGCCGCCAGGCGCCGATAGGCCGCGACTTCCTCGTGATAGGTCTGGACGGTGGTGACGATGATGTCGATCTCTTCCTCGGCCAGGCGCCCGCCGACCCCGCTGAGGAATTCACTGGTATGGGGCCCGAATTCGGAGGAGCCGCGCAGCACCATGCCGATGGCGCCGGCGCGGCCGGTGGCCAGACGCAGCGCATTGGCATTGGGCCGGTAGCCCAGTCGCGTGGCCGTCTCGGCGACGCGCAGCCTTGTCGCCTCATTGACCTCCGGATAGCCATTGAGGGCACGGCTGACAGTGGTTGGCGACAGGCCCAGATGCTCGGCCAGATCCTTCAATCTCATAAGCGTTTAGTGGCCCGTTCCGCGATCGGCATCGGCTGGGCCTTGGCTGGCACCTTGCTCCGGCTGGATCGCATCGGGGCAGCGGCGCGGCATTGAGCCGGTCCGCATCTTCCTCCGCGCTCATTCAAAGCGATTTCAAATTGCGGCGCAAGGTCGCATTTTGCCGGTTGTCCGGCGGAAAAGTTTCGACGGCACGATGCCGGCGCGCCCGGCAGGCCTGGCGACAAACCCCGTTTGCGCAAAGGTTGTATCGATTGAATCCGATTTTCTCGGCAGTACCAAGGGGCTGAGCGCTTGACAGTGCATGGCCACTCTGGTTGGTTTCGAGCCAAAGCGCTTTGACCTGACGGCCGGTTGGCTGGGGTTGGCGTTTGCGGGAGGACATGTCGGCCATGCGGGCGCTTTGCGCCGGGCGCGGTCCGCGTGGTCTCTCTTTTTGGTTCACCGGGAGGATATCTTATGAAACTCAATATGATGGCTACAGCAATGCTGCTGGGCGTCTCGTTGGCTGCGACGAATGTGCAGGCGCAGGAGCTGATGTTCCCCAAGGGCGAAGGCGCCTTCAGCTGGGATGCGCTGGAAGAATTTGCCGCCGCGCATAGCGATCTGGAAGGTCAGACCCTGACCATCTGGGGGCCATGGCGCGAGGGCGGCGACCAGGAAATGTTCGAAAGCGTGCTGGCCTATTTCGAGGATGCCACCGGCGCAACCGTGAACTATGCCTCGTCGGAAAACTACGAGCAGCAGGCGCAGATCGATGCGGCTGCCGGTTCGTCGGCCAATATCACCATCCTGCCGCAGCCGGGCCTTCTGGCCGACATGGCCTCCAAGGGCTATCTCGTGCCGCTGTCCGATGAGGTCAAGGCCGCCGTGGAATCGGGCAATGCTGCCGGTTCGTCCTTCGTGTCGCTGGGCACCTATGCCAATGCGAGCGGCGAAGACGAATTCTATGCCGTGCCCTACAAGTCGGACCTCAAGTCGCTGGTCTGGTACTCGCCGGACAATTTCGCCGATGCCGGCTATGAAGTGCCGCAGAGCTATGAAGAGCTCAAGACGCTGACCGAGACCATGGTTGCCGATGGCGTGACGCCATGGTGCATCGGGCTGGGTTCGGGCGGCGCGACCGGCTGGCCGGCGACCGACTGGATCGAAGACATCATGCTGCGCATCAATACGCCAGAAGACTATGATGCCTGGGTCAGCAATGAGCTCAAGTTCAACGATCCAAAGGTCGTGGCGGCGCTCGAGGAATTCGGCTGGTTCGCCAAGGATGATGCCAAGGTTGCCGGGGGCGTTGCTGCCGTGGGGACCACGGACTTCCGCGAAAGCCCGCTGGGTCTGTTCTCGGTGCCGGCCGATTGCTACATGCACCATCAGGCTTCGTTCATTCCGTCCTTCTTCCCGGAAGGCACTGAACTGGGCATCGATGCGGACTTCTTCTACTTCCCCGCCTCGACCGAGCATGATCTGGGCAAGCCCGTTCTCGGCGCCGGCACCCTTGCCGTGGTGACCAAGGATTCGCCGGCTGCCCAGGCCTTCATCGACTTCCTGATGAACCCGATCTCCAACGAGATCTGGATGGCGCAGTCGGGCTTCCTGTCGACGCTGCTGGCGGCCAATGTCGAGACCTATGCCAATGAGACGCTCAAGGGCGAAGGCCAGATCCTGCTCGATGCAACGACCTTCCGCTTTGACGGCTCCGATCTGATGCCAGGCGCCATTGGTGCCGGCAGCTTCTGGACCGGCATGGTGGACTTTGTCGGCGGCAAGTCTGCACAGCAGGTTGGCGACGAAATCCAGGCCAGCTGGGACGCCATCAAATAAGATCGCTATAAGGCAGAATCATCGAGACCGGCGCACGCGCCGGTTTCGTCCTATAAGAAGACGTGTTGATACGGGGAGGAGCGGCAATTGGGCGATATTGTGCAGCAGTTGTTTGGCGCCGTCATCGCCATTGCCGTGGCGCTCGCCGCCTGCGTCGCCTATTTCTGGGGCAGCAACTGGCTGCTCGACCGCTTTCTCAATTCCGACCATGTGACGGGCGAGGCCGTTACCCGGCGCGACAGCCTGCGGGACCGCATCCGGCCCTGGCTGTTCCTGCTGCCGGCGCTGCTGTTCCTGTCGGTCTATCTCATCTATCCCGTCTTCGAGACGCTGCGGCTGAGCCTGCTCGACAAGAGCGGGCGCAATTTCGTGGGCTTTGCCAATTACGCCTGGGCGCTGTCGGACAGCAATTTCCAGCGCTCCATCCTCAACAATGTCATGTGGCTGATCGTGGTGCCGTCGCTAGCAACCGCCTTCGGCCTGGTGATCGCCGTGCTGGCGGACCGGCTGTGGTGGGGCAATATCGCCAAGTCGCTGGTCTTCATGCCCATGGCGATCTCGTTTGTCGGCGCCTCGGTGATCTGGCGCTTCGTCTATGACTATCGCGGCGAGGGCGATGTGCAGATTGGCCTGCTCAATGCCATCGTCACCGGCTTTGGCCTGCCGCCGCAGGCCTGGATCACCATACCGTTCTGGAACTCGCTGTTCCTGATGATCATCCTGGTCTGGATCCAGACCGGCTTTGCCATGGTGATCCTGTCGGCGGCCTTGCGCGGCATTCCCGAGGAAACGCTCGAGGCGGCGCGCATCGATGGGGCCAGCGACATCCGCATCTTCTTTGACATCATGATCCCGCAAATCATGGGGACGATCGTGGTGGTCTGGACCACGATCACCATCGTGGTGCTCAAGGTGTTCGACATCATCTTTGCCATGACCAATGGGCAATGGGACACCGAAGTGCTGGCCAATTTCATGTTCAAGTGGATGTTCGTGAACTTCGACTATGGTCGCGGCTCGGCCGTTGCCGTGGTGATCATGCTGGCTGTGCTGCCGATCATGATCTGGAATATCCGCCGCGCCAATGCAGAGCAGGGGACACGCTAATGACCGCTGCCGCCGAGACGTCCGAAACGAGCCTTGCCACCCCCAAGCTGCGGCGCCGCAACTGGTTCCAGCGCCTGCGCCCGGGCACGGTGATCACCCATCTGCTGCTGCTGTTCCTGGTGGCGCTATGGACCCTGCCGACCGTGGGGCTGCTGGTCTCGTCGCTGCGCGACAAGGACCAGCTGGCCGTGTCCGGCTGGTGGACGGCGCTGAGCGCCTCGGAATCGCTGGGGGTCACGCGTATCGGCACGGCAGCCGACCAGGTCGCCGAAGATGGCGGCTATGTGATCCGCGGCAATGTGTTTGGCAGCGATACCAACAAGCAGCTGGGCGGCTTCGGGCTGAGCAATCGCGAGCCGGCCTCCGAGCCGCCGGGCGGCAGCCTGCCGATGAGCGAGGGCGGCACGATCAGCGTGGCCGCCGATGGCACCTTTGAATGGGTATCGGACACCGAATTCACCCATACACGGGGCCCGCGCGTCTTCTACATGGCGCAGATCGCACCGCGCTTCACGCTCGACAACTATTACGAAGTGCTGACCTCCAACGGGGTATGGCGCAGCTTCATCAACTCCTTCACCGTGACCATCCCGGCCACCATCATCCCGATCCTCATCGCCGCCTTTGCCGCCTATGCGCTGGCCTGGATGCGGTTTCCCTTCCGTGGCTTCATCGTCGCGCTGGTCGTGGGCCTGCTGGTCGTGCCGCTGCAGATGTCGCTGATCCCGCTGCTGACGCTCTACAACCAGATTGCCCAGCTGATGGGCGCTTCGGATGGCAAGACCTATCTGGGCATATGGCTGGCCCATACCGCCTTCGGCCTGCCGCTGGCGATCTATCTGCTGCGCAACTATATGGTGGGCCTGCCCAAGGAGATCATGGAATCGGCGCGCATCGACGGCGCCAGCCATTTCAAGATCTTTACCGGCATGGTGCTGCCGCTGAGCTTTCCGGCCCTGGCCTCGTTCTCGATCTTCCAGTTCCTCTGGGTGTGGAATGACCTGCTGGTGGCCATGGTGTTCCTGGGCGCGCAGCAGGATCGCCTGGTGCTGACCGGCAAGCTGGTCAGCCTGCTCGGCTCGCGCGGCAATAATTGGGAAATCCTCACGGCAGGGGCCTTCATCACCATCGTGGTGCCGCTGATCGTGTTCTTTGCGCTGCAGCGCTATTTCGTCCGCGGGTTGCTGGCGGGTTCAGTCAAGTAGTCGGGCAAGGGCCTGCACCGTCTGCGGACGGACCATGAGAAGAAAGAAGAGCGGATCGTGACAAACCTCAAGCTCACCGACCTCAGCAAGCCGACGCTGCTGCGCTGCATTGCCGGGCTCGAGGAAATCACCGGCGGCACGCTCGAGATCGAGGGCGAGGTCGTCAATGATCGCGCCCCGTCCAAGCGCGGCATTGCCATGGTGTTCCAGAGCTATGCGCTCTATCCGCATATGAGCGTCTATGACAACATGGCCTATGCGCTCAAGATCGCCAATGCGCCCAAGGAGGAGATCGAGGCCAAGGTGGCGGCCGCGGCCGAGCAGCTGCAGCTGACGCCCTATCTCAAGCGCCTGCCGGGCCAGCTGTCGGGCGGCCAGCGCCAGCGCGTCGCCATTGGCCGCGCCATTGTGCGCGACCCCAAAGTGTTCCTGTTCGACGAGCCGCTCTCCAATCTGGACGCGGCTTTGCGCGTGGCCACGCGCATCCAGATCGCCAAGCTGCACGAGACCATGACCAAGACGACCATGATCTATGTGACGCATGATCAGGTCGAGGCGATGACGCTGGCCGACCGCATCTGCGTGCTGCGCGAAGGCCAGATCGAACAGGTCGGCACCCCGCTCGAGCTCTATGAGCGGCCACAATCGCTGTTTGTCGCAAGCTTTATCGGCTCGCCGACGATGAACCTGATCGAGGGGGAACTGGCCAAGCCCTTCGGCGCCCATACGGTGGGCGTGCGCAGCGAGCACATGACCGTTTCGGCCGATGCCGGCACCTGGAGCGGCCAGGTCATCCATACCGAAAATCTCGGTTCGGACAGCTATGTCTATATCGATATGGGCCTGGAAGAGCCGGTCGTGGTGCGGGTCGACGGGTCGACCAAATATCGCAGCGGCGACACGATCCACTTCTCGCCGATCGAGGACAAGATCCATCGCTTCGACGCGGCCGGCAAGCCGATCGGCTGATTGGCTGGCTTCGGCGCCCGCCGCGGTCCCTGAGGCCGTGTGCGGCCGCGGCGCGGCAGTTCCAGCATAGAGTCAGCGTGGCCGAGGGCAGCCCGGCCAGCGCCGAATGGCGCGCATCCGGCGGCGCTTGGGTCTGACCGGCCCCGGCCCAGACATGGGCGCCTGGCCGGGGCCGGCTTCCAAAGCGGTTTCAAATTTTGGCCGAGCGCGTAAAACCGGGCCGTGAAATTTGAGGTGCGTACATCAGGCTGTGTGGATAAGTGTTTGGCGAAAAAATCGCTCACATGGCTTAAGCGCTTGAAAAAATTCATGAAAACTGAAGCCGACCGCGGGTCGGCGTGAAATGCGCAGCGGCGGCGCTTGACAGAATTTTGGCGCTCTGATTACTTTTTATCCAAAGCGCTTTGAAAAGACGGCAGCACTGCCGCGACACAGGGCTTTTGAGGGAGGGGATAGGGCGAGGTCGGCACTATTGTGCCGGCGCATGCCTGTGCCTTTCCGAAGATGTTTCATTCGGGAGGAAATCTAATGAAAATGAATTTGGTGCTCGCAGGTCTGCTGACGAGCGTGACCCTGGTGATGGGGTCGGCCCAGGCTGCCGAACTGTCGATCGTCTCGGGCGATACCGGCAATGGCCTGGCCTTCCTGCGCAGCCAGCTCGACAAGTTCGAGGCCGATACCGGCAATACCGTCACCATCGTGCCGATGCCGTCTTCGACCAGCGACCAGTTCGGGCAGTACCGGCTGTGGCTGGCGGCGGGCAATGCCGATATCGACGTCTACCAGACCGACGTGATCTGGGCGCCGCAGCTGGCCGACCAGTTTCTCGACCTGACCGAAGCGGCCAAGGATGTCGTGGGCGACCATTTCCCCTCGATCATCGAGTCGCAGACGGTGGATGGCAAGCTGGTGGCGCTGCCGGCCTTTACCGATGCGCCGGCGCTGTTCTACCGCACCGACCTGCTGGAAAAATACAACAAGCCCGTGCCCGCGACCTGGGACGAAATGGCCGCCACCGCCCAGGAAATCATGGATGCCGAGCGGGCCGAAGGCCAGGCCGACATGTATGGCTTCGTCTTCCAGGGCAATGCCTATGAAGGGCTGACCTGCGATGCGCTTGAATGGGTGATGTCCAATGGCGGCGGGCAGATCGTGGAGGCCGATGGCACCATTTCGATCAATAACGAGCAGGCCGCTGCCGCCATCGATCGTGCCGCCGGCTGGATCGGCACCATTTCGCCGGATGGGAACCTCGCCTATCAGGAAGAGGAAAGCCGCGGCGTCTGGCAGCTGGGCAATGCCGTGTTCATGCGCAACTGGCCCTATGCCTATGCGCTGGGCAATGGCGATGACTCGGCGGTGAAGGGCAAGTTCGACGTGGCCCCGCTGCCGGCCGGCGACGGCGAAGGCGCCCGTTCGGCGGCAACGCTGGGCGGCTGGAATGTGGCGGTGTCCAAGTATTCGCCCGATCCGGAAGAGGCCATCAAGCTGGCGCTCTTCCTGTCCTCGACCGAGGTGCAGAAGGAGCGGGCCATCAACCAGTCCAACCTGCCCACGATCGAAGTGCTCTATGACGATGCCGATGTGCTGGCCGCCTCGCCCTTCATGGCCAATTGGAAGGAGATCTTCCAGAACGCCGTGCCGCGGCCATCCGCGCCCACCAAGGTCAAGTATAACGAGGTCTCCTCGCTGTTCTGGAGCGCGGTGCACAATACGCTGTCGGGCAATGGCTCGGCCGCCGAGAATCTCGAAGTCCTTGAAGCCGATCTGAGCGAACTCAAGGGCGACGCCTGGTAGTCCTCCCAGGACAGAGCGGGGCGGACGGCCGGACATCCGGCTGCCCGCCCCGACCCCAACCGCGTGCAGGGAGAGGCAGAATGGCAAGTGAGACGATGGCGGATACCCGCCCGATCGTGGTGGTCAAGGGACGAACGGAACTCAGCCAGCAAAGGCTGGCTGCAGCGCGCTGGTTCCTGCTGCCCATGCTGGCGGCGCTCTGCGTGGTGGCCGGCTGGCCGCTGCTGCGCTCGATCTGGTTTTCCTTCACCGATGCCTCGCTGACCGATCTCTACGGGGCCGAGTTCATCGGCTTTGGCAATTATCTGCGCTGGACCACGCTCGATAGCGGGCGCACCGTCTATCGCGGCCTGCTGGTCGACGGCGCCTGGTGGAATGCGGTGTGGAACACGCTGCGCTTTGCCTTCTGGTCGGTGAGCTTTGAGGCCGTGTTCGGCATGATCGTGGCCCTGGTGCTCAATGCCGAATTCAGGGGGCGCGGCTTTGTGCGCGCCGCCATCCTCATTCCCTGGGCCATCCCGACCATCGTGTCCGCCAAGATGTGGGCCTGGATGCTCAATGACCAGTTCGGCATTCTCAACGATCTCGGCCTGCGCCTGGGCCTGCTGAGCCAGAAGGTGGCCTGGACGGCGACAGCCGAGACGGCGATGCAGGCCGTGCTGGTGGTCGATATCTGGAAGACCACGCCCTTCATGGCGCTGCTGATCCTGGCCGGGCTGCAGATGATCCCCAAGGATATCTACGAGGCGGCCGAGCTCGACGGCGTCCATCCGGTCAAGCAGTTCTTCTACATCACCCTGCCGCTGGTGCGGCCGGCGCTGATGGTGGCGATCATCTTCCGGCTGCTCGATGCGCTGCGGATTTTCGACCTGATCTATGTGCTGACGCCCAATAGCGCGGCGACCAAGACGATGAGCGTGCTGGCGCGGGAAAACCTCTTCGACTTCGACAAGTTCGCCTATGGCTCGGCGCAGTCGACGCTGCTGTTCCTGATCATTGCGGTGCTGACCGTGCTCTATATCTGGCTGGGCAAGGTCCGGTTCGACGGGGGAGACCGCTAATGGGCGCGACATTGGATCTGTGGAAACTGATCAAGACCGTGCTGTTCTATGGCCTGGTCGTGGTGATCGTGGTGGTGTCGATCTTTCCCTTCTACTACGCCATCCTGACCAGCTTCAAATCGGGCACCGACATTTTCCGGGTGACCTATTGGCCGGTATCGTTCTCGTGGGAGAACTATATTGCCGTGCTCAACCAGGGCAGTTTCCCGCGCAATCTGCTCAACTCGATCTTCGTGGCCACGGTGACGGTGATGGCGGCGCTGTTCCTGGCGGTGACGGCGGCCTTTGCGCTCAGCCGGGTGCGCTTCCAGGGGCGCGGCTTCCTGCTGATGGTGATCCTGGCCGTCTCGATGTTCCCGCAGATCGCCGTGCTGGCCGGGCTGTTCGAGGTGATCCGCGCATTGGGCATCTACAACACGCCCTGGGCGCTGATCTTTTCCTATACCATTTTCACGCTGCCCTTCACCGTCTGGGTGCTGACCACCTTCATGCGCGACCTGCCCATCGAGATCGAGGAGGCCGCGATCGTCGATGGCGCCAGCCCCTGGGTGATCATCACCCGCGTGTTCATGCCGCTGATGTGGCCGGCTTTGGTGACCACGGGGCTATTGGCCTTTATCGGGGCGTGGAACGAGTTCCTGTTCGCGCTGACTTTCACCTCATCGAACGATACCCGCACCGTGCCGGTGGCGATCGCGCTGCTGTCGGGCGGCTCGCAATATGAAACGCCATGGGGGCTGATCATGGCGGCGTCGGTGATCGTCACCGTGCCGCTGGTGGTCCTGGTGCTGATCTTTCAACGAAAAATCGTGTCTGGCCTTACCGCCGGCGGCGTCAAAGGCTGAGGAGCTGAACAATGGCAAGTATCGAGCTGCGCAATATCCGCAAGGCCTTCGGCGTGGTCGAGGTGATCAAGGGGGTGGATCTGAGCGTCCGCAAGGGCGAGTTCATGGTGTTTGTCGGGCCCTCGGGCTGCGGCAAGTCCACGCTGCTGCGGCTGATTTCGGGGCTGGAGGACATCACCTCGGGCGAGATGCTGTTTGACGGCAAGGTGGTCAATGCGCTGGCGCCGTCCAAGCGCGGCATCGCCATGGTGTTCCAGAGCTATGCGCTCTACCCGCATATGACGGTATTCGACAACATGGCCTTCGGGCTGACGCTGGAAAAGGGCCATGGCAAGGAGGAGATCCGCCAGCGCGTGGAAAAGGCCGCCGAAATGCTGCAGATCACGCCCTATCTGGACCGGCTGCCCAAGCAGCTGTCGGGTGGCCAGCGACAGCGCGTGGCCATCGGGCGGGCGATTACCCGCGACCCCAAGGTCTTCCTGTTCGACGAACCGCTGAGCAATCTGGATGCCGCGCTGCGGGTGGCCACGCGGATCGAGATCGCCAAGCTGCATGAGAGCATGGACAATGTGACCATGATCTATGTGACGCATGACCAGGTGGAGGCCATGACGCTGGCCGACCGGATCTGCGTGTTGCGCGACGGGCTGATCGAGCAGGTGGGCACGCCCATGGAGCTCTATGAAAGGCCCAATTCGGTGTTCGTGGCCGGCTTTATCGGCTCGCCCAAGATGAATTTCATCACCGGGGACAAGGCGGCGGCTTTTGATGCCCATACGGTGGGCATTCGCGGCGAGCACCTGACCATCGTGCCGGAAAACGGCACCTGGAGTGGCACGGTGATCCACAAGGAAAATCTGGGTGCGGACAGCTATGTCTATCTGGAAATGGGCACCGAGGAGCCGGTAGTGGTGCGCCTTGACGGTGCCAATGACTATAGAAGCGGCGACACCGTGCATATCACGCCGATGGATGGTCGCATCCATCGTTTCGACGCGGCGGGCAAACCCCTCGCCTGACGCAAATAATTGTCAAAACCGTCAAACTCTCGCCACCTCGCCCCTAGACTGGGTGGGTGTCGCCGAGGTTAATGGCGTGGCGCCGCAACGGGCTGGAAACCGGCTTTGCAACGTGCCAATTTGCTGCCGTGCTGCACCTCCCTGCGGCACATCCAACAGGAGAATTTCATGCCGATCCGTACCCTGGTCTGGGGCGAGAATGTTCACGAGCAGAAGAACAAAATCGTCGCCGACAACTATCCTGAGGGAATGCACAACCAGATTGCCAAGCTGCTGGCCAGCGACAGCAATATCGTGACCAAGACCACGACGCTGCAGGAGCCCGAGCATGGCTGCACCGTCGAGGCGCTGGCCGAGACCGATGTGCTGATCTGGTGGGGCCACGCCGCCCATGGCCAGGTCGAGGACGAGATCGTCGAGCGGATCGCCAAGAGAGTATGGGAAGGCATGGGCCTGATCGTGCTGCATTCGGGCCATTTCTCCAAGATCTTCAAGCGGCTGATGGGCAGCCCCTGCGCCCTGCATTGGCGCGAGGCCGGCGAGCGCGAGCGGCTATGGGTCACCAATCCGGGCCACCCGATCGCCAAGGGCCTGCCGGCCTATTTCGAGCTCGAAATGGAAGAGATGTATGGCGAGCCCTTCAGCGTGCCCGAGCCGCTCGAGACAGTGTTTGTCAGCTGGTTCCAGGGCGGGGAAGTGTTCCGCAGCGGCCTGACCTATCGGCGTGGCGCGGGCAATGTCTTCTACTTCCGTCCCGGCCATGAAACCTATCCGACCTATCACGATGATACGGTGGGCCTGGTGCTGCGCAATGCGGTGAACTGGGCCTATAATGCCAACCAGCATCCCGAACTGCTCGAGGCGCCCAATACGCCGGTGGAAGAGTCGATCGAGCCGCTGGTTGAACGCGGCCCCAAGCTGCATCATGGCCGCGAAGAGGGCTTCAAGTAGGATCAGTCGATCCCCGGGGAAGCTGGCCCGCAAAGGGCGACCTGCTGGCTGCCGCTATTCATGTCGTGATCCACGCTGAATGCCGGTACGCCAAGGTCGCCGTTTGAGTACAGCCTGACCCGGGGCCGCGACGCGTCCTGTGCGACTAAAGACAACACGAACCGATGCCTCAGGCATCTTTCAGGGAATACTATCATGCGGCTGCTCATTCTGGGTACCGGTGGCATGGCCAATACCCATGCCAAGGCCTTTGCCGGCATTGACGGCGTCACGCTGGCGGCCGGGGTCGATGTCGATCCGTCGCGCGTGGAAGCCTTCAATGCGGCGCACAATATCGAGCGCGGCTTTGGCTCGCTGGATGCTGCCCTGGCCTGGGGCGAATTCGATGCGGTGGCCAATGTGACGCCGGATTCCATCCATCACCCGACCACGATGGCGGCATTGCGGGCGGGCAAGCATGTCTTCTGCGAGAAGCCGCTGGCTACCGACCATGCCAAGGCCATGGAAATGACCGAGCTGGCCGAGCAGATGGGCCTGGTCAACATGGTCAACCTGACCTATCGCAATGTCAGCCAGCTGCAAAAGGCGCGCG
>CAXBHD010000012.1:0-27589 GCA_963975335.1 uncultured Devosia sp. | reverse complement strand
AAGTTTGCCGCGGTAAAGCTGGAAAACAAGCGCCGGCTGGCCAAGCTGATCAAGGACCGGCTGGGGATCAAGGTATCACCCGACGCCTTGTTCGACGTGCAGATCAAGCGCATCCACGAATACAAGCGGCAACTGCTCAACATTATTCAAGCTGTTGCCCTGTATGATGAAATTCGGGCCCATCCGGAACGCGACTGGGTGCCGCGCGTTAAGATCTTTGCGGGCAAGGCGGCACCCAGCTACTGGAACGCCAAGCTCATCATCAAGCTGATCAACGATGTCGCCAAGGTGATCAACAATGATCCGGCGGTGCGCGGCCTGCTCAAGGTGGTGTTCCTGCCCAATTACAATGTGAGCCTTGCCGAGGTGATCGTGCCGGCTGCCGACCTGAGTGAACAGATATCGACGGCGGGCATGGAAGCCTCGGGCACCGGCAATATGAAATTCATGGCCAATGGCGCCATCACCATCGGCACGATGGATGGTGCCAATGTCGAGATGCACAAGGAAGTGGGAGCCGACAATATCGTGATCTTCGGGCTGACCACGGATGAAGTGGGTGCCAAGCGCAGCGAAAATGTGCCGGCACGCGAAGCCATCGATGCCTCGCCCCGACTGCATGAAGCGCTGGAGGCGATCGCGACCGGGGTATTCTCGCCGGATGATCCGAACCGCTATCGCGAGCTCATCGGCGGCGTTTACGACCATGACTGGTTCATGGTGGCGCGCGATTTCGATGCCTATGCCAAGGCGCAAGCCGAGGTGGACAGCATCTGGCAGGACAAGCAGCGGTGGACCGCCATGGCGATCCGCAATACGGCGCGGGTCGGGTTCTTCTCGTCGGACCGGACCATCAGACAATATGCCCGGGATATCTGGGGCGTCGACGTGCCGGCGAAATGACAGTTTGCAGCAGGGCAACTGGCGTTCAAGATCAGGCCTGCTGAGAGTTTTGATTGTGGCGGCGTGATCGATGTTCGGTTGTAGTCGCCGGGGGAGCTGCGCGTGAGTAAGGAAGACTGGCAGGCCGATATAGCCGATGTGGAAGCCGTGGTCAGCGGCCGGCATCCCAACCCGTTCGGATTCCTCGGACTGCAGGAGGTCAACGGGCAATGGGTGCTGCGGGCGTTTATTCCGCATGCCGAAACCCTGAGCGCCTTTACCCTGGACGGCACCGAGCTGGGTCATCTGGTCCCGCGCCATGCCGAGGGCTTTTTTGAAGCCAAGGTGGCGATCAGCCAGCGGCAACCGATCCGCTATCACGCCAAGAATGCCGGTGGCGAATGGGACGTCTATGATGCCTATTCGTTCGGCCCGGTGCTCGGCCCCATGGATGACTATTATATGGGCGAGGGCAGCCATTTGCGGCTGTTCGACAAGCTGGGCGCCCATGAAATGGAATTCGAGGGCATTCACGGCACCCATTTTGCGGTCTGGGCGCCCAATGCCAGGCGCGTCAGCGTGGTCGGCCCGTTCAATGAATGGGATGGCCGGCGCCACCCGATGCGCAACCGCTTCGAGAATGGCATCTGGGAAGTGTTCATTCCGGTGCTGGGCACGGGGACACTCTACAAGTTCGAAATCGTCGGCGCCGACGGGGTGACGCAGCCGCTCAAGGCGGACCCCTTTGCGCGGCAATCGGAAATGCGGCCGAAGACGGCGTCGGTCGTGCCAGACCCCACGCCCTTCACCTGGACGGACCAGCAATATATCGAGGAACGCGCGACCCGCGACTGGCGCCGCACGCCGATGTCGATCTACGAGGTCCATCTGGGCAGCTGGCGCAAGCGGCCCGATGGCGGGTTCCTGAGCTATGAGCAGCTGGCCGAGCAGCTGGTGCCCTATGCGGCCGATATGGGCTATACCCATATCGAGCTGATGCCCATTTCCGAGCATCCCTATGATCCGAGCTGGGGCTATCAGCCGACCGGGCTCTATGCGCCGACGGCGCGGTTCGGCGATCCGGCCGGGTTTGCGCGCTTTGTCGATGCCGCGCATGAGGCCGGACTCGGGATCATTCTGGATTGGGTGCCGGCGCATTTCCCGACCGATGCGCATGGCCTGGCCCATTTCGACGGCACCGCGCTCTACGAGCATGCCGATCCACGACAGGGCTTTCACCCGGACTGGAATACGGCGATCTACAATTTCGGCCGCAAGGAAGTGGTCAGCTTCCTCGTCAACAATGCGCTCTACTGGCTGGAGAAGTTCCACATCGACGGGCTGCGCGTCGATGCGGTGGCCTCGATGCTCTATCTCGACTATTCGCGCCAGCAGGGCGAGTGGATCCCCAACAAGCTGGGTGGCAACCAGAATCTGGAAGCCGTGGAATTCATCCGCAAGGTCAATACCGAGGCCTATCGCCTGCATCCGGGCACGTTCATGATTGCCGAGGAATCCACCTCCTGGCCTGGCGTCAGCAAGCCGGTCGATACGGGCGGGCTGGGCTTTGGCTTCAAGTGGAATATGGGCTTCATGAACGATACGCTGCGGTTCATGAGCCGCGAGGCGATCCATCGGCGCTACCATCACAGCGATATGACGTTTGGCACCGTCTATGCGTTTTCCGAAAACTTCGTGCTGCCGCTCAGCCATGACGAAGTGGTGCATGGCAAGGGCTCGCTGCTGGAAAAGATGCCAGGGGACGACTGGCAGAAATTCGCCAATCTGCGCGCCTATTACGCCTTCATGTGGGGGCATCCCGGCAAGAAGCTGCTGTTTATGGGGCAGGAATTCGCCCAGCGCGAGGAATGGGCCGATGCCAAGTCGCTCGACTGGTATCTGCTGGACGCCAGCATGCATGAGGGCGTTCGGCGCCTGGTCGCCGATCTCAACCTGGCCTATCGCGAGCTGCCGGCCCTGCATGAGCGCGATTGCGAGCCGGAGGGTTTTGAATGGGTGATCGGGAACGATCATGCCAATTCAGTGTTTGCATGGTTGCGCAAGGCGCCCGGCAGCGATCCCATTCTGGTGGTTTCCAATTTCACGCCGGTGCCACGCACGGGCTATAAAATACCCATGCCCATGGCGGGCAAATGGGTGGAACGGATCAATACAGATGCGGGCTGGTATGCGGGCTCCAATACGGGCAACCAGGGAGCCGTCCAGGCTTATGCCGTGGAAGGCCAGCACTGGCCGGCCGAGGCGGAGCTCTATCTGCCTCCCCTGTCGACCTTGTTTCTGAAATTCGAACCGGCGTGAGCTGATTGAAATACGGCCCGGTGAACGGGCGCTAGTGGAGGGACAGACGAATGGCAGACTACAGGGCACCATCACCACTGGCTCGCGAGGCCATGGCCTATGTGCTGGCCGGCGGTCGCGGTACGCGGTTGATGGAACTGACGGATCGGCGTGCCAAGCCGGCCGTTTATTTCGGCGGCAAGTCGCGCATTATCGACTTTGCCCTCAGCAATGCCATCAATTCGGGCATTCGCCGCATTTCGGTGGCCACGCAGTATCAGGCGCATAGCCTGATCCGCCATATGTCGCGCGGCTGGAACTTCCTGCGGCCCGAGCGCAATGAGAGCTTCGACGTGTTGCCGGCCAGCCAGCGCGTGCGCGAGGACATGTGGTATGCCGGCACCGCCGATGCGGTCTACCAGAACATGGACATCATCGAGGATTCGGGCGCGCGCTATATCGTCATCCTGGCGGGCGACCATATCTACAAGATGGACTATGAAATCATGCTGCGCCAGCATGTGGACACGGGCGCCGATGTGACCATCGGGTGCCTCGAAGTGCCGCGCATGGAAGCCGTCGGCTTTGGCGTGATGCATGTCGACGGACGCGACCGGGTGGTCGAGTTCGTGGAAAAGCCCAAGGACCCGCCAGGCATTCCCGACAAGCCGGACATGGCGCTGGCCTCAATGGGCATTTATGTCTTCGAGACGCGCTTCCTGATGGAGCAGCTGCGCCGGGACGCCGCAACCGAAGGCTCCAATCGCGACTTCGGCAAGGATATCATCCCCTATATCGTCAAGAATGGCACGGCCTGGGCGCATCGCTTTCCGCGCTCCTGCGTGCGCTCGAGCAATGAAGAAGTCAGCTACTGGCGCGATGTCGGCACGATCGACGCCTATTGGAAGGCGTCGATCGACCTGACCGATATCAGGCCGCAGCTGGACCTTTATGACCGCGACTGGCCGATCTGGACCTATGCCGAGATCACGCCGCCGGCCAAGTTCGTGCATGATTTCGACGGCCGTCGCGGTTCGGCAGTGAACTCGCTGGTATCGGGCGACTGCATCATTTCGGGCGGGCATCTGAACCGTACCCTGCTGTCAACGGGCTCGCGCGTGCATTCCTATTCGGTACTCGAAGAGGCCGTGGTGCTGCCCCATTGCGATATCGGGCGGAATGTGCGGCTCAAGAAGGTGGTGGTGGATCGCGGGGTCAATATTCCCGAGGGCCTCGTGGTGGGTGAAGATGCCGAATTCGACGCCAAGTGGTTCCGTCGCAGCGAGGAGGGCGTCACGCTGATTACCCAGGCCATGGTCAACAAATATCTGGCGGGAAGATGATCGAAGTTCTCTCGGTTGCGTCCGAGGTCTATCCGCTGATCAAGACCGGGGGGCTCGCCGATGTGGCGGGCGCCCTGCCGGCGGCCCTGCATATGCATGGGGTCACCATGCGCACGCTGGTGCCCGGATATCCCGGGGTGATGGCCAAGCTGGGCGGCGGCCGGGTGGTCAAGGAACTCGATGATCTGTTCGGTGTGCCGGCCAAGCTGATCGCGGCGCGGGTCGAGGGGCTGGACGTCATCGTCATCGATGCGCCTGCGCTCTATGATCGCCCCGGCAATCCCTATGTCGGCCCGGAAGGCTGGGACTGGCCCGACAACTGGAAGCGCTTTGCCGCCCTGGGCTGGGTCGCCGCCGAACTGGGCATGGGTCTGGTCGAAGGGTATCACCCCCAGGTGCTGCACTGCCACGACTGGCAGGCGGGACTGGCTCCCGCCTATATCAAATTCGGTCCGCGGCCCGATATCAAGACCGTGATGACGATCCACAATATTGCGTTCAAGGGCTATTTCAGCGCCGATATCTTTGGCCAGCTGCGCCTGCCGCCACAGGCTTTCGGGGTTGGCGGCGTGGAATATTATGGCGGCGTGTCCTATCTCAAGTCGGGCATGGAATGCGCCGATTTCGTGACCACGGTCAGCCCGAACTACGCCGATGAAATCCGCACGCCGCAATTCGGCATGGGCCTGGAAGGCCTGCTGAACGGGCGCTCTGACACGGTTGCAGGCATTCTCAACGGCATAGACACAACCGCCTGGGACCCGACGACCGATACGGATCTGGCACAGAAATTCTCCGCCAATACGCTCAATCTGCGCCATCTCAACAAGCTGGCGCTGGTGGAGAAATTCGGCCTGGATGGCGATGACGGCCCGCTCTTCTGCGTGGTCAGTCGACTGACCGACCAGAAGGGCATGGATCTGCTGCTGCAGGTGGTGGACGGCTTGGTGGATCTGGGCGGACGGCTGGTGGTGCTGGGGTCGGGCGAGGCCTATCTCGAGGATGGGTTTCGCCGCCAGAGCGCGCTGCATCCGGGCAAGGTCAGCATTGCCAATGGCTATAACGAGGCGCTCAGCCACCTGATGCAGGGGGGATCGGACGCCATATTGATCCCATCCCGGTTCGAGCCTTGCGGGCTGACCCAGCTTTATGCGCTGCGCTATGGCTGCGTGCCGGTGGTGAGCCGCATTGGCGGGCTGGCCGATACGGTTATCAATGCCAATCCGGCGGCGATGGCAGCCGAGGTGGCCACGGGCGTGGTCTTTGAACCCAATAGTGCCCAGGCGCTTTATGACGCAATTCGCAAGACGGTGACGCTTTATCATGACAGCAAGACGTGGAAACGTCTGCAGCGTCGCGGCATGAAATCGGATGTTTCCTGGGATACGAGTGCCGCGCGCTATGCCGACCTTTATGCGAGCATGACCGGACTAAAGAGCGATGATGATCCAGACAGTTAAGACCACGCCTTTTGGCGATCAGAAGCCCGGCACGTCCGGCCTGCGCAAGCGGGTGACGGTCTATCAGCAGCCCAACTATGTCGAAAACTATCTGCAGGCGATCTTTGACAGCCTGGATGGCTTTGCCGGCAAGACGCTGGTGATCGGCGGGGACGGGCGGTTCTACAATGACGTGGCGATCCAGACCGCCATCCGCATGGCGGCGGCCAATGGCTTTGGCAAGGTCATGGTGGGCCAGAACGGGCTGCTATCGACGCCGGCCGCCAGCCATGTGATCCGCCACTACCAGGCCTTTGGCGGGCTGGTGCTGTCGGCCAGCCACAATCCGGGCGGACCGGATGGCGATTTCGGCATCAAATACAATATCGGCAATGGCGGACCGGCGCCCGAAAAGATCACCGATGCGGTCTATGACCGCAGCAAGGTGATCGACAGCTACAAGACCATTGATGCGCCCGATGTGGCACTCGACCAGATCGGCACGCAAATGTCGGGCGATATGGTGGTCGAGGTGATCGACCCGGTGGCCGACTATGCGGCGCTGATGCAGACGCTGTTTGATTTCGAGGCGATCCGGGCGCTGTTTGCGGGCGGCTTCACGATGACCTTCGACGCGATGAACGCCATTACCGGGCCCTATGCGCACAAGATTTTCGAGGATATTCTGGGGGCACCTAAGGGCACTGTGGTCAACGGCACGCCCTCGCCCACCTTCAACAACGGGCATCCCGACCCGAACCTGGTCTATTGCAAGGACATGTTCGACCTGCTGATGACGCCGGAAGGGCCCGATTTCGGGGCGGCTTCGGACGGCGATGGCGACCGCAACCTGATCATCGGCAAGAACCGCTTCGTGACGCCGTCGGATTCGCTGGCGCTGCTGGCGGCCAATGCGCATCTGGCGCCCGGCTACAGCAAGGGCATTGCCGGCATAGCCCGGTCCATGCCGACCAGCGCCGCGGCCGACCGGGTGGCGGAAAAGCTCGGCATCGAAATGCACGAGACGCCGACGGGCTGGAAGTTCTTCGGCAATCTGCTCGATGCGGGCCGGGTGACCATATGCGGCGAGGAAAGCGCGGGCACGGGCTCGAACCATGTGCGCGAAAAGGACGGCCTCTGGGCAGTGCTGCTGTGGCTTAACATCATCGCGATGCGCCAGCAGAGCGTCGACGAAATCGTGCAGGCGCACTGGGCCACCTATGGGCGCAACTACTATACGCGGCACGACTATGAAGAGGTCGATGCGGCCATTGCCGGCCAGCTGATGGACGATGTCCGGGCGCAGCTGCCCGGGCTGGCGGGCCAGAGCTTTGGCGAGGACCTGCAGGTCGCCTATGCCGATGACTTCAAATATCACGACCCGGTTGACGGTTCCACCAGTGCCAAGCAGGGCATTCGCATCGGCTTTACCGATGGTTCGCGAATAGTCCTGCGGCTGTCGGGAACCGGGACAGTCGGCGCCACGTTGCGGGTCTATCTCGAACGCTATGAGGCAGCCGATGGACGACACGATCTCGACACCCAGCACGCTCTTGAACCCCTTATCGGGCTCGCCGAGCAGCTTGCCGGGATCAAGCAACGCACCGGTCGCCGGGAACCCAGCGTCATCACCTGAAATCGGACATAAAATGAAACCCACACTGGTCCCCAATGGGGGCAGTATCGCCCAGCTCGGTGCAACACTCACCGAGCAGGGCGTCAATTTTGCCGTCTATTCGGAGACGGCCACCAATATCTGGGTATCGATCTTCGACGAGCAGGACCACGAGACCGACCGTTTCGAGCTGGACGTGCACCAGGACCACATTCGTGCGGGCCTGGTCGCCGGGCTCGGCGCCGGCACCCGCTATGGCCTGCGGGCCGACGGGGAATACAATCCCGACCAGGGGCTGTTCTTTGACCCGATGAAGCTATTGGTGGACCCCTATGCCAAGCGGCTCGACCGGGTCTTCGTGCGGTCGCCGCGGCTGCGGCTGGATCGCAGCGAGGCCGTGGATACGGCGCCGCTGATCCCCAAGGCCATTGTCGGTGACATGGGCAATGAGAATATCCTGCCGCGCAAAAAGGCGCCGGGCATGTTCTACGAAATGAATGTGCGCGGCTTTACGATGCGCCATCCCAGCGTGCAGGGGCCGCTGCGCGGCACCATTGCGGCGCTGACCACCCAGCGCGTCATCGACCATCTCAAATATATCGGTGTCGACACGCTGCAGCTCATGCCCACGGCGGCCTGGATCGATGAGGGGCATCTGCCCGTGCTCGGCCTGACCAATGCCTGGGGCTATAATCCGGTGGCCTATTCGGCCGTCGATCCGCGTCTGGCGCCGCGCGGTCCGCAGGAATTGCGGAACATGACCGACCTCTACCGCAAGAACGGCATCTCGGTGATCCTCGACGTGGTTTACAACCATACCGGGGAAAGCGATGCCCAGGGGCCGATGCTCAGCCTCATGGGGCTGGACGCCAAGACCTATTACCGGTTCGTCGAAGTCGATGGCAAACAGCACCTGGTGAACGATACTGGCACGGGCAATACGCTGCGCTGCGATCACCCGGCAACGCAGCGGCTGGTGATCGACAGCCTGCGTTACTGGGTCGAGGAAATGGGCGTCTCGGGCTTCCGTTTCGATCTGGCGACGGTGCTGGCGCGCGACCCCGGCTTCAACCCGCATGCCGAGATGCTGGAAAAGATCAAGGCCGATCCGGTATTGAGCCAGTGCATCCTGGTTGCCGAGCCCTGGGATCCGGGTCCGGGCGGCTATGCGCTCGGCCAGTTCGGCAAGGAATTCAAAGAGCATAACGACACCTATCGCGACGAAATCCGCGAATTCTGGCGCGGCGAGGACGGCAAATTGGGCGCCCTGGCCGGCAAGGTGGCCGGGTCCGCGGAAATCTTCAATTTTGCCGGTCGCAAGCCCAGCCATGGCGTCAACATGCTGGCCGTGCATGATGGTTTCACGCTGCGTGACCTGGTCAGCTATATCGACAAGCACAATGACGCCAATGGCGAAGAGAACCGCGACGGGCATAGCCACAATGCCTCATGGAATTGCGGCGTCGAGGGCGAGACGGACGATGAGGTGATCATTGCCGCGCGCAAGCGCGACGTGCGGGCACTGCTGGCGACGCTGTTCGTGTCGCGCGGCGTGCCGCTGCTGCAGCAGGGCGATGAAATGTTCCGCACCCAGCAGGGCAATAACAATGCCTATGCCCAGGACAATGAAATCACCTGGCTGGACTGGGAAAATGGCGACGGGGACATGGTCGACTTCGTCGCCGCGATGAGCACGTTCCGCAAGGAACATCCGGCATTGACGCATGATCATTTCCTGACCGGTCAGGACAAGAACGGGGTGCGCGACGTGGTCTGGCTGCATCCCGATGGGCGTGAAATGACCGAGGGCGACTGGACCGATTCAGCGGGGTCCGTCCTGGGCATGCATTTGCGCAACAAGGATGACGAGGTGCTGGTCTGGTTCAACCGGCGCACCGAACCGGTAGTGGCGCATCTGCCGGAAGGCGCCTGGAGCGTCGGCATCGCGTCTGACAATACCAGTTCGGTGGCCATTGCCGAGGCCACGGCAACGCTGACCCCGCGGTCGGTGGTTGCGCTGGTGCGAGCGACCGACGCCGAATGATCGTCGCCCAGCTCAGCGATATTCACGCCGACGGGTCTGCGGGGCGACTGGAGCGACTTGACCAGGTTCTGGCCTGGCTCAAGCCGCTGCGCCCCGATGCCATCATCGTCAGCGGGGATCTGGCGGAGCGGGAGCACGCGGCCAGCTATGACGCCGTGGCAAACCGCCTGGATGATGCCGGCGCACCATTTTATGTGGTGCCGGGCAATGTCGACGACCATGCTGCCCTTTCCAGGGTATTCGGAACGGCGATGAACTGGGATTCGCGCCGTCCGCTGAACTGCGTCGGCAGGATCGGCGAGGCGCTGAGGGTGATCGGCCTGGATGTGACCGTGGCCGGGGCGCATCACGGCGATGCTGCTCCGGTGCTCGACTGGCTGACGGGGGTCCTCGATGAGGCTGCGCCGCCGGCGTTGATCTTTCAGCACCAGCATCCGTTTCTGTGCGGCATTGACGACAAGGACCGCAATATCTGCCGCAATGGCGACAGGTTGGCCGAGGTTATCGGCAAGTCCCGCAGCCCGGTTCTCGCGCTGACCTGCGGACATGTGCACCGGCCGATGTTCACCCGCTTTGCCGACCGGCCAGCCAGCATGGCGCCTTCGGTGACCCGGGCCAACAAGCTGCGGCTCGATGGCCGCGAGCCCGCGATCAGCGACCCGCCGGGGCTGCTGGTGCACCATGTCCGCGACGGTCGACTGGTCAGCCATGTGGTGATGGTGGGCGGCTAACGCCTGCCGGGCTCTTCGGCTGCCTTGCCATTCGAGCCTAGCTCTCATGGCCTTCTCAGCTAAAATCCCGCCACTGGCGGGATTTTGCCTTTCAGGCCGCTTCGAAGTCGGCCAAACCACCCGCCCGCTCGATGAAAGCGATGATCTGGTCGAGGCTTTCGTGGCGGAGCAGGTCGGTAAAGACATAGGGGCGGCCTTCACGCACCGTGATGGTATCGCTTTCCATGACATCGAGGCTGGCGCCGACATAGGGGGCCAGATCGGTATGGGTGATGATCAGGAGATCGGAACGCGCAATGGCGGGGCCACCCTTGCGCGGGATCTTTTCGCCCTGGGCCACCGAGATGACATAGAGCGTGATATCGGCCAGGTCGGGCGAGAAGGTCGCGGCGAGATTGTCGCCGCCGCTTTCGATCAGGATGATGTCGAGATCGGGAAACTTGCGGTTGAGCTCGTCGATGGCGGCCAGGTTGAGCGATGCATCCTCACGGATGGCCGTATGCGGGCAACCGCCGGTTTCCACCCCGACAATGCGGTCTTCTGAAATGGCCTGGGCGCGGGCCAGGATCAGCGCGTCTTCGCGGGTATAGATGTCATTGGTGACCACGGCCATGGAATAGCGGTCGCGCATGGCCTTGAGCAGATTTTCGCACAAAGTGGTCTTGCCGGAGCCGACGGGGCCGCCAATGCCGATGCGCAGGGGACCATTGATGGATTTCATATCAGCCTCATGAGTGAGAGTGCAGCAAAGCCAAGGCCGAGCAGCAGGCAGAGCGGGGAATAGACCCGGCGGTCATTGAGCCGGAAATTGGGCTCGGGCGTCTGGCCGGCCCACCAGGGGGTATAGCCAACCACGCCGCGGGCCAGAAACAGCAGGGCAAAGCCAAAGCCGGTCACGGTCAGCATGGCGCCACCGCCATCGTGATCGGCCAGGGCCAGTGCGGCAATGCCGGCAATCAGGATGAAGAGGGCGACGGCAAAGGAAGCCAGACGCGGCGGCATGCGCTCGATGCCGGCAGTGCCGACCACGGTCTGGGCCAGCAGCTTTTCCTCGCGGATCGGCCAGGTCTGGCCGAGCGACCAGAGCAGGTGGGCGGTGGCGACCGCCAGCAGGGGGATGAACATGAAAGCGGCGATCAGCATGCTCATGAGCGGAAGATTCTCGTGGTCAGGGTTTCATGGGACATTTGCGCAATATCTGCCGCATAGGCAACCGCGCCAATGTCGTCGCGTGCGGCATGCTGGCACAGCAAAGCCATGGCGGCGATGTCGGGCTCCAGCGCCGCCATGATTGCCAGGCCATCGGACTGGCCGATGGGCACCAGGCGGACGGCGACCGAGACCTGGCTGTGCACGGTGGCGGTGAGAAAAGCGATGAGCGTCGCGCCCAGATCCATGGCGTGGCCGGCAGCGATGGCACCCACGGCGATGGGGTAGGGGCAGGGCTGGGGCAGGTTGGCCAGAACCGGATTGGGCCAGGCCTTGACCGCGGTCGCGAAGGCGGCGCCGGTAATGGTGGTTTCGTCATGCCGCTCACGGGCCGGGGTGAGGGCTAGGCAGAGATCGGCCAGCTCCTGCAGGTCATGCGGATCCTGCGCCGCGCGATAGGCCTGGGCGAGCAGGATGGCATCGGTGCGCAGACTGCCATGGGTGAGCACGCTGCCGACCCAGTGCTGGGTGGTTTGCCGGTCATGCACGGTGCGGCTGACGATGGCGAATTCAAGGCCCGCCGACCAGGCAAAGGCGCCTACGGGAAAGGCGGGTGACAGCCAGGTCAGCAGCTTTTGCAGATCAGCCTGACCGGTCATCGGGCGAGCAGGGCGTGGCCGGCATCGCCATGGCTGTGATAGGCGCCGTGCTCGGCGAAGAACGGCTCGGTCACGTCGACGATTGCAGCGCCCAGGCCTTCGAGCATGGTCCTGAGGACATGATCGCGCTTGATCAGGATGCGGCCTTCCTCAAGCTGGGCCGCGGTGTGGCGATTGCCGATATGCCAGGCCAAGCGTACCAGATGGGCAGTGGAACTGGCGCTGATGGCGTAAAGCAGTTCGGGCGCCGCCTGAATGGCGACGATCTGGCCATTGTCGAGTTCGAGCGCCCCGGCATGTTCCAGCGTGACGGTGCTGGGAAAATCCACCATCACTTCGGTGCCACCGATGCAGGTCAGCAATTTGCGGCGCAGGCGGCGTTCGTCATGGGCCAGCGTAATGGTATCGAGAGGGGCACCGCGACCATGGTTGGCGGGCAGGTGCGAGACGGCACGAAGCATAGTGTTTTCCTTGGGGCGAGCCCGATGAGCCAGGGTCCCCGATCCTGGACCGAACCTATAGGGTAGATGGCCCGGATTGAAGAGGCAGCATCGCGCGAAGCGCCGGTCAGGGGATATTGTTGATTTCCGAACAGGCAAGGACCGGCTCGGCGTCGTCGGGCAGGGTCTGGTCGAGCAGGCTGGCCTCTGCCCCCTTGGTCGACCATATCCATTTTCCGGCGGCATAGCGCACGCCCGAGGCCGAAAGGACGGCGGCAAAGACGCGCGGCTGCGGCTCGTCGGCGAGCGGGACGACGGCCAGGAAATTGGGGGCGGCGTTGATATAGGTGACCACAAGCGGCGCTTCGATCCCGCAATCATAGCGTATGACGCGCTGGTCGAAATCGCCGGACTGGGTGGTGATGTTGAGGTGCAGCGCGGTCTGCGTGGCCGCTGATGCGCCGGTCAGCGCCAGGACGGACAAGATGGTGGCAACGGTCAATCTGGCTGGCATGGAAGAACTCCGTTTGACATGGGGCGACAAGAGCATCGGCAAGAGGCGGAAATGCGGAGCCCTGCCCAACCGCTTGCCGGCAGCCCGGTGGCGGCTGGGCGGGACCCGTGCGGTCAGGCCAGGTAGACGATGAGGATGGCGCCCAGCACCGCAAGGGCATCCTCGATCAGCGCCGCAGGCAGGTCACGGCCGAGGGCCTTGGCCAGGCGGCCCCGGAGTTCGGCACCGGCCAATGTGCCGATGACCGCGCCGACGGCACCGAGCAAGGCGCCGATGATCCAGTCGCCGGTCAGCAGACCACCAGCCACGGCGCCGACAAAGATCCGGGCGCCGAACTGCATCGGCACCCTGCGGCTGGGCGTATTGGGCAATTGGTCGGTAATCAACTCACCAATGGCCAGGACGGTGACCACGATGGCGGTCGCGGCGTGGCCGACAAAGGCATAGGGGGTGGCGCTGAAATCGAGCCAGCCGAGATAGGCGGCCCAGGACAGGGCAGCCAGGGGAATCATGGTGCGCAGACCAGCTATTATGCCGATGGCGATAGCAAGGAGGTAAAGCATGATGACACTCCAGGCGGCGGGGCGCCGCGCTGAAGTATGTGCGCCATTTTGGTGCGCCAGCAAGCGCTATCCATTTCGCGCCAGCAGATAAAGCAGGCCCGGAATGGGCTGGTCGCGCTCCTGGCGGATGGGGTGCTGCTGCTCCAGCATCAGGGCGAAACCATGCTGCCTGGCGAGGCGCGCAATATAGGCCGGCGGATGGGCGAAGCGGCCGCTGGCGCGCAGGATCGGGTCATCGCCGCTGGCGGTTTCGACCGAGAAGACAAGCAGGCCACCGGACACCAGTTTGTCAGCCAGGGCCGCGAACATGGCTGCAAGCGGGCCGATATAGACAAACACATCGGCAGCGACCACCAGATCATAGGGGCCGGCGAGATCGTGGTCCTGTGCCAGAACGGTCAGGGCGTCGCCGGTGCGCAAATGGCGATAGATGCCGCGCTCATGCGCCTTGCGGACCATTCTGGGCGCAATGTCGATGCCGTCCATAGCGGCGACCATGTCCGCGAGTGCGGCGCCGACAAGGCCAGTGCCGCAGCCTAGGTCGAGCAGGGTATCGAAGGGTGCCCGTTCGGCAAGCAGGCTGCGAATGGCCTCGGGGATGCGGTAATTGAGCGGGCCGGTCAGATGGGCATCGAACCCGTCGGCATAGGTGTCAAAGAGGTCGGGCACATAGCGCGCCGCGCGCTGACTGGCCTCGCCCGACAGGGCGGCCAGCATATGGGCGCTATAGAGATCGTAAGGCACGATGGCCAGGGCCTGGGCGAAGCTGAAGCGTGCGGCAGCCTTGTCGCCCAGATTCAGCTGCGCCTTGGCCAGGCCTCGCCAGGCGGCGCTGTCGCGGGGGCGAAGGGCCAAAGCGGCGGTGAACGCAGCCAGCGCCTCGTCCGGCTGCCCGCCATCGCGCAGGGCATCGCCGCGAGCGATCAGAGTTTCAGGCGTATCGCGTGCTGTCATGGCGTGGTCCCAGGGCGGTCGCGCAGGCGCGACCGCTCCGACAGCCTGCCTAGAACATAAAGTAGCGCTGCGCCATGGGCAGTTCGGTGGCGGGTTCGCAGGTCAGCAATTCGCCATTGGCCCGCACTTCATAGGTCTCGGGATCGACCTCGATATGGGGCGTCTCGGCATTGTGCACCATGGCCGCCTTGCCGATGCCGCCGCGGGTATTGGTCACCGGCAGCATGTGCTTGGCGACGCCCAGCCTGTCGCGCAGGCCATCATCAAAAGCGGCCTGGGAGACGAAGGTGACCGAGGAGGAGGTCAGCAGTTTGCCGAAGCTGGCAAACATGGGCCGATAGTGCATGGGCTGGGGCGTGGGGATGGAGGCGTTGGGGTCGCCCATGGGCGCAGCGGCGATGGAGCCGCCGAGCAGGATCATTTCCGGTTTGACGCCGAAAAAGGCCGGGTGCCAGAGCACCAGGTCGGCGCGCTTGCCGACGGCGATCGAGCCAATGTGCTGGCTCATGCCATGGGCGATGGCCGGGTTGATGGTATATTTGGCAATGTAGCGTTTGACGCGGAAATTGTCGTTGTCGCCGGTTTCCTCAGCGAGGCGACCGCGCTGACGCTTCATCTTGTCGGCGGTCTGCCAGGTGCGGATCAGCACCTCGCCGACCCGGCCCATGGCCTGGCTGTCCGAGGAGATGATGGAGAGCGCGCCCATGTCATGCAGGATGTCCTCGGCGGCAATGGTCTCCTTGCGGATGCGGCTCTCGGCAAAGGCCACATCCTCGGGGATGGACTGATCAAGGTGGTGGCAGACCATGAGCATGTCGAGATGCTCGGCAATGGTGTTGACCGTATAGGGGCGCGTCGGATTGGTGGAGGAGGGGATGACATTGGGCAGGCCGGCCACGCGCAGGATGTCGGGGGCATGGCCGCCACCGGCGCCCTCGGTATGGAAGGCGTGGATGGTGCGGCCCTTGAAGGCGGCAATGGTATCTTCCACGAAGCCGCTCTCGTTGAGCGTATCGGTATGGATCATCACCTGCACGTCATAGTCGTCGGCGACGGACAGGCAGTTGTCGATGGCGGCCGGGGTCGTGCCCCAGTCCTCGTGCAGCTTGAGACAGGAGGCGCCGGCCAGCACCATTTCGACCAGCGGGGCGGGCAGGGAGGCATTGCCCTTGCCGGCCAGAGCCAGGTTCATGGGGAAGCCGTCAAAGCTCTCGATCATGCGCTGAATGTGCCAGGCGCCGGTACAGGTGGTGGCCAGCGTGCCATGGGCCGGGCCCGAGCCGCCGCCCAGCATGGTGGTGACGCCACTCATCAGCGCTTCTTCGATCTGCTGGGGGGCAATGAAGTGGATATGGGCATCCATGCCGCCGGTGGTCAGGATGCGGCCCTCGCCGGCTATGGCCTCGGTGGAGGGGCCGATGATGATGTCAACGCCCGGCTGGGTATCGGGATTGCCGGCCTTGCCAATGGCGGCGATCCTGCCGTCCTTGAGGCCCACATCGGCCTTGTAGATGCCGGTGGAATCCACGATCAGCGCGTTGGTGATGACGGTATCGACCGCACCCTGGGCGCGGGTACGCTGGCTCTGACCCATGCCGTCGCGGATCACCTTGCCGCCGCCGAACTTGACCTCCTCGCCATAGGTGGTGAAATCCTTCTCCACCTCGATGAAGAGTTCCGTATCGGCCAGGCGCACAAGGTCACCCGTGGTCGGGCCATACATGTCGGCATAGGTGGCGCGCGAGATACGAGCGGGCATGGTGTCCTCGTTCAGGTTCAGCCCAGGGCGGGCTTGGCGTGGATGCGATAATTCTTGAGGGCGGATTCGATCACCGAGTCGAGCAGGGCCGCCCCGGCCTGGGTAATGTCCTGCCTGGCTGTGGTGGCGGCCAGCGAGAAGGCCAGGGCCTGAAGCGCATAGGCCCGGGTGCCCTGTTCCGCCGAGACAGCGGCCTGGCCTTCGATCTCGATCTGGCGCAGCTGGGCCACGATGTCGGCAGGCGACAAAGCCGATTTGTAACCCGCCCAGCTCTGGGTGTCGCGCGAGCTGCACAGGCGGTCGGCACCGGCTCCGAGCATGAACATGGCTTCGCCATCCTCGGTGCCGCCGGCATGCAGATCGGCGATGACGGCGGTCAGGTCGGCGAGAAGTTTGTTTTCGGTTTCGGTGATCATAGCTCAGCTCCGAGACAGGGTTGCCCGCCCTTTTATGGTGCGTTGCGACAGGCGCCCAGCCCTAATCCAGACGGCCCATGACCTGCTGGCGGAAACCGAAGACGGCCCGATCGCCGGACAGGGGGATCAGCCGGACTTCGCGGGCCTGGCCGGGCTCGAAGCGCACGGCCGTGCCGGCGGCGATATCGAGCCGCATGCCGCGGGCGCGGTCCCGGTCGAAGACGAGGCCGGAATTGGCTTCAAAGAAATGGTAGTGCGAGCCGATCTGGATCGGTCGGTCGCCCGAATTGGCCACTTCGATGGTGATCTGCAGCGCGCCGGCATTGAGCTCGATATCGCCGGGACGGGTAATGATTTCGCCTGGGATCATGATTTCCTCACGCAGCATTGGCCGGGCGGCAGCCGGCGGGCTTGAAAATGCGGATGGCAGATGGCGGGTTGTTGGCCAGCTTGCCGGCAGGACGGATGGGGCGAGGGGCAAAGCCGCCGCCGCAATTGGGGCAGATGCCGCCCAGCCGATGGTCGACACAGTCCGCGCAAAAGGTGCATTCGAAGCTGCAGATCATGGCGTCGGCCGCGTCGGGCGGCAGATCCTTGTCGCAGCATTCGCAGGAGGGGCGCAGCTCAAGCATGGTGACCTAGCGGATTGGCTGGTGGACGGTGACGAGCTTGGTGCCGTCGGGGAAGGTGGCCTCGACCTGGACGTCGTGGATCATTTCGGCAATGCCGTCCATGACCTGGGCGCGGGTGATGACATGGGCGCCGGCCTCCATCAGCTCGGCAACCGGGCGACCATCGCGTGCGCCCTCGACGACAAAGTCGGAGATCAGCGCGATCGCTTCGGGGTGGTTGAGCTTGACGCCACGCTCCAGGCGCTTGCGGGCCACAATGGCGGCCATGGCAATGAGGAGCTTGTCTTTTTCACGCGGGGTCAGGTTCATGACGGGTCCTATAGATGCCAGAGACGCGGCAATGTGCCGGCGCCGGAAAGCTCTGCCAGAATTGGAACGATCAGGCGGCGCATTGCAAGACCTGTTTGCGCCAGGACGCGGACAATCAGGCGTTCGCCATTGGCGCTGGCGGCGACACGGCTGTCATCGGGCAGCATTGCGCGCAGACGGTGCAGACGGATAGCGCAGGCCTGCGCATCGGGCGCGATATGGAGCACGGTGGCGAAAGCGCGCTTGCCGGCGAGCAGGGATAGTCCGTCCCGCTCTGCCGTCGTGCCATCGAGACGGGTGGCTTCGGCATGGATCAGCCGACCCTTGCGGCGGATGCGCCAATTGTCGCGCAGGCGGGCATCAAGGGCCACCTCGCCCATGGCCTCGCGGCCAAGCAGGATGGCCTCGATGGCCGTGAGGCTGGCGCCCTCTGCCAGATCGATATCGATGCGCCGATCGAGCTGGCTGGCGGCAAACAGGATGGTCTCCTGCGGCAGCCAATCGAGATGGGCATGGGCGCCGACCTCGATACGGGTATGGACGGTGGCCGGGCCGCCCAGCGAGCGATAGATGCGCTCACAGGCCTGGGTGGTCAGCACCATGGTGCCGCCGGCGGCGGCGCTGACTTCCCACTGCATCCGGTCACCGCCCGTAAGGCCGCCCGCCGTATTGATCAGCACCGCTTCGAGCGCCTGCGTATGGGTATGGGGAAGGCGGATCTTGGCGCAGCCATCCTGATAGAGCGTCGCCACAGCGGTGGTCCCGGCGCGCAACTGGGAGGTGATGCGGCCATGACCCCGGGCACGCTGCATCGGCGTGCGGGCGCCTGGCGCCATTAAAAGTGGCGGCAGATTAAATGGCGAAGCAACGATTTCGAATTCTCCGCGTTGATACAGCGAGCAAACATGCTGCTAACGATCTCAAGAAAATACAGAGGAAGGAACACCAAATGAATATCAAGTCTCTCGTTTCCGTTACCGCGCTGACTGCTGCAATGGCATTCTCGGTTCCTGCATTCGCCCAGACGATGATTGGCGACATGTCCGTCAGTGAAGACGATATGGCCCAGGTTTCTGCCTATTGTGAAGAACTCTACGCTGCCTCGACCACCGAAGCTGGCGGCGATGACGAAGAAGCGCAGTCGGAAGGTGCCAATGTCTCCGAGAGCGAACCCGCTCCAAGCGGCACGTCGCAGGCCGTGACCACGATCGACCTGAGCACCATCACTCTCGAGCAGTGCAATGAAGCCGGCATTACCGACGGCACTGTCGATGCGGAAGTTGTTGCACAGTAATCTCTCCGCTGTTGAAGCCTTCTAAGCTTTTCGAAACGCCCGGCCTATGCCGGGCGTTTTTTATCACACCATCAGGTAGCGCCGGACATCGGCGCGGTCCAGATCCTCAGCCGGGCCCGCATGGCGGATTTCGCCGCGGTCCATCACGTAAATGTCGTCGGCAATTTCCCTGCAGAAGTCGAGAAACTGCTCGACCAGCAAGATGGTCATGCCCTTTTCATCCCGCAGATATTGCAGCGCCCGGCCGATATCCTTGATGATCGAGGGCTGAATGCCTTCGGTGGGCTCATCCAGCACCAGCACTTTGGGGCGCGTGACCAAGGCCCGGCCGATCGCCAATTGCTGCTGCTGGCCGCCCGAGAGGTCGCCGCCCCGGCGGCCCAGCATGGATTTCAGCACCGGGAAGAGCTCAAAAATATAGGGCGGGATGGTTCGGTCGGCGCGTTTGAGGCCGGCATAGCCGGTTTCGAGATTTTCCTTGACGGTCAGTAGCGGGAAGATCTCGCGACCCTGCGGCACATAGCCAATCCCCATGCGCGCACGCTTATAGGGCGGGGATTTGCGCAGGACGGCGTCGCCGAAGCGGATATCCCCGGCCGAGATATTGTGCACGCCGGTAATGGCCCGCAGCGTCGAGGACTTGCCGACGCCATTGCGCCCGAGGACGGCGGTGATGCGGGCGGGGCGGCATTCAAGCGAAACCGATTTGAGCGCCTGAGCCGCGCCATAGTGCAGGTCGATAGCGTTGATGGACAGGGCGGTCATGCGTATCCAATCTTTTGAAGGAAGAGGTCCATCTGGTCGGTCAGGTCGTCGTCATGGCCCAGCCAGATATGGCCGCCGGTCGGAAAAATGACCAGTTCGGCCTGTTTGACCGAAGCGGCAATGTGGCGCGCCGCCAGGGCGGTGCCAAAGCGATCGTCCGCGACGGAGATCGCCAATAGGGGGGCGGTGATGCGATCCAGGGCAGCCGGCGCGGGATGGCCGGCCAGTTGCGCATCGTTGGACATGCCCTCCACCCGGCGGCTGACCGGCAGCAATGACCACAGGATCGTTTCGGCCCTTGCGGCCTCGGCGGGATCGGTTGCCAGCAGCGTGCCAAGCAGTAGGTGGGGGGCGGTGCGGATCGCGGCCCAGCACAGAAAGTCCGAGCGCAGCAAGAGCATGGCGGCCGCGACGCCGGCCGGCGCATTATCGGCAGTCACGGCATCCCGGCTGGGCACATAGGTCGCCGGCACGATGGGCAGCAGCGCGGCGCAGCGGTCCGGATGGCGGATGGCAAATTCGATGGCCGAGAGCGCCCCGGCCGAACCGCCGGCAATGGCGACCTGGTCAATGCCGAGATGATCGAGCAGGGCGACGAAGGCGTCGGCCTGATTGGCGCTGGAAGGGTCATCGGGCATGTCGGAGCGCAGATAGCCGAACCGCGAGGGGGCAATGACACGATAGCCGCGCTCAACCAGGCCATGGGCAAAGAGCAGCCCCTGGTCAAAGCCACCGCCGGTGCCATGGACCATGAGGAGCGGGGCGCCGGCGCCGCGCTCGGCATATTCCAACATGCCGAAGCGGGTAGCGATGAGGCTGGAAAGACCGGGATCGATTGCCGCATTGGCGGCGCGCATGGCTTTGCCGTAGCCATCTGCCAGCAGGCCGGCGCCCAAGGCCGCGCCACCTGCCACCACGCCCATTGCCAGAAGCGTCCGCCGCGTCACCATCTGCCATTCCTCCCGGGTCAGGCCGGCAGACGACAGCAGCGCCTCCGACCCGGGAAAATGGTAGTCGTTGATCTGACGGCGGGCGTTGATATCCATCAATCAGCGCCCGAGATAGCGTTCGATGACGACGGGATTGGCGCTGACCTGGTCGAGCGTGCCCTCGGCCAGCACCGATCCTTCGGCCAGGCAGGTGACGCGGGAGCCCAGTTCGCGCACAAAGCTCATATCGTGCTCGACCACCACGACCGAGCGGGTCTTGGCAATGTCGCGCAGCAGCTTGGCCGTCTCGACGGTTTCGGCGTCGGTCATGCCGGCAACGGGCTCGTCGACGAGCAGCAGCTTGGGATCCTGGGCGAGCAACATGCCGATTTCGAGCCACTGCTTCTGGCCATGGCTGAGGTCGGCGGCGAGGTCATCCTTGCGGGCCAGCAGGCGGACCGTTTCGAGGATTTCGGTGATGCGGGCAATGTCGGGCCCATCGGCGACATAGAACAGTGCCGAAAACACGCCGCGCGGCTTTTTCAGCGCCAATTCGATATTGTCCCAGACGGTCTGGCTCTCGAAGACGGTGGGCTTCTGGAACTTGCGGCCGATGCCCAGATTGGCGATGGCCGCCTCGTCCAGCCTGGTGAGGTCGGTGCGGCCGTCAAACAACACCTGGCCATCGTCGGGCCGGGTCTTGCCGGTGATGATATCCATCATGGTGGTCTTGCCGGCGCCATTGGGGCCGATAATGGCCAGCATTTCGGCGGGATGGACGATGATGGAGAGATTGTTGATGGCCTTGAAGCCATCAAAGGCCACCGACACGCCGTCGAGATAGAGCATGGTGCCGAGCTTGTTGGAGGAGTCGGTCATGGCTTACTCCGCCGGCTTGGGTTGGGGATCGACGCCGGCTTCGACCTGGGCAGGCGTGCCGGCGCTGCGGTCATGCTGCTCCCGTCTGGTCGTGGCGGCGCGGTATTGGCCGATGAGGCCGACAATGCCCTTGGGCAGGAAGAGCGTGGTGAAGACGAACAGCGCGCCCAAGGCAAAGAGCCAATATTCGGGGAAGGCGCCGGTAAAGTAGGATTTGCCGACATTGACCAGGATGCCGCCGATGATGGGGCCGATAATGGTGCCGCGGCCGCCCACGGCGGTCCAGATCACCACTTCGATGGAATTGGCGGGATCGAATTCGGACGGATTGATGATGCCGACCTGCGGCACGAAGAGCGCTCCGGCAGTGCCGGCGATGATGGCGGAGACGACGAAGGCGAAGAGCTTCACATATTCGACGCGGTAACCGAGAAAGCGGGTCCGGCTTTCGGCGTCGCGCACGGCGACCATGACCTTGCCGAGCTTGGAATTGACGATCATCGAGCAGGCCAGGACTGCCAGCGCCAGGGCGATGGCAGAGGCCGCGAAGAGCGCGGCGCGGGTGGTGCCGGCCTGGACGGGCTGGCCCAGAATGTCCTTGAAATCGGTCAGGCCGTTATTGCCGCCAAAGCCCATGTCATTGCGGAAGAAGGCCAGCAACAGGGCATAGGTCATGGCCTGAGTGATGATGGAAAGGTAGACGCCGGTGACGCGGCTGCGGAAGGCGAGGAAGCCGAAGACGAAGGCCAAAAGACCCGGGACAAGGACAACCATCAGCATGGCGATCCAGAAATTGTCCATGCCGTACCAGTACCAGGGCAGTTCCTTCCAGTTCAGGAAGACCATGAAATCGGGCAGGATCGGATTGGCATAGACGCCGCGGGTGCCGATCTGGCGCATGAGATACATGCCCATGGCATAGCCACCGATGGCAAAGAAGGCGCCATGGCCCAGCGAAAGAATGCCGCAATAGCCCCAGACCAGGTCAAGCGCGAGCGCCAGCATGGCGAAGGTGAGGTATTTGCCGAACAGCGGCACGGCATAGTTGGGCAGGCGCAGCGGATGGCCATCGGGCAGCAGCAGGTTGGACATCGGCACGAGCACGGCCACGAGCAGCAGGATGGCAACGATCCAGATCGCCTTGCGATCGAGGGCGCGGAAGAGGGCTTGGGTAATCATGCTTCAATCGACCTTCCCTTGAGCGCGAAGAGCCCGCGGGGACGGCGCTGGATGAACAGGATGATGAGGACCAGGATAATGATCTTGCCCAATACGGCGCCGGCATAGGGTTCGATGAACTTGTTGGCGATGCCCAGGGTCAGGGCGCCGACCAGGGTGCCCCACAGATTGCCGACGCCGCCAAAGACCACGACCATGAAGCTGTCGATAATGTAGCCCTGGCCGAGATTGGGCGAGACATTGCCGATCTGGCTGAGGGCGACGCCGGCCAGGCCGGCAATGCCCGAGCCGAGGCCGAAGGTCATGGCGTCGACCAGCGGGGTGCGGATGCCCATGGCCGAGGCCATGCGGCGGTTCTGCGTGACGGCGCGCATATGCAGGCCGATGGCGGTATATTTCAGCACCAGCAGCAGCGCCACAAAGACCATGAGCGCGAAGATGACGATGTAGAAGCGGTTCCAGGTGATGGCGAGGCCACCTAGCTCGAAGGAGCCCGACATCCAGCTGGGATTGCCCACTTCGCGGATATTGGCGGTAAAGATGCGCTGCACGGCCTGCTGAATGATCAGCGACAGGCCCCAGGTGGCCAGCAGGGTCTCCAGGGGGCGGCCATAGAGGAAGCGAATGACGCCGCGCTCGATGGCGATGCCGATCAACCCGGTGACGAGGAAGGCCAAAGGCAGGGCGATGGCCAGGGACCAGTCGAAGAGGCCGGGGAAATTCTGGCGGATGATTTCCTGCACGACGAAGGTGGTGTAGGCGCCCAGCATGACCATTTCGCCATGGGCCATGTTGATGACGCCCATGACGCCAAAGGTGATGGCCAGGCCGATGGCAGCCAGCAGCAGGACGGAGCCCAGCGAGACGCCGAACCAGATATTCTGCAGCACATCCCAGGCGGCGCGATCGCGGGCGAGGCCTTCGATGGCGGTCTCGATCAGCGGGCGGACCGCCTCGGGCGCGGTGTTGAAGGCAGTGGTCAAGGTATTGAGGGCGTCGCGACCACCGATGGCCTGGACCAGGGGAATGGCGGCCTGCCAGTCCTCGATGCTGGCGTCCGGCGTCTTGAGCACGATGGCGGCACGGGCCTGCTGCATAACGCGCTGGATCGTGGCGTCGGTTTCGGCCGCAATGGCGCTGTCGAGCAGTTCGAGCTGGGCCGGATCGGCATCGCGCAGGATCGATTGGGCGGCAAAGAGGCGGGTGCCGGGATCTTCGCTCAGCAGTGTCATCTGGCCGATGGCGGTGCGCAGCACGCGGCGCAGGCCGTTATTGACCTTGACCTTGTCGAGACCGTCGGCGGTGAGGTCGGGAAGGTCCGCTCCGGTCACCGGATCGGAAATGGCGCCCTCGCCGCCGGAGGCAGCGGTGAACACCACCTTGCCAGTCGCCTCGTCAACATAGAGTTCGCCCTGCAGCAGCACTTCCAGGACGGGCACGACGCGCGGATCACCGGTGGCGGCGAGTGCGCCGATGGCGGCCTCGCGATCCTTGAAATTGCCGGGGGCGAGCGCATCGACCAGCGGGCTCAGTGCCGCGTCGGCGATCTGGGCCTGGACGGGCACAGCAGAGCCGAGCGTCAGGGCAAGGAAGAGCGCGATGGTCCGGAGCAGAGTGATTGCGTTCATCATTGGCCTCATGCGTCGATCAGTCGGAAGACGAGGGCGGCCGCAGCCGCCCTCGCCGGTGTCGCAGGCGGGCGCATTACATCGCCGTGCCGCCGCAAGCCTTGGTTTCGGTATTGTAGTTGCCGCAGGAGATCGGCGCGGTCCAATCGGCCTCGATCATCTTGGATTCGGGCAGGAAGTCGGACCAGGCATCGCCGGGGACCAATTCGGATTCCGAGACCACTTCGAACTGGCCATCGGCCTGGATTTCGCCGATCAGCACAGGCTTGGTGATGTGGTGGTTGGGGAGCATCTTGGCGACGCCGCCGGTCAGGTTGGGAGTCTCGAGGCCGATGATGGCGTCGAGCACGGCGTCGGTATCGGTGGTGCCGGCCTTTTCGACGGCCTGAACCCAGAGGTTGAAGCCGATGACGGTGGCTTCCATCGGGTCATTGGTGACCTTCTCGGCGTCGCCCATGAAAGTCTGCCAGGATTCGATGAAGGCGGCATTTTCCGGGACGTCAACGGACTGGAAGTAGTTCCAGGCGGCGAGGTGACCAACCAGCGGGGTGGTGTCGAAGCCGGCGAGTTCTTCTTCACCGACCGAGAAGGCAACGACCGGAATGTCCTCGGCCATGACGCCCTGGTTGGCGAGCTCCTTGTAGAACGGCACATTGGCATCGCCGTTAATGGTGGAGACCACGGCGGTCTTCTTGCCGGTCGAGCCGAAGGTCTTGATGTCGGAGACAATGGTCTGCCAATCGGAGTGACCGAAGGGCGTGTAGTTGATCATGATGTCTTCAGCCGCGACGCCCTTGTCCATGAGATATTGCTCAAGGATCTTGTTGGTGGTCTGGGGATAGACATAGTCGGTGCCGGCCAGCACCCAGCGCTCGACGCCTTCGTTTTCCATCAGATAGTCGACGGCAGGAATGGCCTGCTGGTTCGGCGCGGCGCCGGTATAGAAGACGTTGCGCTGGCTTTCCTCACCCTCGTATTGCACGGGGTAGAAGAGGATGGAGTTGAGCTCCTCAAAGACCGGCAGCACGGCCTTGCGCGAGGAGGATGTCCAGCAGCCGAACACGGCAGCAACGCCGTTGACTTCGATCAGTTCGCGGGCCTTTTCGGCGAAGAGCGGCCAGTCGGAGGCCGGGTCGACCACGACGGCTTCAAGCTGCTTGCCCAGCAGACCGCCCTTCTTGTTCTGCTCGTCGATCAGGAACAGCATAGTGTCCTTGAGCGTGGTTTCGGAAATCGCCATCGTGCCCGACAGCGAGTGCAGGACGCCGACCTTGATGGTCTCATCCTGCGCCCAGGCCGGGACCATGGCCGTCATGGAAAGGCTGCCGGCCATGGCCGCAGCAAGCAATGCGCTCTTGGCGCCGAAATTGTTCATCTGATCATCCCTCATGCAAATGTGCCCCAAGCCGCCAAGGCAGGCGCTTGTTGGGGGGACTGTGGGATGGTTTGTTAATCGGCCCCTATACGTCGATTGACGTAACCGCTGCCCTTGCCGGTCCTGTGCGCAAGGGCGAGCCCACGAAAAACCTAGTGTTTACAGGCAAAGAGCGTGCTAACACTTGGTTGGCGATTAATTGTGCTGCCGACGAAATTGATTAACAACTAGACGGTTCATGGCGCGACAACGCATCATTCCCATTCGACGCGAGTATAATCGCTGGGTCGCCAACCAGACCCTGGAAGACTATGCGCTGCGTTTTACCGCCAAGTCGGCGCGACGCTTTTCCAATGACCGCATCTCGCAGACGGCGATCGGGGCCATCTCGTTTCTGGCGCTGGAGGCGATCGGCGGCGCGATCACCCTGAGCTACGGCACCACCAATGCGATCATCGCCATTATCGTGGCGTCGCTGGTGATCCTGATCATCGGCCTGCCCATTGCGCGCTACGCCACCAAGCATGGCGTCGATGTCGACCTGCTGACGCGCGGGGCAAGCTTTGGCTATATCGGCTCCACCGTCACATCGCTGATCTATGCCAGTTTCACCTTCATTCTGTTCGCCATCGAAGCGGCGATCATGTCGAGTGCATTGCAACTGGCCTTCGGTATCCCGTTATGGATGGGCTATATCATCAGCGCGGTCGTGGTGATCCCGCTGGTGACCCATGGCGTGCAGATGATCAGTCGCTTTCAGCTGATCACCCAGCCGATCTGGATCGTGCTCAACATCCTGCCGTTCTTTTTCATCGCCTTTCTCGACTGGGAAAAGTTCGAGCTGTGGCGCGGCTTTGCGGGCGTCGGGGAAGCTGAGGCGGTGGCGGGCAGCATAGCGCCGTTCGAACTGGCCAAGTTCGGGGCGGCGTCGGCGGTGATCCTGGCGCTGATGACCCAGATTGGCGAGCAGGTCGACTTCCTGCGCTTCCTGCCGGCCGAGGGCGTCAGCAAGTGGCGGCACAAGGTGGCGATCTTTCTGGCCGGTGCCGGCTGGGTCGTGGTGGGGGCGCCCAAGCTGCTGGCCGGATCGTTCCTGGCCTATCTGGCGCTGTCGAGCGGGGTCTCGCCCGAGCAGGCCGCCGAGCCGGGGCATATGTATGCGGTGGCCTTTGGCTATATGATTCCCAACGAGTTTCTCGCGCTGATGCTGATGGCGGTCTTCGTGGTGATCAGCCAGCTCAAGATCAATGTGATGAATGCCTATGCCGGCTCGCTGGCCTGGTCGAACTTCTTCTCGCGGCTGACGCATAGCCATCCCGGCCGCGTGGTGTGGCTGCTGTTCAACGTGGCGATCGCGCTGCTGCTGATGGAGCTGGGCATCTACCGGCTGCTCGAGGAGACGCTGGGCATCTTTTCGATCATCGCCATGGCCTGGCTGTGCTCGATCTCGGCGGATCTGTTCATCAACAAGCCACTGGGCCTGGCGCCGCCAGGCATCGAATTCAAGCGCGCCCACCTCTACGACATCAATCCGGTCGGCGTCGGCTCGATGCTGCTGGCCACGGTGATTGCGCTGGCGGCCCATTTCGGCGCCTTCGGCGAGATGGCCGCGGCGCTGTCATCCTATGTGGCGCTGGTGGTTGCCTTCATTGCCTCGCCCACCATCGCCTGGCTCACCAAGGGGCGGTATTACCTGGCGCGCAAGCCACGCAAGCAGTGGCAGACGCTGCGCTCGGTGACCTGCTCGATCTGCGAACACCCTTTCGAGCCCGAGGACATGGCCTGGTGTCCGG
>CAXBHD010000011.1:0-30200 GCA_963975335.1 uncultured Devosia sp. | reverse complement strand
TGAGGATCGGCACATCGCCGGTAAAGTCGACGGCGCTGACCACGCCGATCGAGGCGGTGCTGATCTTGACGTCCTTGCCGTTGGCGTCCTTGCCCTTGATGTCGATAGTATAGACGCCATTGGGCTTGGCATTGCCGTCGCTGCCGACGCCATCCCAGCGGAAGGTGCCGGGGCCGATATCGATTGGACCCGTCTGGCTATAGACGACCTGGCCGTTGGCATCCTTGATGGTGACGCTGGCATTGGGGGCGTTGGCGTCGGCGCTATAGGCCCAGAAGACGGCGTCGCTGTCGGTCAGTTCGCCCGTCTTGCCCGAGGAGGTGACTTCCTTGCCGATATAGGACACTGCGTCGGACTTGGCAGTGTTCTGACCGGCCAGCATCAGGGTTTCGAGGAATTCGTTGGTCTTGAGCTGCTGCTCGACGCCGGAAAACTGCACCAGCTGCTGGGTAAACTGGTTGGTATCGAGCGGATCGAGCGGATTCTGGTTCTTCAGCTGGGTGGTCAGGATGCTGAGGAAAGTGTCGAAATTGTCGGCAATACCGGCACGCGCCGTGGACGTCGATGCGGTAGAACCGGTACCTGAAACACTGCTGACAGCCATAACAACTACTCCTTACGCGATGATGTTGACGCCGCTGGCCGTGAGGCTGGCGCGGTAGAGATTGATGGTTGGCGGGGCCTCCTCGGCCTCGCCCAGCTGGGCCCCGTTGCGACCGAAAGCCTGGCCCTGCTGGTCGCGCGCCTGCTGCTGGCCGCCGCTGAACGGGCTTTGCCTCAGCGAAAATTCAAGATTGGTCTTGCCGGCATCGAGGCCGGCCTGCTGGAGCGCCCGCTCAAGCGCCTTCTGGTCGCGCTGCATCAGATCGAGCGTCTCGGACTTTTCCACCACCAAACGGGCATTGACCTGGCCGGCCGTGTCGATGTCGAGCTTGACGTCGATGCGGCCCAATTCGGGCGGATCGAGCCGCATCTGGAATCGGGTATTGCCGTCATTGACCTGGCGCACCAGTTCGAAAGCCAGTTGCGGCAGGTTGAGCTGCTGCTGGCTAGTCTGGTAACCGGCCTGGACGATGCGGGGCGCGGCGGCCTCGGCGCGGGCGACCGGGATGGCGGGCTGACCGGCGCCCTGGCTGTTGTCACGGATTTCGGTGACCGATGCAGCAATGGTGGCGTTTGCCCTGGCATCGGCCGGCTTGTTGTCGTTGTCAGCGCCGCGCTCGGCATGGGCCCGGGGCTCGGCATCCTTGCCTGAATCGGGGCTTGCACCGCCGGCATCCAGGACCGGGGCGGTCTCCCGACCGGCCTTGGCCGTGTCAGCAAGCGGGGTGCTGCTGGCAGGGAGGTCGGCAGGTTTGGTGAGCAGGGCGGTTTCGGTAAGGCTGAGACTGGGCTTGGCCAGCGTGGGGCCGGTGGTGGCTTCTGCGGGTGCGGCCGGCATTGCCAGCAATTTGGTGAGCGCCGCCTCAAGCTCGGCATCAACCGCGCCGCCTGCCTGCAGATTGAGAGCGGCAAGTTCGCTGGTGCTGATGGCGTCGGTCTTGAGCGCCTGGGCGAATTTGGCGAGCTTGTCAGCGATCGACTGCAGCAGTTGGGCGGCGTCGCCATCGCCCCCCTTTTCGATCGAGCCAGCTGCGCCGCCCAGCAGGGTCTGCGCCAAAGACGCCAGACCCTTGGTCAGGCGTTCGGCGGTGTCGAGATCGCCGTCGCCCTTGGCTTCGGCAAGGCTGGCAAGATCGGCAAGGCTGGGCATGCCAAGCGCGGCCAGGTCAATGTCGAGCGTCGCCGCCAGGTCGTTGAGGGCGCTATCAATACGCTTGAGCAGTTCGGGATCGGCGGCTTCGCCGCCCGCCAGGCTTTGCTTAAGGGTTGCCAGATCATTGACCAGATCGGCAAACAGCGCCTTGGGGTCAAGCTGGGCCACCACGGGCAGGGTGGCGTCAATGGCGGCAGCCAGTGCCTCGGGGTCCTGCGGCTCGCTATCGGCCGTGCCGGACTGAGCGTCACCGAGCAACAGATCGGCCAATTTGCCGAGCGCGGAGTCCAGCGTGGATTTGACCTCCGCCTTGGTCTCGGCATTGGGCAGGGTACCATCCAGCAACGCGGCAAAATCCCCCAATGCGCCAGCGTCGGTCTCTTCCGCCTGGGCGTTGAATGCCCTGGTGGTCGAGGCGCCGCTGGGGGCTTTGGCGGTTATGGTCAGATGAGTTGCCACGTTTGGGGCTCGCAGAAAGGGGACTGGTCCGAACAGAGCAATGCAAGCGCCTTGCCAGTTTGCGCCGCTGAAGAAAATCATTCTGCTGCAATGGCTTGAGAGTCATTGCCGGTGAGGCTGGTGCCGCCCGATCGGGCCGAGCGGCAATTGTTGCCGGGCAAATGTTGCGGGCCGGCGGCGAAAGGCGTATTGAGCGGCCACCAAATTTGGTCCGCTGGCCCTTGAACCCAACCGGATACAGGAACAATGCTGAACTCGCTTGATATTGCCAAGCGCCCCCAGGACACGCGCGTCGTTGTCGCGATGTCGGGTGGCGTGGATTCCTCGGTCGTGGCGGGCCTGCTGGCCCAACAGGGCTATGACGTTGTCGGCGTGACGCTGCAGCTTTACGACCACGGTGAGGCCACCCATCGCAAGGGCGCCTGCTGCGCCGGCCAGGATATCCATGACGCCCGCCGGGTCGCGGCGACGCTGGGCATTCCCCATTACGTGCTCGACTATGAAGAGCGCTTCAAGCAGAGCGTGATTGCGCCCTTTGCCAATGCCTATCAGCAGGGCGAGACACCGGTGCCCTGCATTGCCTGCAACCAGTCGGTCAAGTTTGTCGACCTGCTGGAAGTGGCGCGCGATCTGGGCGCCGATGTGCTGGCTACCGGGCATTATGTGCAGTCGCGGCTGGGGGAAGACGGCAGGCGGCAGCTGTTCCGGCCGGTCGATGCCGAGCGCGACCAGACCTATTTCCTGTTTGCCACCACGCAGGAGCAGCTCGACTATCTGCGCTTCCCGCTAGGCGGGCTGAGCAAGGCGGCCGTGCGCGAGCTGGCGCGTGAAATGGGGCTCGAAATTGCCGAAAAGCACGACAGCCAGGACATCTGCTTCGTGCCGCAGGGCAAATATGCCGATATCATCCGCAAGATGCATCCCGAGGCCGTGGCGGGGGGCGAGATCGTCCATCTCGACGGAAGGGTGCTGGGCCAGCATGCCGGGATCGTCAATTACACGATTGGCCAGCGCAAGGGCCTGGGCATTGCCGCGGCCGAGCCGCTTTATGTGATCAAGCTCGATTACAAGACGCGCCAGGTGATCGTGGGGCCGCGCGAGGCGCTCAAGACGCATACGGTGCGGCTGCGCGACGTCAACTGGCTGGGCGGCACGCCGCTGGCCCAGCTCAGCGCCGGCAATGGCGCGCCGGTCGAGGTCAAGATCCGCTCGACCACCGGACCGCAATCGGCGGTGGTGCATAGCCGCGACGGCGCGGTGTTTGTGACGCTGGTCAGCGGGGAATATGGCGTATCGCCCGGACAGGCCTGCGTGTTCTACGCCGATGACAGCGCGACGTCGGAAGTCTGGGGCGGAGGCTTTATCGCCGAGGCCGTGCCGCAGGTCTTCGCGGCCGCCTGAGGCGGGGCTATTGCACGGGCTTGACGGCCGGGGCGGCGGATGTCGCCTCGGCATTGGCCTCGCGCAGCTGCTGATAGGCGTTGATGCCGCCCAATGAGGTGGAAATGGCGATTACCAGAATGAGGGCGCCGAGCACCAGGATCAGGATGCGGCCGCGATTGAGGGCGAAGGGGCTCGGCTTGGGGTCGTCCATGATGGCCTCGGATTGGGTCTGAATGCACCCGCTTGCGGGTGGGTCAGCTTTAGCACCGCAATGGCCGCCAAGTAAGGCCTGCGGGCGGCCATAGGCATTGGGCCCTCCCGGAGGGGAGGGCCCAAGCGACTATTCCAGCGGCTTGAGATTGGCCTCGATGCTGGCGCGGCGGCTTTCGAGGAAGGGCGGCAGCGCCAGGGTTTCGCCCAGGCTTTCCATGGGCTCGTCGGCGGCAAAGCCGGGGACGTCGGTGGCAATCTCGAACAGGATGCCATTGGGCTCGCGGAAATAGAGCGAGGTGAAGTAGAAGCGCTCGACTTCGCCGCTGGAGCGGATGCCGGCCTGGGTGACGCGGTCGATCCAGAGCCGCAGGCTGTCCTGGTCGGGGGTGCGGAAGGCGACGTGATGCACGCCGCCGGCGCCGGGACGAGCCGGGGACAGGGTCGGATCAACCACGACATGCAGTTCGGCACCCGGGCCACCGGGGCCCATCTCAAAGACGTGGGTTTCGGCGGTGTGGCTGGTCATGGCATAGGAGCGGACCTTGCGCATGTTCATCACCTGGGTCAGCACGGCCTCGGTGCGGTCGAGCCGCGGCACCGCCATTGAAATGGGCCCCAGGCCGATGATCTGGCGCTCGGCCGGCACGGGCGACTTGGCCCAGGGCACAACCTTGTTGACCGGATCGATGACCATGCGGAAGCGCTGCCCCTCGAAATCCTCGAAATCGAGCGAGAGCTGGCCGTTGCGCTCCTTGATGGCGCTGGTGCCCACATTGTTGCTCTGCAGATGGTCCTTCCACCAGTTGAGGCTGTCCTGGCTGTCGACGCGCAGGCCGGTGCGGCTGACGGTGTGGTTGCCGCGCTGTTCGCGGGCCGTCTCGAAATCGAAGAAGGTCAGATCGGCGCCCGGAGAGGCGACGCCGTCACCATAGAAGAGGTGATAGGCGGTGGTCTGGTCCTGATTGACGGTTTTCTTGATTAGCCGCATGCCCAGCGTCTTGGTGTAAAAGGCCAGGTTCCTGCGCGGCTCGGCGGTGACCGCCGTGAGGTGATGGATGCCTCCGAGTTCGAGCGTCATGGTGTTTTCTCCTATGGCCGGAAGGTATCCCGGCGCTGTTGAGCAAGATGTAGAGGATCGCGGGCGGCTTGTGCAGGCTGACAATACCAACAGACTGATGTCGATAGTTGAACAACAACGCTGGTCGGCTGCGGTCAGACGGGGGGCGTGCGCAGGATTTTCACCATGGCCTTGCCCTTGGCGAGCTCGTCGACGAGTTTGTCCATGATGCGGATTTCGCGCATGACGGGCTCGGCAATGTCCTCGACCCGCACCCCGCAGATAACCCCGGTAACCAGCGTTCGGGCCGGGTTCATCGCCGGCGACTGGGCGAAGAAATTCTCCAGCGTGACGCCCGAAGCGATGGCCCGGTCAAGGCTTTGCCTGTTGTGGCCGGTAAGCCAGAAGAGGATTTCGTCGAGCTCCTGCCGCGTGCGACTCTTGCGTTCCACCTTGGCCAGGTAGAGCGGATAAATGCTGGCAAAGCTGTAATTGTAGACCCGCTCATGGCTCATGACCAAGCGCCTCCCGCCGCCGGCGTCAGTCTAGTGCATGGGGCGGGCGCGGCAAGTGCGACGGCCGGTCCAGCGTGACGGAATGGCCGATGCCCGCGATCACAATTACCCGAGGCGTGTCTTTTTGACATGCGGCGGGGCACCGGCTGCGGTATCCCTTGTGGCGAACATAAAGGGAACGGATATGGCCGTGCTGACCTTGCGCCGAAAGCTGGCAATCCTGTCCGATGCCGCCAAATATGATGCGTCCTGTGCCTCGAGCGGGACGGAAAAGCGCAGCAGCGCCGGGACGGGCGGGATTGGCTCGACGGAGGGGAGCGGCATCTGCCACTCCTATGCGCCGGACGGGCGCTGCATCTCGCTGCTCAAAATCCTTCTGACCAATTTCTGCGTCTATGACTGCGTCTATTGCGTCAACCGCTCGTCATCCAATGTGGCGCGGGCCCGGTTCAGCGTCGAGGAAGTCGTGCAGCTGACGCTCGACTTCTACAAGCGCAATTATATCGAGGGGCTGTTCCTGTCGTCGGGGGTGATCCGCTCGCCCGATTATACCATGGAGGCGCTGGTGCGCGTGGCGCGCTCGCTGCGCGAAGAGCATCAATTTGCCGGCTATATCCATCTCAAGGTCATTCCCAATGCGGCGCCCGAACTGCTGGCCGAGGCGGGGCGCTGGGCCGATCGGCTGTCGACCAATATCGAAATGCCGACCGATATCGGGCTCGAGCAGCTGGCGCCGGAGAAAAAGCCCAGCGAAATCCGCACCGCTATGGCCAATCTGCGCGGCAGGCTGGACGAGGCGGGTCCCGACAAGAAGGCACGGGCAAAGAAGCCGAAATTCGCCCCGGCCGGGCAATCGACACAGATGATCGTTGGCGCCGATGCGGCCGATGACGGGGCCATCCTCAACCGGGCGGCGGGGCTCTATTCCGGCTACAAGCTGCGGCGCGTCTATTACTCGGCCTTTTCGCCGATTCCGGATGCCAGCGCCCGGCTGCCGCTGCAGGCGCCGCCATTGATGCGCGAGCATCGGCTCTATCAGGCGGACTGGCTGATCCGGTTCTATGGCTTTGACGTGCCCGAAATCGTCGCGGGGGGTGACAGCGGGTTGCTCGACCTGGCCATCGACCCCAAGCTGGCCTGGGCGCTCAAGAGCCGGGCGCGCTTTCCCGTCAACGTCAACCGCGCCGACCGGGAAATGCTGCTGCGGGTGCCGGGTCTGGGCACGCGCAGCGTGGACCGCATCATCGCCACGCGCCGGCACCACAGCCTGCGGCTCGACGATGTGGCGCGGATTGCCGGGACCATCGACAAGGTGCGGCCGTTCATCGAGGCGATCGACTGGACGCCGGGCGGCCTGACCGACGATCACAAATTGCGGGCGCGGCTGGTGCCGACACCGGAACAGCTGAGCTTGTTCTGATGCAGGCGGTTGTGCTGGCGGCGCTCAATGACTTTGACGAGTGGCGCGGCAAGGCGCGGCAATTGCTGGCCGCCGGGGTCGCGCCCGATGCGGTCAACTGGCGCCTGCCGGGCGAGACGGACGGGCTGTTCGATAGCCCCTCTGACGGCCTGCCGCCGGGGGGCCGCCCCGTCGGCGCGGTGCCGCCCGCCTTTATCGAGCTGGCGCGGCAGGCGATCAACCACAGCGATCCCGAGCGCTTTGCCCTGCTCTACCGGTTCGTCTGGCGCCTGCAGGCGGATCGCGACCTGATGGGCGTGGCGTCCGACCCCGACCTCAGCCGGCTGACGCGGCTGGCCAGCGCGGTGCGGCGCGACAGCCACAAGATGAAGGCCTTCGTGCGGTTCAAATCGGTGCTCGACAGCAGCGGGCCGGAGCGCTTTGCCGCCTGGTTCGAGCCCGAGCACTATACGCTCGAAATGACCGCGCCGTTTTTCGCCCGGCGCTTTGACGGGATGATCTGGGCCATCGTCACGCCTTATCGCAGCGCCTATTGGGACAGGGAAAGCCTGGCTTTCGGGCCGGGCGGCCGTAAATCCGACGTGCCGGCAGAGGATGCGGTTGAGGATGACTGGAAGACGTATTTCTCCTCGATCTTCAATCCGGCCCGGCTCAAGGTCGCCATGATGAAATCGGAAATGCCGGTCAAATACTGGCGCAACCTGCCCGAGGCCGATCTGATCGCGCCGCTGATCCGCGGCGCGCAGCAGATGGCGGCCAAGATGATCGAGCGCGCTGCCAGCCAGCCGCCCTCCCGGCACCTGCGGCAGCAGGCGCGCGAGACCGACCCTCAGGAAACGCCGCTCGGCATTACCAGCCTTAGGGATGCCCGGGCGGCGGTGCAGACCTGCCAGCGCTGCCCGCTCTATGAGCAGGCCACGCAGCCGGTCTTTGGCGAGGGGCCGGCGCAGGCGGCAGTGATGTTCGTGGGCGAGCAACCGGGCGACCAGGAGGATCTTGCGGGGAGGCCCTTTGTGGGACCCGCCGGCAAGATTTTTGATGCTGCGGTGGACAGGGTCGGCATCGACCGCTCGTCGGTCTATGTCACCAATGCGGTCAAGCACTTCAAGTTCGTGCCGCGCGGCAAGCGCCGCATCCACCAACGGCCCGACGGGGGCGAGGTCAGCGCCTGCAAGTTCTGGCTCAATCTCGAAATCGATCTGGTCAGGCCCCGGATCATCGTCGCGCTGGGCGCTACGGCGGCGCAGAGCCTGCTCGGGAAAGCCGTGACCATCAGCGCCATGCGGGGGGCACCGATGACCATGGCGGATGGAACGATCCTCTTCGTGACCAACCATCCGTCCTATCTGCTGCGTCTTCCCGACGCCGAGGCCCGGGTACGCGAGACGGCCAAGTTCGAGGCGGATCTGGTTTTGGTGCGCGATGCGATCGCGGCCCTGCCGGGTTGACGGCAAAACTTGTCGGCTAGCGGCTTGACAGGGTGACGTGGTAAACTTAGTTAGGGCGCGTGAGCGGGCAACCCGTGCGCCTTTATGGCGGAGTAGCTCAGTTGGTTAGAGCAGCGGAATCATAATCCGTGTGTCCCCAGTTCAAATCTGGGCTTCGCTACCATTCAAACCCCCGGGAAACCGGGGGTTTTTTATTGTCTTGGCGAGCTCGATGGTTGGTGCGCCCAAGGGGCAGGTGGCACGGGCCAGCAACAGCGGCACCGGGCGGCGTGCCCTCTGCCCGTGCCATTGCCAAGGCTGGTCACGCCTGGGGTTATCGGGACCGCTGTCCACGATTCAAAAAGCTCTGCCCAGAAGCGGATATCTGCAGCGCTGAGCAGCGCGGCAGATTCGTGTGCGAGCCAATGACCGTGGGCAAAGCGCCGGCCCTGCTAGACCCGCTTGGTGGACAGCACGTCGAAGGTCTTGCCGATCGTCTCGACGGCGCGATCGTAATCGGCCAGCGCCAGCGCGGCGATCAAGGCGTCGATGACGGCCAGCTGGGCGATGCGGCTGGTCATGGCCTCGGTTCGGAACTGCGTCTCGCGGGCGAGGGTGTTGAGGACGATATCGGCATGCGCCAGTAGCGGCGAGCGGCCGAAATTGGTCACGACAATGGTCGTGGCGCCCGCCTCCTTGGCCAGTTTGGTCGCGGTCAGCGTTTCGATGGTGGAGCCGGAATGGGAGATGGTGATCACGGCCACTTCGGGAGTGCAGAGCGAGGCGGTAATGGCCTGAATGTGGCTGTCGACCGTGGCGCGCGAATTGACGCCAATGCGGAGCAGCCGGTAGTTGGCGTCCTCGGCAATGGTTGCAGCACTGCCAATGCCGAACAGTTCCACCCGCGAAGCCTTGCGGATGGCCGAGACGGCGCGGGTCAGGGCATCCAGGTCGAGCGCCTTTTGCGTATCGAGCAGGGCCTGCATGTCGGAGCGGAAGATCTTCTCGACCACGGTGGCAATGGAGTCGTCAGGCTCGAGATCTTCATGGATGAACTGTACCGGCTGCACCAGATCACGGGCCAGCGAGATCTTGACCTGCTGGAAGCCACGCGCGCCGAGCTGCTGACAAAGACCGATGACGCTGCCTTCGCTGGAACCGGCGCGCTCCGCCACCTCGGTCACCGACATGTGGACGACGTCGGCCGCGTTGGCCACGATGAAGTCGGCGATGCGGCCCGCGGTCGGCGGCAATTCACGGCGGATCGCGGCGATCCGATCCAGCACACCGGACAGCTGTGCGGTCTCGGCCCGATCGATGGTCATGCATCCTCCGTCTCTGCGCCAAACAGCGCCGTGGGGTCCAGCGCGCCGGGCACAACCTGCCAGAATGCAAGCCCGATGGCGACAGCGCCGGCCCCATCGGTGAGGGGATTGTCGCCGATCATCACGCCATTGGCCGGATCGATGCCCAGACGCTGGCAGGCGAGGCGAAACATGGCGGGCTGCGGTTTGCCGATGACGACGTGGTCGACGGCCCCGGTACAGGCCAGGAGCGCCGCCGCAAGGGCGCCGGCTTCGGGCACCGGCTGGCCGCTGGCGCCGGGATGACTGGTATCGGGGCAGGCGACATAGAGCGCCGCGCCAAGCGTCACCGCTTCGGCGGCAGCGGCAAGCTTGGCATAGGAAAAGCGCCTGTCGCGCGCCACCAGCACGACGTCGCTATGGGGAGCATCCACATCAAGACCAAGCCGTCGGGCATAGCTGCGCAGCGGCGTACTGCCGAGCACCATGACGCGCCCGCCCGGATGGTCCCTGGCAATGCTCTCAAGTGCGCAGGTACCGGCGAGGATCACGCGGCTGGCCTCCAGCCGGATGCCCAGATCGGCAAAGCGGGAGACCAATTGCTGAGGCGTATGCTCTGAATCATTGGAGACGATGCAGAACCGCCCCTCCAGCCGGGCCAGCAGTTCGCGGGCGCCCGCCAGCAGATGGCGGCCGCTCATCAGCGTGCCATCGAGGTCGATCAGATAGCCACGCTGCGCGCGCGCATTCGTCAACACCGGGGGAACTCCCTCAAATCACTGTCATATCCTTTATTGAGCTTGGCTCAATGTCAAGCGCAGCAAATACTGAGGAACTTTCATGACACTGTCATCTGGGCCAGCTATCGATTAGCCCGTTCACGCCCGGCACGGACCGGGAAGCAGGAGCGGGCGCCATGAAGATTGCGATCATTACCGATATCCATCACGGTCCGGAGTCGCACACCAAGGCGCCCGGCTGGGACGCCCTGGCGGTGATGCGCGACTGCATCTGGCATGCCGGCGAACAGCATGCCGACCTGCTGCTCGACCTGGGCGACCGCATATCCGACACGACAAGGGCGATGGACCGGCAGATGACTGCCGAAGTCGCCGAGGTGTTCAAGAGCTTTCATGGTCCACGCTATCACGTGCTGGGCAATCACGACGTCAGCAACCTTTCCGTCCAGGACAGCGAGGAAATCCTGGGCCAGTCGATGCAGAGCCGGGTGGTCGATCTCGGGGCGCTGCGGCTGATCGTCTGGCAGCCGGGCGTTAAGATCACCATGGGCAGCGGCTTTCCCCGGGCTGAAGGCGACCTGCCCTGGCTGGTGCAGGCGCTGCAGGCCGACGACCGGCCGGCCATCATTGCCACCCATGTGCCGCTCTCGGGACATGCACAAACCGGCAATTACTATTTCGAGGCCAATCCGCAATATGCCACCTATCCCGATCATGCCGTGGTGCGGGCGGCGGTGGAAGCGACGGGCAAGGTGGCGATGTGGCTTTCGGGCCATGTGCACTGGAACACGGTGACCAATATCCGCGGCATCCAGCACGTCACCGTGCAATCGGTCAGCGAGCGCTTCACCACTTACCCGCTGGGCGCTGCCGCCTTCGCCATGCTCGAGATCGAGGATGGCCAGGCCCGTCTGGACGTCCATGGCAATGACCCCTTCCATGTCCGCCTGCCGTTCCGCAAGTCCGGCGAGCGTCCCTGGATGACGGCTCTGGGACCGTTCTCGGAGCGCGCGGCGCAGCGCGAAGCGGACCGCGAAAGTGCTTGAGTTCCTCGCCCGCCGCACGCTGGGCGCCATCGCCACCATGCTGGTGGTGATCGCGGCCGTGTTCTTCGCCACCCGGCTCTCGGGCAATGCGATGGACTATATGCTGCCGCCGGGCGTCGACATCGCCACCAAGCAGGCCATGGTCGAGCGCTTCGGCCGGGACCAGCCGATCTGGGTGCAGTTCTTCCGGTTCGTGCAGGGGATATTTTCGGGCGAATGGGGGCTGGGCCTCTATGAGCGCCGCTCGGTGGTCGACATCTATGCCGAGCGTATTCCCAATACCCTGCAGCTGTTTGCCTATGCCCTCGGGCTGGCGGTCGTCCTTGGCCTGCCACTTGGTGTGGTGGCGGCCCTGCAGCGCAAGACCGTATTGGGCTCTGCGATCATGGCAATTGCCTTTGTCGGATATGCGACACCGAATTTCGTGCTCGCCATCGTGATGATCCTGGTCTTCTCGTTCAACCTGCACTGGCTGCCCAGTTCAGGCGACGCGACGCCACTGCACTTCCTGATGCCGGCGATCGTTCTCGCCGCGCCCATGCTCGCCGAGATCATTCGCTTTGCCCGCAATTCACTGCTCGACGTGATGGGGCAGGACTATCTGCGCACCGCCCGCGCCAAGGGCCTGCCCGAGCGACTGGTGATCGGCAAGCATGCGCTGCGCAATGCGGCCATTCCCGTGGTGACCGTCATTGGCCTGCAGGTGGCCGGGATGGTGGCGCGCTGCGTCCTTGTCGAGGCCGTGTTCGCCACCAAGGGCGTTGGCGACCTCATCGTCTTCGCCACGATCGGCCGCGATTATCCGGTGCTGCAGTTCGGCGTGATCCTGATCGCCGGCCTTGTCGTCACCACTTCCCTCATCGTCGATGTCCTCTACTCGGTCATCGACCCCCGCGTGAAGGTCATCGCATCATGACAGACCTCGTTGCTCCAACCAGTACCGGCACCCCCAATGGCACGACAGTGCCGGCGCGCCGACCGCGCCCGAGCGGCCTCTTGCAGCTCTGGCGCAAGGCCGGGCTGGCCATGCGCCTCTACATCGCGCTGCTATTGCTGATCCTTATCATCGCCATCCTCGCGCCGGTGCTGGCGCCATACGATCCGGATGCGCAGACACTGCTGGCCCGGCTGAAGCCGCCAGTGGGCATGGCTGGCGCCAATCCCGCACACATTCTGGGCACCGACCAACTGGGCCGCGACATCTACTCCCGCAGCCTGCATGGATTGCAGCTGACCATGGTCATCGCCTTTGTCGGCAGCTTTATCAGCCTGCTGATCGGGGTCGCCACCGGCGTCATCGCCGGATATGCCCGCGGACCGGTCGGCGCGGCCATCATGGCGGTGGTCGATATCCAGATCGCGGTGCCGTTCACGCTCATCGCGCTGCTGGTCATTGCCGTGTTCGGCAATTCTCTGCCGGTGCTGATCGCGGTGATCGGCGTCGCCGGCTGGGAGAGCTATGCCCGCATCGTGCGTGCCCAGGTGCTGAGCGTTTCGCGCATGCCCTTTGTCGAGGCTGCGACGGCCGCCGGTGCATCGCATTGGCGCATCCTGTTCAAACATGTCCTGCCCAATGTGGCCTCACCCATCATCGTGGTCTGGACGATGACATTTTCGGCGGTGATCCTGCTCGAATCCTCCCTGTCCTTCCTCGGACTGGGTGTACAGCCGCCCACCGCCACCCTCGGGTCGATGGTCGGCATGGGCCGCGACTATCTGGCTTCGCATGCCTGGATCGCCGTGGTTCCCTCGCTCGTCATCATGTTCGTGTCGCTGCTCGTGCTGCTCATCGGCGACTGGCTGCGCGATGCGCTCGACGTGAAGCTTAAATAGTCGCCGGCGCGGCGCAGCCGCGCCCGGCTTGGTTCACCCTTTCACCCCATTCCACCGGCGGGAGGCCCTCCCGCAGGACGGGATAGCTCTGCCTCAACCCAGGACGGCTCAAATGCACAAGACACTGCTCCTCACGCTCACGGCGGCCATGCTCGCCTCGACGGCGGCCGGCGCCGCCGAGATCACCGTCGCAACGGCCAATATGTCGGCCTATATCGATCCCGGCCGCGACCATTCCAATGTCGGTTCGCAGAACTATGTGAACGCCTTCGATCCGCTGATCGCCAAGGATTACACCAAGCCCGGCGCCGAATTCTCGCCGGCCATCGCCACGTCGTGGACGCAGGTCTCGCCGACCGTGTTCGAGGTCAAGATCCGCGACGATGTGCAGTTCCATGACGGCTCGCTGGTCACCGCCGACGACGTGGTATTCACCTATCAGCGCATCATCGATGCCGTGACGCCCGAATATGGTTCGATCAAGCGCCAGTTCTTCAACAATTTCGAAAAGGTCGAGGCCGTCGATGCCACGACCGTGCGCTTCACCACTCTCAAGCCTGAGCCGCTGTTCGAAACGCTGCTCAATGCCCAGCAGGGCTATATCGTGTCCAAGGCCTATGTCAGCGGCCTGACCGGCGACCCAGCCGTGGCCGACATCTCGGACTATGAAGCCTTCGCCCTCAAGCCGATGGGCACCGGTCCCTACAAGATCACGGCCTTCCAGCCCGGCGAAAACATCGTCTATGAGCGCTTTGAGGGCTATTTCGGCGATCAGGCGCCGCTCGACGGGTTCGAACTGCGTCGCATCCCGGAACTGTCGACCCGCCTGACCGCCTTGGCCAATGGCGAAGTCGACATCATCACCAATGTGCCACCGGACCAGATCGCGACCATCGAGGCCAATCCGGCGCTCAAGGTCGAGGGTGCCGTGACCCCGCTCTTCCACATCATCTTCTTCAATACGCAGAACCCGAAAATGGCCAATGCCAAGCTGCGCCAGGCGCTCAGCATGGCCGTCGATCGCAACCTGCTCAACGAGGCGCTGTGGCTGGGCAAGGCCGTCGTGCCGCCCAACCACACCTACCCGCAATATGGCGAGCTCTACATGCCCGAGCTCGAGATCTTCGAATACAATCCCGAAAAGGCCAAGGCACTGCTGGCCGAGGCCGGCTATGACGGCTCGCCGATCCGCTTCGACACCGACCCGGTCTATTACACCAATGGCCTGCTCGCCGCGCAGGCGATCAAGGAAATGTGGGCCGCTGTCGGCGTGCCGATGAACCTCAATGTCGATCCCAAATGGACCGGCGACGATGCCGACATGGAAGCCCGCAACTGGTCGAACCCGATGTATTTCGCCGACCCGGCCGGCTCGTTCGGCACCATGTGGTCGCCGACCGGCGCCCGCGTCACCGGCGGCACCTGGAAGCCGAACGAAGCCTATACCGAGATGTGGGAGCGCTTCCGCTATTCGACCGATGTGGCCACCCGCAAGGCGGCCTATGCCGAGATCATGGCCTATGTGAAGGAAGAGGCGCCCTTCCTCGTCCTCTACCAGCCCTATGAATCCTATGGTCTCAAGCAGGACGTGAGCTGGGCCCCGCTCCCCGGTCACATTCCCTACGTCCTCGACTTCCGCGCCGGTTCGATCAGCGTCGACTAACCAGTCACGGGACCGGCGGCAGCCGCCGGTCCCATCGCCTTTTGGAGATCACCCCATGACCGAGAAATTGCTCAGCGTCGACAACCTGCGGGTCACCTTCGACCATGGAAGGAGCGTGGCGGTGGACGGGCTCAGCTTTGCCGTCGGCGCCGGCGAATGCGTCGCCATTGTCGGCGAGTCCGGTTCGGGCAAGTCGGTGACCGCCATGTCGATCCTGGGCCTTACCACCTTCAATGGCGGGCGCACCGAAACCGGCAGCATCCGGTTCACACGGCGCGACGGCAGCGATGTCGACCTCGCCGACGCTTCCGAAAAGACGCTGCGCAGCATTCGCGGCGACGAGATCGCCATGATCTTCCAGGAGCCGATGACCTCGCTCAACCCGGTATTCACCGTCGGCGAGCAGATTGCCGAAGTGATCCGCACGCACAAGGATGTCAGCGACGCACAGGCGGCACGCGCCGCCGTCGAGCTGATCGGCCGCGTGCGCATCCCCGAGCCCGAGCGGCGGTTCGGCCAATATCCGCATGAACTTTCCGGCGGCATGCGGCAGCGGGTCGTGATCGCCATGGCGCTTGCCTGCGCACCGCGCCTGCTGATCGCCGATGAGCCGACCACGGCGCTCGACGTCACCATCCAGGCGCAGATTCTCCAGCTCATCCGCAGCCTCTCGAAAGAGAGCGGCATGGCGGTATTGTTCATCACCCATGACATGGGCGTCGTCGCCGAAATGGCCGATCGCGTCGTCGTCATGCGGCATGGCAGCAAGGTCGAAGAGGCCGAGACGCGGACGCTGTTCGCGGCGCCCAAGGAGGCCTATACGCAGTTGCTGCTGGCTTCGGTGCCGCGCCTCGGCTCGATGCAGGGCTTTGCCGAGCCGCGAAAATTCGGTTTCGACAATGCGGTGCAGACGACGCGCCCCCGTGCGCCTGCCCCCTTGCTCGAGGTGAAGAACCTTGTCACCCGCTTTCCCGTCCGCTCGGGACTGCTGCAGCGCCACACGGCCAATGTGCATGCGGTCGACGATGTCTCCTTTGCCATCGGCGCCGGCGAGACGCTGGCGCTGGTCGGCGAATCCGGCTGCGGCAAGTCCACCACCGGCCGGTCGATCCTGCGGCTGGTGCAGGCCACTTCCGGCTCGGTGACGCTGGAGGGCGAGGATCTGCTCGGCCTGCCGCAGCAGGCGCTTCGGCGGCGGCGGCGGGACATGCAGATCATCTTCCAAGACCCCTATGCGGCGCTCGATCCGCGCCTGACCGCGCTGGAGCAGGTGGCCGAGCCGCTCGTCATCCACGGCGTCGAGCAGGGCAGTGCTTTGACCGATCGCGTTGTTGCCCTGTTCCGCCGCGTCGGCCTTTCCGAGGAGCAGCTTGACCGCTATCCGCACGAATTCTCCGGCGGTCAGCGCCAGCGGCTATGCATTGCGCGGGCGCTGACGCTGTCGCCCAAACTCATTGTTGCCGACGAGCCGGTCTCGGCGCTCGACGTTTCCATCCAGGCGCAGGTGGTCAATCTGCTGATCGAGCTGCAGGAGGAACTGGGCCTGTCCTATCTGTTCATCTCCCATGACATGGCCGTGGTCGAACGCCTAAGCCATCGCGTGGCGGTGATGCATATGGGACGGATCGTCGAGATGGGACCGCGCGGCGCCGTCTTCGAGGATCCGCGCCACGTCTATACGCAGACGCTGCTGGCCGCCGTGCCCAAGCCCGACCCGGCGGCACCGCGCCGCGCCGTGGCGGAAGCGGGCCTCCTGCCGTCGCCGATCTATCCCGTCGGGCATGTGCCCGCCCCGCTCAACTATGACGAGGTCGGCCCTGGCCACTTCGTTCTGGCTGCCTGAACCATGCGAGGATTTGATGTTCGAGACCTTTTCGGCCGCCGGCCGCTTCTACAAGGGTAACCTGCATACCCACTCCACCCGCTCCGACGGCCGGCTGGAACCGGAAGAGGTTTGTCGCCGGTATCGCGAGGCGGGCTATGACTTCCTCTGCCTCTCAGATCATTTTCTCGAGAATTACCAATATCCGGTCGTGGATACGCGCGCCTTGCGCACCGAGGGCTTCACCACGCTGATCGGCGCCGAGCTGCATGCGCCGGCGACGCATCTGGGTGATCTCTGGCATATCCTTGCTGTGGGGCTGCCGCTCGATTTCGCCAGGACCGGCGCGGACGAGGACGGCCCGGCGCTGGCGCGCCGCGCCGCAGCGGCAGGGGCCTTTATCGGCATTGCCCACCCGCAATGGTATGGCCTCAATGCCAGCGATGGGCATGCGCTCGACGCCGCGCATGCCGTCGAGATCTACAACCATACCTGTGAAATGCTCTCTGCCAGGCCGGATGGCGTGGCGCTCCTTGATCAGCTGCTGACCGAAGGCCGCCGCCTCACCGGCTTTGCATCGGACGATGCGCATTTCCACAGCAATGATGCCTTTGGCGGCTGGGTGCATGTCAAGGCCGAGAGCCTTGATCCAGCGGCGCTGCTCCAGGCGCTCAAGCTTGGACGCTACTATGCCAGCCAGGGCCCCGAAATCGTCGCGCTCGAACGGGTCGGCACGGTGCTGCAGGTGACGACAAGCGCCGCGCGCAGCATCATTCTGGCTGGTCCTGGTGCACGGGCCACGCAGATCCACGGCGAGGGCATCACCACCGCCGCGTTCGACCTGGCCGCCTTTGCATCACCATGGGCTCGACTTGTCGTCACTGATGCAAGCGGCAAGCGGGCCTGGACGCAGCCGGAATATTTCGATCCTCGCTAAACATCCCTGCCTGCAGCCGGCATTCCGGCATGTGTGACTGGCGCGGTTAAAACAGCCGCGCCAGTCCGATGGTCGGAGACTAGTTGCCCAAGGCGGTCATCAGCGTGTCGACAATCTCATTGCCGGCGCGCTCGCGCACCATGTCGACCACGCCTGTGGTCTTGTCCTGGAACTGCGCCAGTTCCTCGGGCGTCAGGTCGATAATGGTCATGTGGCTTTCCAGCTCGGCGCGCTGGCTGTCCTGCAGCTCGGCCTGCACGTCCCATTCGTACCTGGTGGCGACGTCGAAGCTCTCGTCCACGGCAAGCTGCAGGTCTTCGGGCAGGCTATTGTACCATTCCAGGCTCACCGCATTCACATTGGCGAGCAGGATGTGGTTGGTGTTGATCAGATATTTCTGCACTTCATAGAAGCGCTGGCTCAGGATGTGCCCATAGGGGTTCTCCTGGGCATCCACCACGCCCTGCTGCAGCGCGCCATAGAGCTCGGTGAAGGCGATCGGGGTCGGCGATGCGCCCAGGTCACGCCAGATGGCGATATGGATGGGGTTCTCCTGCACGCGCACGCGCAGCCCGGCGGCGGCGATATCGGCAGGGCTGTGCACCTCGGTGTCCTTGGTGGTCAGGTTGCGGAAGCCGCCATCCATGATGCCCATGAATTTGAGCCCCTTGGCCTCCATCGCCACGTCGATGGCCTCGGCCAGCGCGCCCTCGTTGAGCAGCGCATAGCGGGCGTCCTTGTCGGCCGGCATGACATAGGGAATGTCGAATACGGCCAGTTCGGGCACGAACTGCACGGCAGCCGAGCTCGACATGGGGGCGAACTGGATGTCGCCGAAGATCGCGCTTTCCATGGTTTCGCGGTCGCCGCCCAGCGCGCCGCCCCCCTGATCGACCACGTCGATGCGGCCATTGCTGCGCTGCTCGATCTCGGTCTCGAGGCGCTGGAACGCCTGATAGATCGGATGGTTGGTATCCGAGAGCGTGTGCGCCATGATCATGGTGTGTTCCTGCGCGGTGGCAGGCATGGCGAAAGCCAGTGTCGACAGCAGGGCGACGCCGGTCAGAAGTGTGGAAATATGCAAGGTCTCTCTCCCCTTATTGGTTTGTTCTTGGGTTGGATTGGGCGGCCTAGAACATCGATGGCAGCCACAGCGCGACGGCCGGGACATAGGTGACGATGGCCAGACCCACGATCAGCAAGGTCAACGGGATAGGCAGTCCCTTGCAGATTTCGACAAGACCCAGCTTGGTCAGCTGGGTCGCGATGAAAATGTTGGCGCCCACCGGTGGCGTGACGAAGCCGATGGCCAGGTTGACGGTCATGATGATGCCGAAATGGACCGGGTCCACCCCGTAGAGCAGCATCACCGGCAGCAGGATCGGCGTCAGCACGATGATGGCGGCCAGCGTTTCCATCACCATGCCGACCAGCAGCAGGATGGCGTTGACCAGCAGCAGCAGCATCAGTGGCTCGTGCACAATGGTGGAGATGAAATCGCCCAGCATGGCCGGCACACCCAACAGGTTCAGCACGCGACCCAGCGCGGCGCCGGTGCCGGTGATGATCAGGATCGGGGCAATGGTCAGGGCGGTGCGGCCCACCACGCGGATCAGGTCCGGAAAGGTCAGCTCGCGGAACACGAAGAGCGAGACGAAGGCGCTGTAAGCCACGGCGATTGCCGCCGCCTCGGTGGGGGTGAATACGCCGCTATAGATGCCGCCGAGCACCACCACTGGCGCCAATAGCGCCCAGAAGCTGCTGCGAATGGCCTGGAGGAAGGGGACATCCCCGGCCGATGTGCGGATCTCGGCCTTGTGGCGCGTGCCATACCAGAAGGCATAGGCCATCAGCAGGCCACCGATGACCAGGGCTGGGCCGATGCCGGCCAGAAACAGCTCGCTGACCGACACATTGGCCGCCATGCCATAGATGATCATGGGGATCGAGGGCGGCACGATCACGCCCAGGGTGCCCGATGTCACGACCAGCACAGTCGAGAAGCGCTTGCCATAGCCATTGGCGGTCAGCAGCGGAATGGCCATGGCGCCAATGGCGGCCACTGTTGCCGGCGACGAGCCGGAAATGGCGCCGAACAGCATGCAGGCCGCCACCGTCGAGATGGCGAGACCGCCATTGAGGCGCCCGAGCAATGCATCGGCGAAGTTGAACAGGCGCCGCGCCAGGCCGCCGGCGGTCATGATGTCGCCGGCGACCATGAATAGCGGCACCGCCAGCAGCGGGAAGGAGTCCAGCGCTGTGACAATGGTGCGGATGACCTGGCTGGGATTGACCGGTGCGCCCAGCCAGCCGGGCACGAAGGAGGCCAGGCCGATGGCAATGGCGATCGGAACCGTCAGGAACAGCAGGATAATGAAAGAGCCCAGGGCAAGTGCGGGATACATCAGCGACCAGCCTTTTCTTGCAGTTCAGATGTGATGGCAGTGGTTTCGACCGTCTCGGGTTCCGGTACGACAAGGCCATAGCGCAGCTGCAGGTAGACCTGCTGGATGGCGCGCAGGATGGAGGCTGCCGCGCCGACCGGGAGCGCCAGATAGACCCACCAGATCGGGATTTCGAGCGATGGCGACAGCTGATTCATCTGCTGCACGCGCTGCACGAAGGGCAGCGAATAGGCGATGATGACGATGCCGAACACGATAATGCCGGCCATTGAGATCAGCCGGAACAGGCCGATCGAGCGTGGCCCGAACAGCACTGGCGCGAAATCCACCACGATATGCCGGGATTCCCGCACGGCGAGGCTGGTGCCGATCATTGTGCACCACACCAGCAGGTAGCGGGCCAACTCCTCGGCCCATACCAGCGGGCTGTTCAGGACGAAGCGCATGAATACCTGCACGACCAGCACCACCGAAATGGTGACCAATATGGCCGTGAGCAGGTATTTTTCGCTCTTCTGGTCGATGAATGTCAGAACCGGCATGGTCGTATCCTATCGCTCAGAGAAGGTTGCGCGGCGTGCGCCCATCGAGCGCGTCGATCACGGCCTGGGCCGTCAAGACGCCGATGCTGCTGTAGGTTTCATAGGTCTCCGCCGCCGTATGGGGCGTGGTGACAATGCCTGCGGTGTGGAACAGCGGGTTGGCAGGGTCGCTCGGCTCGCGCTCATAGACGTCGATGGCCGCGCCGCGCAGTCTGCCGCTGTCCAGCGCCGCCTTGAGCGCGGCTTCGTCCACCAGCGCACCGCGGGCCGTATTGATGAAATAGGCCCCGTGCTTCATGCGACCGAAAGTATCTGCATTCATGTAGCGACGTGTTTCGGGCAGGCTGGGCAGCATGGTGCAGACGATGTCGGACTGCGTCAGCACGCGCTCGGCATCCACCAGTTCCACATTCAGCGCCGCCGCGGCGGCGACATTGGGGAACTTGTCATAGGCAATCACGGTCACGTCGAAGCCGCTGAGCTTTCTGGCGATTTTCTGGGCGATATTGCCAAAGCCCAGAATGCCCACCGTGCGCCCCACCAGCTCTTCGCCAACAAAACGGTCCCAATTGCCCTTGCGGGTGGAGGCATGCAGCTCGGGGATGCCGCGCATGGCGGCGATGATCAGCCCGATGGTCAGTTCCGCCACGGCATTGGCATTGCCGCCCGCCGCATTGGTGACCTGGATGCCGCGGGCCCGGGCCGCTTCGATGTCGATATTGTCGACACCCACGCCGAAGCGCGAAATCACTCTGAGCTGTGGGGCCAGCGCGAATACCGCCTCGTTCCAGCTGTCGACGCCGGCAACGACCGCGTCCACCGTGCCGACCCGCTCCGAGAGTTCCTCAAAGGTCATTGGCCGGCCGAAGTCATTTTCGATCACGCGGCAGTCATGCGCCTCCAGCAGGGCTTTGCCCTGGCTGCACAGGCGCGAATAGTTCGTGGCGGTTACCAATACGGTGCGGGTCAAAATCATTTCCTCAGACGATTCTGGGGGCGGGCCGGATGTGTATCCGGCCCGTCCGGGACTAATCCAGGCCGATCAGCTGTTTGCAGCGGGCGGCCAGGCTCTGCATCTGCGCCACCGTGGTGGGGAAGTGCAGGGCGTCATAACTGCCGATGGGGCGACTGCGGCAGATACGGCTTTCGAAGGTGCCGATCTGCTTGTGGTAGTCCTTGGCATTGACCGGATAGTCGAGATATTCCGACAGCGCGCCCAGCGTCAGGATTTCCGAGAGCACGGCGGCCTTGTCCGGCGCCTTGCTCCAGTTTTCGACCAGCCAGACATAGAGGGCGGGATGGAAATTGGCCATCACGCCCGAATAGCCGTGTCCGCCCGCCTTGAGCGTATCGAGCAGGGTCTGCGCATTGGCATTGAGCAGGTGCAGCCGGCTGCCTTCGATCAGCTTGATGCGACGCCGGATGGTGTCGATATTGCAGCAGGTGTCCTTGACGAAGGTGAAGCGATCCGACTTGGCGCACCATTCCACCGCCGCGTCAGACAGCAGGCGCTTATAGGGGTAGGGGCATTCATAGACGCCCATGGTGATCGGCGCCGGCACGGCCGCGGTCAGGCGCTGCAGCCAGTCGAGCGCCATGGCGTCGGACTGATCGGCTGTCGCCAGGCGGTTGGAAATCAGGATGACGCTATCCACGCCGGTATCGGCAATGGCGGTGATCTGGTCGACCTGATGGGCGAAGGTGTCGGCCGTGTGGCCCGACGCCACCACGGGCACGCGCCCGTCGGCATAGTCGACGATGAAGCGGGTCAGCTGTACCGACTCCGCGTCGGACAGGAAGAACATCTCGCTCGACTGGCAATTGGCGAACAGGCCGTGCACGCCATTGGCGATGTACCAGTCGATCAGTCGCTCGAGCGACCGCCAGTCGATTTCCAGATTGTCCCGGAAGGGAGTCAGCATTACCGGCCAGATGCCGGAGTGACGGTCGAGTTCAGCAGTTGCGGTCAACGGGTCATACCTTCTTTGCGTCAATACTGGCGCGAAGACCATCCCGCCCACTCTCGCAAGAGAGCGGTGCTGCAGGGTCACGGACGTGCGCAATCGCGCCCGGAAATGAGCCCTGATGTCGAGATTTCTCCTCACCCGCCAAAACTTGCTCACACAAGTTAGCAAAGGACATTTAGCGAATTCAATGCCACTAGACAAGGGGGTGGAGCTCTCTTGTCGACCCCGGTGGAGAACGGCCGTGGCAGGCCCGAGGCCTCTGTTGCCAAGGACTTGTCGGGCCAATACAAATTCGTCTGGGCGCGCTCGGCGCGAGGTCGGCCATATCGGCAGCCACCAATGGGGAAGACCGCCGCTTCATGGCCAAGACGATCAAGGAAATTGCGCGCGACACCGGCTATTCGCGCACCACTGTCACGCTGGTGATCAACGGCAAGTCCGATGACTACCGCATCAGTCCGAGGGCCCGCGCGATCATCGAGGCCTATGTCGCCGAACATGGCTATCGCTACAATCAGGCGGCGCGCAGTCTCAAGCTGGCCCGCAGCCATACGGTGGGGCTTATCGTTCCTGACATTGCCAATGCCTTCTTTGCCCGCCTGGCTGCTGCGCTCGAGCAGCTCTGCCGGCGGCAGGGCTTCATCCTGGTCACCACCTCGACCGGGGAAAGCCCTGAGGTTGAACGCCTGGCGCTGGAGAATTTTGTCGCACGCGGCATTGATGGCGTCATTCTCACCCCCTGCGAGCCGCGGCGCAGCCTGCCCTCAGCCGGGCGCAAGGTGGAAATGCCCATCATCCAGATCGACCGGCGGTTTGAGGGCGATGAGGGCTTTGTCGTTACCAGCAACCATTTTGTCAGTGCCGAAACGGTCACGAAACAGATCATTGCGGCGGGCGCCAGGGAAATCACCTTCCTCACCGGCAGCCCCGCCAACCCCACCACCCTGCAGCGTATCCGAGGCTTTGAGAGTTCCACGGCGCAGCTTCCCGATGCTGCCGACCGCTTCACGGTGCGCTCGTCCGATCAGGATACCGAAGAGGGTGGCTATGCCCTGATTGAAGGCTTGCTCGAGGCCCGCGGCACCTTGCCGGACGGGATGATTTTCGGCTCGCTGCTGATCTTTCATGGCGCCATGCGCGCCATTCGTACCCGGTTGGGCGCCATTCCGCCCGGCCTGCTCGCGGGCACCTTCGCCTATTCCGCCATTATCGAATATCTGCCCAATCCGGTCTTTGTCATTCGGCAGGATGAGCGGGGCCTCGCCGAACAGGCCTTTGACATCCTTGCGCAACTCATGCGGGGAGAAAAGCCCGCCGAGCAGGTGAAGTTCGTTGCGACCAATCTGGTCGCCTACCAGGCCCCGACACGATAGAAATGCCCCTGGTGTGACAAGGCCCAGGGAACGTTGTGGGCACCCTGATGCTACCAGTCAGGAGATTGGCGGGGGTCTGCCTTTGCGAGCGATAGGTCGTGCGCGCCAGGGGCAGGCAGCACCGGGCCGAAACGCGATTCTCAGCGGGCGAAAAACCAGGCGATCAGTTCTGCCGTATTGCGCACGCCGACCTGCCGCATCATGCGCAGGCGATGGGCCTCGACGGTGCGCCGGCTGAGGCCGACTTCGGTGGCGATGGCGGCATTGGTCTTGCCTTGCGCCACCAGGGTCAGGATCTGGCGCTGCCGGCCCGTCACCGTCGCCTCGGTCACCGGCCGGCTCATCGGCTCGAAGCAGTAGAGCGCTTCGGCAAACGGCTCGACGCCATGGCGCGCACGGCCATTGACGCGGCACCAGAAGCGGCGCCCGTCCGCGCCCTCCATGATGCGCTCGTCATAATAGACCTGGCCGCCGGGCAGGTGGCTGCGCCACATCTGGCCGGTGCGCACGAAATCGGCGATCGCCGGATAGAGTCGGGAAAAGCTCTGGTCGATCAGTTCCGCGCGCCGGAAGCCGAACAGGGCGGCAAATTCGCCATTGCAGTCGCGGATGATGCGATGGGTCGCAAACACCATGGGCAGGGGAATTTCGCCCAGCGTGAAGCGCATGGAGGGAGCGTCGGCACTGTCGGAATGGCCTGTCAGCATAGGGTATAAATACGACTAACCGGCCTGTTCGGACAAGGCCTAACCTTGCGGCAACGGGGTGCCGCGGGGAGCGGCATGGCCGATATCAAACAAGACGGGCGAGGAGGACGGGCTTTGCAAAAGGTCTATGCGGACGCGACGACGGCCATGGCCGGCGTGCTGGCGGATGGAATGGTGATCATGTCGGGCGGGTTCGGCCTGTGCGGCATTCCCGAGGCGCTGATCGCGGCGATCAAGCTGTCCGGCGCCAGGGAGCTGACGGTCATTTCCAACAATGCGGGCATTGATGGCGTCGGCCTGGGCACGCTGCTGGAAACGCGGCAAATCCGCAAGATGATCTCCTCCTATGTGGGGGAGAACAAGCTCTTCGCCCAGCAGTTCCTGTCGGGCGAGCTGGAGCTCGAATTCACCCCCCAGGGCACGCTGGCCGAGCGGATCCGGGCTGGCGGCGCCGGCATTCCGGCGTTTTTCACCAAGACGGGCGTGGGCACGATCATTGCCGATGGCAAGGAAGTGCGCAGCTTTGACGGCGAGGACTATGTGATGGAGCGGGGGCTGGTCGCCGATCTTGCGCTTGTCCATGCCTGGAAGGGCGATGCGGAAGGCAATCTGGTCTATCGCAAGACGGCGCGGAACTTCAATCCGATGATGGCTACGGCCGGCAAGGTGACCATTGCCGAGGTCGAACATCTGGTCGCGGTGGGCGAGATCGAGCCCGACCAGATCCACACGCCGGGCATATTCGTGTCGCGGCTGGTGCATGTGCCCAACCCGGCCAAGCATATCGAGCAGCGCACGGTGCGGCCGCGCGCCCAGATGGAGGCAGTGTGATGGCCTGGACCCGCGAACAGATGGCGGCCCGCGCGGCGCGCGAGCTCAAGGACGGCTTTTACGTCAATCTGGGCATCGGCATTCCGACCCTGGTGGCCAATTACATTCCCGACGGGATCGACGTGCGGCTGCAGAGCGAGAATGGCATGCTGGGCATGGGGCCGTTTCCCTTCGAGGGCGATGAGGATGCCGACCTGATCAATGCCGGCAAGCAGACCGTCACCGAACTGCCGATGACGAGTTTTTTTTCCAGCGCCGACAGCTTCGGCATGATCCGGGGCGGCCATATCGACCTGTCGATCCTGGGCGCCATGCAGGTTGCGGAAAATGGCGACCTGGCCAACTGGATGATCCCGGGCAAGATGGTCAAGGGCATGGGTGGCGCCATGGATCTGGTGGCCGGTGTCAAGCGCGTGGTGGTGGTCATGGAACACGAAGCCAAGGGCGAGCCCAAGCTGCTCAAGGCCTGCACCCTGCCGCTGACGGGGCAGCGCGTGGCCGATATGGTGATCACCGATCTGGGCGTTTTCACGCTGGCGCGGCGGGGTGAACCGAGCATGGTGCTGATCGAACTGGCCGACGGGGGCACCGTGGACGAGATCACGGCCAAGACCGAGGCGCGCTTCAGCATCGGGCCGGGCCTGAAGGTGCCAGCATGAGCGATATCGTCATTGTCGGGGCGGCGCGCACGCCGGTCGGCGCCTTTCTGGGCGGGCTATCCAGCGTGCCGGCGCATGAGCTGGGCGCCATAGCGATCGCCGCAGCCTTGCAGCGCGCCGGGGTGGAGGCCAGCGCGGTGGACGAGGTGATCCTGGGGCAGGTGCTGACCGCCGGCGCCGGGCAGAACCCGGCCCGCCAGGCGGCAATGCGGGCCGGCGTGCCGCAGGGCGCCACGGCCTGGAGCCTCAACCAGGTCTGCGGCTCGGGCCTGCGGGCGGTGGCGCTGGGCATGCAGCAGATTGCCGCCGGCGATGCGCAGGTCATCGTCGCGGGTGGGCAGGAATCGATGTCGCTGGCGCCGCATTGCCAGCAGTTGCGGGCCCCGGCAAAGATGGGGCCGATCACCCTGGTCGATACGATGACGGTGGATGGGCTGATCGACGCCTTTGGCGGCTACCATATGGGCATCACGGCCGAGAATGTGGCCCGCCAGTTCGGCATCAGCCGGCAGATGCAGGATGAGTTTGCCCTGGCCTCCCAGCACAAGGCCGCCGCGGCACAGCAGGCCGGCCGGTTCACGGCGGAGATTGCCCCCGTGACGATCACGACCCGCAAGGGCGACGTCGTTGTCGACAGCGATGAGTATATTCGCGCCGATAGCAGTGCCGATGCTCTGGCCAGGCTTCGCCCGGCCTTCGACAAGGATGGCAGCGTCACCGCCGGCAATGCCTCGGGCATCAATGACGGGGCGGCGGCGCTGGTGCTGATGCATGCCGACGAGGCGGCGCGGCGGGGACTGACGCCGCTCGCCCGGATCGCCGGCTGGGCGACGGCGGGGGTCGATCCGGCCATTATGGGGACGGGGCCGATTCCGGCCTCGACAAGGGCCCTGGCCAAGGCCGGCTGGAATATTACCGATCTCGACCTGATCGAGGCCAATGAGGCCTTTGCGGCGCAGGCCTGCGCGGTCAACCAGGCCATGGGCTGGGACCCGGACAAGGTCAATGTCAATGGCGGCGCGATCGCCATCGGCCACCCGATCGGGGCCTCGGGGGCACGGGTGCTGGTGACGCTGCTGCACGAACTGGCGCGCCGCGGCGGGCGCAAAGGCCTGGCGACGCTATGTATCGGCGGTGGCATGGGCGTGGCACTCTGCGTCGAGCGCGCGTGATGGCGTTGCCGCGGCGCTAAGCGGGCACTAGGCTTGCCGACAACAAGGGAAGCGAGGCCGGCCATGGTACCGATACCGACAACTGAGCGCTGGCCGGCCGCCAATGGGTTGGCCAGCATCGAGGAGGCGGTGGGCGCCTTCAGCCTGCTGCGCGATTTCTTCGAGGGCGCCATCATTGTCGATGCGCAGACGCGCATCACCTGGATGGACACCCGCTATCGCGAGCTGCTCAAGCTGGCGCCCGAATTCGACCCGATCGGCATGCCGGTCGAGGAGGTCATTCCGCACTCCCTGCTCAGGCGGGTGGTCGAAACCGGCCGGCCCATCCTGCTCGACATCATGAATTTCAACGAGCGCCAGTTCGTCGTCTGCCGCATTCCGCTCAAGGATGAAACAGGGGCGGTGGAAGGGGCGATCGGCTTCGTCTTCTATGACAATGTCGACTATCTCGCGCCCATGCTCGACAAGTTCGAGGCGCTGCAAAAGCAGCTGACACGCGCCCAGGCGGCGCTGACGCGGGAGCGCCGCACCAAATATTCGCTGTCGAGCTTTGTCGGCCAGAGCGAGGCGGTCAGGGATCTCAAGGCCATGGTGCGCCGCTTTGCCCTGCGCGACGGGGCGGCGCTGATCCTGGGAGAGACCGGCACCGGCAAGGAATTGCTGGCCCATGCCATCCACCAGCAATCGGACCGGGCCGACGGGCCCTTCGTGGCGGTCAATATGGCGGCCGTGCCCGAGGCCCTGCTGGAAGCCGAGTTCTTTGGCGTTTCGCCCGGCGCCTATACCGGCGCGGACAAGAAGGCCCGGCAGGGCAAGTTCGAACTGGCCCATGGCGGCACGCTGTTTCTCGATGAAATCGGCGACATGCCGCTGGCCGTGCAGGCCAAGTTCCTGCGCGTGCTGCAAGAGGGCGAGATCGAGGCTCTGGGCTCCAATACCGTCAAGAAGATCGATGTGCGCATCATCGCCGCCACCTCGCAGGATCTCGAGGCCAAGATCGCCGAGCGGAGCTTCCGCGCCGATCTCTATTACCGCGTCGCCGTGCTCACCGTGCATGTGCCGCCGCTGCGCGAGCGGCGCGAGGACATGGCGCTGCTCTGCGAGACGCTGCTCGAGCAGACCCTGCGGGCCGGGGACCAGCGCGGCTGGGTGGTGACGCCCGAGGCCGTCACATTGCTGCAGGCCCATGCCTGGCCGGGCAATGTGCGCGAATTGCGCAATGTGCTGGAGCGCGCCGCTGCCCTGGCGCCCAGCGAGGTCCTCGATGCCGGCGTCATCGCCCGGGCACTGCCACCGGGCGTGGTGCGGCTGGGCACGTCTGCGCAGGGACTGGCCACCGCCATGGCGGATACGGAGCGCCAGGCCATTCTCGACGCCCTCCAGGCCACGGGCGGGCAGAAGTCGGCCGCGGCGCTGCGGCTTGGCGTGTCGCGCTCGCAATTCTACGAAAAGCTCAAGCGGCACAAGATCGGCGACTGATCTGTCCGGGAAAGCGGACAGTGTCCTGCCTGCCAGACAGATTGGCCAGACACGCGGCCGGGAAACGCCACCAAATCCCGCCTTTCCGCATCTGGCACGGAACTTGATAGGTAGAGGGCAAAACATCGGACCCTTGAAGGTCCGCTACAGGGTGGAGCATGACAACAAAGCGCGTGGCACTGGTCACCGGCTCGACGAGCGGCATTGGCCTCTCGATCGCCAGCAGGTTTGCGGCGATGGGTTATGACGTGGCGATCAACAGTTTCGAAGCCGAAGGCGATGTCGCAGACACGCTGCGTCTGGTGGCCGATACGGGCGCCAAGGTGCGTTACTTCCAGTCCGATCTGTCGCTCAATGGCGGTGGCTATGACCTTGTCGGCGAGGTTGTCGCTGCCTTCGGCCAGCTCGACGTGCTGGTCAACAATGCCGGCGTGCAGAAGGTCGCCCCGATCGAGGACTTCCCGCCGGCCGACTGGGATCGCATTGTCGCGGTGAGCCTTGATTCAGCCTTCCACACCATTCGCGCCGCCCTGCCGGGCATGGCCGAACGCGGCTGGGGACGTATCATCAATATTGCCTCGGCGCATGGCCTGCGCGCCTCCCCGTTCAAGTCGGCCTATGTCGCCACCAAGCATGGCGTGGTCGGGCTGACCAAGGCGGTGGCGCTGGAAACCGCCGAAAAGGGCATTACCGTCAACGCCATCTGTCCGGGCTATGTGTGGACGCCGCTGGTTGCCGCCCAGATTGCCGATCAGGCGCGGGTGCATGCCATGAGCGAGGAGCAGGTGGTGCGCGAGCTGATGCTGGCGCCCCAGCCGACGCGTCAATTCGTGCAGCCCGAGGAAATCGCCGAACTGGCCGCTTATCTCTGCGGCGACCTGGCCCGCTCCATCACCGGCTCGACCATCTCCATTGATGGCGGGTGGACCGCGAAATGAGCGCAGCCATGACCAATCCCAACCCGCCGGCGCCGGACGTCATCCTTTCCGCCCGCGGGCTGACCAAGCGCTTTGCCGGCTTTACGGCGGTGAACGGTGTCGATCTCGATATAAGGCGCGGCTCGATCCATGCGCTGATCGGGCCCAATGGCGCCGGCAAGACCACCTGCTTCAATCTGCTGACCAAGTTCCTGCAGCCCAGCGCCGGCAGCATCACGCTCAATGGCAGCGACATTACACGCCTGCCGGCCGCCGATATCGCCCGGCTGGGCCTGGTGCGGTCGTTCCAGATTTCGGCAGTGTTTCCCAAGCTGACCGTGCTGGAAAATGTGCGCATCGCGCTGCAGCGCCGCCGCGGCGACAGTTTCGATTTCTGGCGCTCGCAGAAGGTGCTGCACCGGCTGGACCAGGAAGCCATGGCTCGGGTCGATGAGGTGGGGCTATCGAGCTTTACCCATGAGACGGCGGGCGAATTGAGCTATGGCCGCAAGCGGGCGCTCGAGATTGCCACGACCCTGGCACTTGAACCCGAAATGCTGCTGCTCGACGAGC
>CAXBHD010000010.1:0-30313 GCA_963975335.1 uncultured Devosia sp. | reverse complement strand
GGCGCGCAGACGTCCAGACTGGAATCAGGGGATCAGAATACTGACCCACCTTATAATCATTCTAAGAAATGTCAATAAACCTGATGGAGCGGTTCATGTTTGAGCGATGCGCGCCGCCGGCTGGACAGCCGCTTAAATTCTTCCTATGAATTTAAATATTGGAGGGAACAACAGAGTGACTACAACCATTACGCGCGCCGCGCTCGTAGAGGCAGCTGCAAGAACGACAGGATTGGGTAAGGCCGAGGTGGCCATGGTGGCCGAAACCATGTTTGCCCTGATGGGCGAAGCGCTGATGGCCGGCGAGAATGTGAAGCTGACGGCCTTTGGCTCGCTGCAGGTTCGCGAACGCGCCGAGCGGCTCGGGCGCAATCCGCGCACTGGCACCGAACACCGCATTCTGCCCCGTAGCACGGTAGTGTTCACGCCCAGCGCTCATTTGCGCACCACGCTGGACAACAAGGTCAATGCGCGCCGCCCCGCCACGGCCGGCAGTCTGCACCAGAGCGCGTGAACTAGCCGCTGAGGAGCACGATCAGGCGATGGCGATGATTTCAAGCTCGCTATCGCCGAACTCAACCATGTCGCCCACAGCCTTGCCGACAAGACGCTGGGCCACGGGGGCCAGATAGGACATCGAGCCAGCGCGCGGATCGGCCTCGTCTTCCCCAACGATGCGATAGGTTGCGAGCTTGCCGTCGGCGCGTCGATAGGTGACCGCATGGCCGAACGAAACGATGTCAGTCGTATCTGGAGGGGCCACCAGCTGGGCGGTGCGGAGCCGCTCGGCGAAATAGCGCAGGTCGCGCAGAGGCGCGGCAGCCTGGCGCCGGCGTTCGTTGACATCCTCGATGGTGCTGGCGGCATCGTGGGCGATGCGGGCCTGCTCGAACTCGCTTTCCAGGGCCGCCAGACCCGCTGCCGTCACCAGATTTGCCGCAGCCGAAACCGGGCGGTCGGGCAGCATGGTTTCCGCAGCCGTTTCGGCACTGTCTTCCTTGGTGAACGCAACACTCACGCCTGATCTCCATCTCGATTCGGTTCACGCCCGGACTGTGGTTGACCGCATTGTCCTGTCGTCGCCACTCAACGTCTGAAATGCCGATCTGGACGCAATAGGGATCACAAAGAGCGCCGTGCCGCGCTCGAGGTGGGCGGAAGCTGGGCAATAATGTGGCAAGGGGCGCAACCGAATGCGCCCTGGTACCGTTGTGATCACCGAGCAGCAAGCCCTTCGCGTGCGGCGGTAGCCCCGCTCAGCCCTGCCGCAGCAGGGGCAGTTCCGCCCGGCCAGGCAGCCTTCCATCGGCAGGCGGGCGTTCAATCACCCAATAAAAGGACCGAAATATGACCATTGCGACACATGCAAAGGACCGTCGGCGCATGTCGGCACCCACGCGCCTATTGACGGGCTGCGTCTTTACCACGGCGGCCCTGATGTCGAGCGGGGTGGCCTTTGGTCAGGTGACGCCAGTGGAGATTGCCAGCGGCGACAGCAGCCTGTTTGCCGGCCGCGTGCTGACCTCGGGGCTCGACAATCCCTGGGCCATGCGCTGGGGTCCGGACAACCAGATCTGGGTAACCGAGCGAACCGGCGGCGAAGTGACGCGCGTGGACCCCGTCTCGGGCGTGCAGCAATCGGTGCTGACCATCGATGACGTCTATAGCGGGCAACAGCATGAGGGCCTGCTGGGTCTGGCCCTGCATCCCGAGCTCGGCCAGGGCACGGGCAATGATTATGTCTATCTCAGCTATACCATCAACAATGGCACCGCAGAGGAGCCCGATCCAGCGGCGCAGATCGTGCGCTATAGCTGGAACGAGCAGACGCTGCAGCTGGGCGAGCCGATGATCATAATCGAAGGCCTGCCCGCCTGGAACGACCACAATGCCGGCCGGGTCGTCATTGGGCCCGACAACATGCTGTATTATTCGATCGGGGACCAGGGCGCCAATTTCGGCCGCAACCTGCGCCGGCCCAATCTGGCCCAGATCCTGCCGACCGCTGACGAGGTCGCCAATGCCGATTGGCGCACCTATTCGGGCAAGATCCTGCGGCTCACCCTCGATGGCGCGATCCCCGAGGATAATCCCGAGATCAATGGCGTCACGAGCCATGTCTACAGCTATGGCCACCGCAACCCGCAGGGCCTTGCCTTCGGCGCGAACGGCATCCTCTATCAGACCGAGCATGGCCCGGCGAGCGGCGACGAACTCAACGTGATCGCGCCTGGCGGCAATTACGGCTGGCCCAATGTCTCGGGCTTCATCGACGATCAGGCCTATTCCTTCGCCGACTGGGCCAAGGCGCCCGAGGATGTCGACCAGAATGCCGATCCGCTGCCCGACAGCGTGCCACAGTTCGCCGAAAACGATTTCGAGGGCGAGATGGTTGATCCGCTGGCGGCCTATTGGGTCGTCGGGGACGATTATCCGATCGGCGACATCTGCGGCTATATCTGCGACCCCACCATGGCGCCATCCTCGGTGCTGCATTATGCAGCGGGCGAAACCGGCATTGCCGAATGGGACAATTCAATCCTCATCCCCACGCTCAAGCACGGCACGCTCTATGTGCAAAAGCTGAGCGCGGATGGCCAGCAGGCCGAGGGAGAGCCAGAATCCTGGCTGAGCACGCAGAACCGCTATCGCGACGTCCTGGTGTCGCCCGATGGTCAGAGCGTGTTTATCGCCACTGATGCCTTTGGTTCGGCCGCGCAGAAGTTCGGCGAGGGGCTCAACACCTCGGTGCTGCACAATCCCGGCGCGATCCTGCTATTTACCTATGGCGAAGAAGGCGGCGGCCTCGGCACCGTCTCCGGCAATGATTTCGACGCGGCACCCGCTGCTTCGAATGACGCCAATGTGCAGGAATGGGAAGATCCCAATACGGGCAAAGCGCCTGAAGCGGCTGGCGACGACGCTGCCGCGGCGGGCACCGTGACCACAGAATCCGACGTGACGGCTGTCGCCAATCTTGGCCTGCCCAAGTTCAGCGCCAACTGCGCCGCCTGCCATGGTGCCGACGGTCGCGGCAGCGCCGCAACACCGCTGGCCGGCAATGCCAATCTCGCCGATGACGCCTTTGTCGCCAATACGATCGTGCATGGCTTTGGCTACATGCCGGCTTTCGGCAGCATGCTCAGCGACAGCGATATTGCCGAGATCGGCACCTATATCCGCAATGCCTGGGGCAATGATTTCGGCGTATTGCCCGAAGCCACGGTTACCGAAGCCCGCTAGGGCGGTCCTCCAGGACCGCACCCCGCGCCTCAATGAAAAGGCGGGCCAAGTGCCCGCCTTTTCAGGACTGTCCGAACTCGCAAGCCAGCAACGGCGGGGACACCGTGTCTGCCCACCGCCCGAGCGGCATCCCGGTGTTAGCGGGAAGGAATGTCGATTTCAGTCTGCAGGCGAGACAGGCTGAAGCGGCTGAGACGGAGTTCGATATCGACCAGCCAGGTACCGGCGACCGGGATTATCAATCCATCAATTCGCCAGACGCCATCAATCGGCTGAATGTCAGTAACGATTGGTTCAATGCCCAGCGCGGGAGCGCTGAGGATGACTGTTGCGCCAAGCGGTTCGAGCGCCGCGCCGGCGATATTGGTCAGAAACAGCTCGAGGGAGACCGGGCCGGCATGACCCGGCATGATGGTTATGTCGGCCATGGCGGCCTTGTCCATGGCGTGGGCATAGAGCGGGGCAGCGATCGCCGTGTCCTGCGTGGCCAGCGACAGGGCGCGCGGCGGCGGCGTGAAACGCCAGAAGGCGACCAGGACCAGGATGAGCAAAACCAGACCGATCTCGACGCCGATCGACTGCCGCAGCCGATTGCGGGCCCGAACCTCGCCGGCCAAGACACGCGGCGTCAGCAGAAGGCGATTGACCAGTGCCAGGGCAAACAGCAACGCCAGCAGGGTAAGCTTCACAAGCAGGATCAGGCCATAGGGTGCCAACCAGGCCGGACCAGGGGGGCCGAGCTGGATGGCCGCCAGGGTGATGCCGGAAGCCACAATAGGCGCGAGAGCAAAGGGAATGAAGCGAGAAAACCGCGCAAGGGCGCGGTTGGCGCGGTCGCCACTCTGGTAGAGCCAGAACCAGAGCGGCAAGAGGGCGCCGACCCAGAACAGGATGCCGGCAAGGTGCAGCATAACCGCCGAGCGGGTCAGCCATTGCGGATCGGCGGCGCCGGCATGGCCGCTGAGCGCCAGTGCCAAAGCTGCAACGAGCCAGGCCAGCAAACCGGCTGCCGGCGCTGCGGGCAAGAGCAGGGCCAGCAACCCCAGTATCAGCGCCAGCAGCACGGCCATGACCGTACTGCCATAGCTGGTGGTAAAGCCGGCTATCCAGGGCTGGGCTGTGTCCAGGGCGTGCGGCGCCAGACCCAGCGCGTCGAGGCCCTGCAGGCCGAGGCTCAGCGGCGCCACGACAAGGCCCAGACCGGACAGGATGATGGCGAGCTGGCGGGCCCGCCGCGGCAGCGGCGCCGCCAGCGCAAAGATCGCCCCGCCGGTGCCGAACAGCAGCGTTACAAAGAGCAGTGTCTTGGCGGCCCAGAGCGCTGCCGCGCTGGCGGGACTGGAGGCCGACACCTCGGCCAGGGCAGAGCCGCCCGCGGTGCCGATCGAAAAGACCAGAGATCCGGCAACGGGGTGGGAATCCACCGATACGGCACGCCAGCTCAGGACATGGGTGCCAGTCGCCAGGCTGGCTGGCAATTGCACGGTCAGGGTCTGGCCGCTGCTGGTGCGATCAAGCAGGTCCAGGGCGCCCCCATGGGGCAGGATCAGGCTGACGGCAAGGGCGCTGACGGGCTCATTGAAGGCCAGCTCAAGCTGGGGCGGCACCGCCGCGAGCGTGGCATTGGCCTGTGGACTGGTCGACAGGAGCTGGGCATGAGCAAGGGCCGGATGGGCGGCAGCGAGCGTCAGCAAGATGGCCAGCAGCGCGCCGCGAAGGCGGTTGGTCAGGGATGGCATGGCGATATTCCACGGGTGAAAAAGGGCGCAGGGACCGGCCCCGCGCCCGACTTTACTTAGTGACCGTGGCTATCACCGGCAGGCACCAGCTTCAGGCTCGGCGCCGGCATATCGGCGCCTTCAGCACCCGACGTGTCGATCCAGGCCTCCTCGCCATTGGCGCATTCCTGAATAGCGGGGAAGTAGAAGTTGCCGGGCTCGAGCGTATCGGCAAAGGTGCCGCGGAAAACGAATTCGTCATAGAATTCGTTGGGCAGGTTGCCACCCGACCAGACGATTTCCCGGACGCCCTCGGTCACCTCGGTGCCGTGGTTGAGATAGGTATTGTCATAGGGGCCGGTGACGATATCGAGGTCCCAGCCGGCCTTGGGCATCGGCTTGACGGCAAAGAAGCCCTCGGGGATTTGCACGCGAATGGTATGGGTGGCCTCGGTGCCGCAGCCATGGGGCACGCGCAGCACGGCCTTGTAGCTCGAGCCGATCGCGGCCTCCTGAACTTCGAGCGTGGAATGGGCGAGCGCCGGAACGGCAAGGGCAGTCAGGGTCGCCGCAGCGATGGCAAGGCGATAAGCAGTGCGGATCATGATGATCTCCAGTCAGTAAAGCGGCCTGAAGGCGGCCAGAGGCCGCCGCGAAGCGTTCAGACGGCGACTGGAGGGGCGCGGGATTGCCCGAAATGTTCGGGGATTGACGGCTGAAGCCTTATGGACGGCGCAGCCCATGCGACAATGCTGGCCGGCGCGGGGATGCCGATTGGCAGGGAAGCCGGCGCAATGGCGACGAAATCCTGCTTGCCAAAGCCGGCTGCCGGGCATTTGACCACGGTAGCGGTCTTGGGATTGCCATCCTCATCCTGCACCAGGGGGGCACAGACGGACCAGGCGGTCAGGGTCTCAAAACCCAGCCGGTCGAGGTCGCGCTGCAGGCCGGCGGCCTGATGCAGCGGCAGGAGCAGCGTCAGGACATAGATTGCCAGCACGGCAAATGCCGTCCCGAATTCCCTAGCCATGCTTCGCTTTGGAAAAGCCATGCGCCCTCACCTGCGCTCGACCTATCTTAGCCCAATAGCTGCGACAAGCACGCAATTGCCGCGGCATGGATCGGGTTCTAGCCCACCCCGGACGTGTCGCGCTGCCGCATGGTGCTGAGCTCGCGCGCCAGGCTGACAAAGGCGCGCATGGCCGCCGAGGCATTGCGGCGGCCGGGATAGTAGATGCAAAGGCCGGGATAGGCAGGGGTCCAATCGTCAAGGACGCGAACCAGCCGGCCTGCCGCGACATCCTCCTGGATGGTCTGCTCCATGAAAAAGCCCAGACCAAGCCCTTCCAGGACGGCGGTCCGGGCGAGATTTGCCTCATCGAGCGTGATGGGGCCGATGACGTCGATCTGGGCCGACTGTCCAGACTTTTCGAACTGCCATTTAAAGAGTGCACCATTGGGCAGCCGAACGCGGATGCAATGGTGCTTGAGCAGATCGGGCGGCACGATCGGCTTGGGGCGTTGCTTGAAGTAGTCGGGAGATCCCGCGACGGCGAAGCGCCTTGGACTGCCCAGCGATATTGCGATCATGTCGCTGGGCACCAGATCGGCCACGCGCACGCCGATATCGAAGCCGTCGGCAACAATGTCGACCAGTCGCCCCTCCGTCACCAGATCGATATGCACCTTGGGATAGCGCCGCAGATATTCCAGGATCAGGGGCGAGAGGATCTCGCGCGCCGCTTCGGCAAAGGCATTGATGCGCAGGGTGCCCGAAGGGACATCCTGGCGCGACCGGACGGCGTCCATGGCGCCGTTGATACTGTCCAGCGCCGGGGCGACGGTCTCCACGAAGTGCCGTCCGGCATCACTGAGGGAAACGCTGCGCGTGGTGCGGTTGAACAGGCGAACTCCCAGATCGGCCTCAAGCTTGCCGATGGCGCTGCTGAGCGCGGTGGCGGATATTCCCAGATCGAGCGCCGCCGCGCGGAAAGATGCGCGGCGACTAATGGCGATCACCGCCTCAAGGTCACTTAACCCGGGTCGATACATTATCCCGATTTTCCTTATTCATCGTGCCCTTTTATCCCGCTTATCGGCATGGCTGTCCAGGCGCATATTCAGTGGGCCAACACGGCATAATGGAGAAGCAAAATGAACCTCCCCCTATCTATCGGTGCCTATTTCGAGGCCGACAAAAACCTGGATGGCACTGCCCCTGTCAGCGCCTTTGCGGCCAATGCGACTGTGACGGATGAAGGACAGACCCATGTCGGACAGGCTGCAATCGCCGACTGGTGGCACGCAGCCAAGCGGAAATACCGCCACACCGCCGAGCCTTTGGACATGCGCGAGAGCAATGGCACCATCGAAGTGCGTGCCATGGTAACCGGTGATTTTCCAGGCAGCCCCGCGCCGCTGACCTTCGTCTTCGGTCTGGCTGACGACCACATTGTCAGCCTGAAGATCGGGGCCTGAGCCCGGTCTATATGGGCCAGGGAGAACGGCCTGGCGTGGTCCCTTCAAGACCACGCTGCCGTCTCCACCCCTCAACGATACATGTCGCGATAATTATTATTGACAGACTCCACGGGCCCGGCTAGTCATACTTATATCGCGATAAACATTGCGACGTCATATAAAGCGAGGCCGAGGTCTTGCGCAGCAGGAGAAGAGAAATGACCACACCAATTCGCAATGTCGTCCTCGTCCACGGCGCTTTCGCCGATGGCTCGGGCTGGCGCAACGTCTATAGCAACCTGACCGCCCGCGGTTATGCCGTCACGATCGTGCAGAACCCGCTGACCTCGCTGGCCGACGACGTGGCCGCCACGACAAGGGCGCTCAACCGCCAGAATGGCCCGGCAATCCTGGTCGGCCACTCCTGGGGCGGGACGGTCATCACCGAAGCGGGCAATCACCCCAATGTCGCCGGGCTCGTCTATGTTGCGGCCCTGGTGCCGGATGCAGGCCAGACCACCAGCGAGCAATATGCCGGCTTCGCGCCGACCCCCGATTTCGTCATCGATATTGCCGATGACGGCTTCGGCGCCCTCAAGCCCGAAAAGTTCAAGATCGGCTTTGCCGCCGATCTCAGTGATGAAGACGCCGCCTTCCTGCGTGACGCGCAGGTGCCGATCAACATGTCCGCTTTCGGCACCAGGCTGACCAATGCAGCCTGGCGCTCCAAGCCCAGCTGGGCGGTAATCGCAACCGAGGACAATGCCTTTGACCAGGCGATGCTGTTCCACATGGCCGAACGCGCCGGGGCAGAGATCACCACGGTCCCCGGCAGCCATGCCGTCTATGTCTCCCAGGCCGGGACGGTGGCGGACACTATTGATGCCGCTGCCCGGAAGGCCGCAAATGCCGCTTTGCAGTGACCCAGCGCTGCCCGCAGTTTTGCAGATGGGTGGGCATTGCCCGCCCATCTTTGCCTATTGGCTGACCGTAGGGGCCGTCGCTACGAAGCGCCTGGCTTTTGCTGGGTAAGAGCCGAGCGCAGACGCCGCATTTCATCATTGATGCGGTCGAGCTCGCGGATTTCCCATCCGGAGGCCGATACAAGACGGTCGGTGACCCGATGGGCTTCGGCGCGCAGGGCTTTGCCCTGATCGGTCAGCGTAATGATGACGCGTCGTTCGCTCTGCGGATCGCGCTGCCGCTTCAAAAAACCGGCCTGTTCGAGCCGCTGCAGCAAGGGCGTCAACGTGCTTGATTCGAGCGAGAGCGTGTCGGCAATCGCACCCACGCTCATCCCGTCCTGGGACCAAAGCGTGATCATCACCAGATATTGCGGATAGGTCAGGCCCAGCTCGTCGAGCACGGGCTTGTAGGTGCGCTGCACCGCCATGTTGGCCGTGTAGATGGCAAAGCACAGATGGGCGCTGAGGGCCGGCGGGAGAGTTTCGGACATTTTGCTACCTTTCACGAACTCATACCGCAATAAGAGTTTGTCTGGCAATAGTTGATCCCGCGACCGATCCATCCAGTGTGGCGGGCCAATGCATTGTCCCGGTTTATCCATCACTACGTGCCGAACTTTCCCACTTATCGTTGCAGGCCCCTACCCTCATATCGAAGGGACCAGACCATGCCGCCGGCCTTGCGCCGCCAACCACAAGCTCACGGAGACTCCGCTGATGGCCGATTTTCTCAACCTGACCGACAAGCGCGTCCTCGTCACCTCGGGCACCCGTGGCGCAGGCGCCGCGACGGTGGCGCTGCTCCGCGAACTGGGTGCCCGCGTACTGACCACCGCACGAACGAAGCCCCCGGCAATGCCTGACGAATTGTTCGTCACCGCCGATCTGACCACGGAAGCGGGGTGCCAGACTGTGGCCGACGCCGTCGGTCAACGTCTGGGTGGCCTGGACGTGCTCGTCAATGTGTTGGGCGGCTCATCTGCCCCTGCAGGCGGCTATGCTGCGCTCGATGATGCAGAATGGCGCCGGGAGTTTGATCTCAACCTTTTCCCCGCTATCCGGCTCGACCGGGCTCTCATCCCCGGCATGATCGCACAAGGCAGCGGGGTCGTCATCCATGTGACCTCGATCCAGAGCCGATTGCCATTGCCTGAAGCCACCACCGCCTATGCGGCCGCCAAGGCTGCCTTGTCGACCTACAGCAAGAGCCTCTCCAAGGAGATCTCGCCCAAAGGGGTGCGTGTGGTTCGGGTTTCACCGGGCTGGATTGCCAGTGAAGGCTCCAAGGGCTTGGCGGAACGCCTGGCCAAGGAAGCTGGTACCGACTTTGCGGGCGGCATGCAGATCATCATGGATTCGCTTGGCGGCATTCCCCTCGGTCGTCCCGCCGAGCCGGAAGAAATCGCCAATCTGATTGCCTTTCTCGCTTCAGAGCGCGCCGCCTCGATTACAGGAACCGAATATGTCATCGACGGCGGCACGATTCCGACGGCCTGGTAGACTTCCGGCCTTTGTCCGACGCCTCGCCGACGCCAAATTAGCTTTGGCATCGGGCATTTCCAACTCATCCCGCATTGTCTCCATACAGAGACAATGCTTCTCCGCAGTGCGGCTTCCGGCGTCGCGTCATCTTGCTTAGCAATGCCAAAGGCCCGGCCGCCGGCCGGGCGCCAGATCACAAAGCCGCCAAGGACACCATGACGCAGAAACCAAAGATCGCCCTGATCATCGGCTCGACACGCCAGTCGCGCTGGGCCGACACCCCGGCCCAGTGGATGCTGGGCAAGATGCAGGAACGTACCGACTTCGATGTGGAGCTGGTCGACCTGCGCGACTATGACCTGCCGCTGTTTGACGAAGTCGCCTCCAACCTGTGGGCGCCCTCACAGGACCCGCGGGCAATCCGCTGGCAGGAGAAGGTCAAGAGCTATGACGGCTATATGTTCGTCGTCGCCGAATACAATCGCTCGGTCACCGGCGCGTTGAAAAATGCGCTCGACCAGGACTATGTGGGCTGGAACAAGAAGCCTATGGGCATGATCGCCTATGGGACCATGGGCGGAGCCCGTGCGGCCGAACACCTTCGCCTGATCGCGGTGGAACTGCAGATGGTGCCCGTGCGCTCCGCGGTTCATATCGGCGGCTCCGACTTCTACCGGGTTATTCCAAACAACCCCAACATGGAGCCGATGGCGGCATTGGAACCCATCCTCGCCAACTCGGTGAAAGACACGCTTGACCAGCTCTCCTGGTATGCGCGCGCACTCAAGGTGGCAAGGGAAGCCGATGCAATGCTCCTGGCGTGAGGCTGCAAGCCAGAGATAGCTCTGCTAAACTGCTCCAGCCAGCCAAGTGCCGACCTGCAACGCCCGAGCGCGTTGCAGGTTTTTGACCTTGTGAATTGGCCAGTTTTCGAACCGGACCCAAAGGGCAAGGCCAACCATGCTGGACCTGAACGACCTCTACCTCTTTCACATGGTGGCACTGCATAAGGGATTCAGTGCCGCCGAACGGGCCACTGGCATTCCCAAGGCGACCCTGAGCAAGCGCGTGATCCAGCTCGAGGACCAGCTTGGGGTCCGCCTGCTGGAGCGCACGACACGAAGTTTACGCCTCACCCCGGTCGGCACCGAGGTCTATGAGCAGGCTGAGGCCATGCTGGCAAGCGCAGAGGCCGCCTCCAACGCCGCAGCGCAGGCACAGGTTGAACCAAATGGGGTGGTGCGGGTGGCCTGTCCGCAAGGACTGATTCAGGACCTGATCATCGATCTTCTGCCCATCTTTCTGTGCCGCTACCCGAAGGTAAGGGTGCAGATGAAGGTGATCAATCGTCGCGCAGACCTAGTGGAAGACGGCGTCGACGTCGCCCTGCGCGCCCGGGCCAGGCTCGATAGCGACCCGAACCTGATCATGCGCAAATTTGGCGAAACCCGCAGCCTGCTCGTCGCCAGCCCGATACTGTTGACGCAATTGCCGGCGCCGCCGACGATCGACAATCTTCACATATTGCCGACGCTGACGCAGCATGAGGAGCGCGGTGAGGTCATCTGGGAGCTCGTTGGGCCCAATGCCGAGAAGCGATCAATCACCCACCGTCCGCGGCTCATGTGCACCAGTTTCGACGTTCTGCGCGCCAGTGCGATAGCTGGCGCCGGCATCACCTTGCTGCCAGATTTCGTTGTCGCACCCGCATTGGTTTCTGGAGAACTGGTCCATATTCTGCCGGCGTGGCAATCGCAGCCGAGCACGCTTCACGCAATATTTTCCTCAAGGCGTGGTCTGGTGCCGGCTGTCCGTGTCTGGCTGGACTTTCTGGCCGCTGAGATTCCAAGGAAGATACCTGCCGCGCCCGATCGCATTTGACGCAGCGAGCCCTTGCCGCGCCGGGCGATTGTCTCGTTTCAAAGACAGTGTTGCGCAGGCAGCGCCGCTAGTCCGTCAATCCCGGATGCTCATATCTTAAGGCGTGTTTGGTGTCCGGCGAGCCTCTGCCGGCAGAGCGAAGCGTCGAGCTCGCAGACTCGACCTGGAGATACAATGAGCAATCGACTTAAGGGAAAGACCGCTCTCGTGACGGGCGGGGCGCTTGGCATGGGCGCCGCCACGGCGCGGCGTTTCGTGGCAGAAGGCGCCAAGGTTGTCATCGCGGATGTCAGGCGGGTCGAGGCGGAGGCCCTGGCCGCCGAACTTGGCAGCAACGCCATGGCCGTGCTGCTGGACGTGCGCGCGCCCGAGCAATGGGCTGAAGTGGTCCGGGCCGCAGAGCAGACTTTCGGCACGCTCAATATCTTGGTCAACAATGCCGGGATTGCCGATCCCGCCCCGCTGGAGAGCTGGGATACACAGCGCCTGCAACGCATCCTGGATGTGAACCTTATGGGCGTCTTCAACGGCATCCAGGCTGCCGTTCCAGCCATGAAGCGTGCGGGTGGCGGTTCCATCATCAATATCGGCTCCGTCGGCGCGATGCAGGGCGTGCCGATGATGTCGGGTTATGTTGTCGCCAAATGGGGCGCGCGTGGCCTGACGAAGACTGCGGCGCTGGAACTGGGGGCCGCCAATATCCGGGTGAATGCGGTGCATCCGGGCCAGACCCAAACGCCGATGACAGCCGATGTCACCTTCGACACAAGCGCCATTGCCCTGGGAAGGGTGGGACAGCCGGAGGACATTGCCGATGCCGTGCTGTTTTTCGCTTCCGATGACTCGCGCTTCGTCACCGGCGCGGAGCTTGCAGTCGATGGCGGCCAAACCGCCGGCATTGCCAACTACGATGGATTGCCAAAAATCGAGCGTGATGATGACGGGTTCGCCATTCCGGCTGGATCGCGCATGCGGCGCGCTCAGGCGATGCCGAACCTGTCACGATAGGCGCTCGGACCGATGCCGGTGATGCGCTGGAACACTTTGCGAAAGGCCGCCGGGTCAGAATAGCCGACCTGCCAGGCGATGTGTTCGACCGATTGGTTTGTTGCCTCCAGCTGCTCCCGAGCCTTAGCGATCCGCACCTGCTGGGCATATTCGGTTGGCCGCAGCGTGGTCGCCTTTCGGAAGCGGCGCAGAAATGTCCTTTGCTCGAGGCCACTGATGGCGAGCAGGTCTGCCAGATCATGGGCCTGCGCCCCGGTGGCATGCAGATGGTGCTGTGCGCGCAGCACGGCATCATCGCCATGATCGAAGCGCGGATTGAACTGGGCGAAGGCGCTTTGCACCCGCCCGGGTGGATCGATCAGCAAAAAGCGGGCCGTCGCCAGCATGGTGGCGGGCCCCATCAGCTTGCCCACCAGCGTGAGGCCAAGATCTGCCCAGGCGAGGATGCCGCCCGCCGTCATCAGATCCCCATCGTCGATCACCATCCGTTCGACGGCCACCTCGACTTCGGGAAAGCGATCGGCCAGGGCATTGGCAAAGGCCCAGTGGGTGGTAGCACGCCGCCCGTTCATCAGGCCCGTTTCGGCCACCACGAAGGCGCCCGCACAGATCGAGCAGATCGTGGCGCCGGTCCGGTGCTGTTCCAGGAGCCATGCCGAGGGCCGCTGCATCGATGCCATCTTGTCGGGCATGATGATGCTGGGCGGGGCGATGATGTGCGAAAGATGCCGCGGCGTCCCGGGATGGCTATCCCAGACGCAGTCGATGGTATCGCCGGCCTCGCCGCTCCAGTGAGTCACGCGGATGACGGGTTTCAGCTCGCCATCCAGCGGCGCTGCCCACTCACCGGCGATGCGAAACAGATCAGTCAGGCCATAGACTGCCGCGAGCTGCGCACCGGGATAGATCAGCAGTCCAACTTCCGCGACGATTTTGACACCCACGCCCATTTGTCCGTTTTGCCTCGATCAATGTCACTTTCGCCAAGTGCATGATGCCGTGTTCGCTGCCATTCTGTCCATATCAAAGGGCGGCGACGGGCTGCCCCAGCAGCGAAGGGACACCACAATGAGCACGATCACCACCAGCGACGGCACATCGATCTACTATAAGGACCTCGGCCCCAAGGACGCACAGCCCATCGTGTTTCACCACGGCTGGCCGCTGAGCGGCGATGACTGGGACAACCAGATGCTGTTCTTCCGACTCAAGGGCTACCGGGTCATCGCGCATGATCGCCGCGGCCATGGCCGCTCGGACCAGACCGATACCGGCAATGAAATGGACACCTATGCTGCCGACGTGGCCGAACTGGCCCGCGCGCTCGATCTGCGCAATGCCGTGCATATCGGGCATTCGACGGGCGGCGGCGAAGTGGCCCGCTATGCGGCGCGTGCGGAGCCGGGGCGCGTGGCCAAGGCCGTGCTGATCGGCGCCGTGCCGCCCATCATGCTGCAGACCGCGACCAATCCCGACGGGCTGCCCATGGCCGTGTTCGACGGCTTCCGCGCCGCCCTGCTCGCCAACCGGGCCCAGTTCTTCCGCGATGTTCCCGCCGGTCCGTTCTATGGCTTTAACCGGGAAGGCGCAGCGGTCAGCCAGGGCCTGATCGACAATTGGTGGCGCCAGGGCATGATGGGCGGCGCCAAGGCCCATTACGACTGCATTGCCGCCTTCTCGGAAACCGATTTTACCGCCGATCTCGAGGCACTCGACATTCCCGTGCTGCTGTTGCACGGCGAGGACGATCAGGTTGTGCCGATCGCCAACTCTGCCCACAAGGCCATCAAGCTGCTGCGCAAGGGCACGCTCAAGACCTATCCGGGTCTCTCGCACGGACTGTTTGCCACGCATCCCGACCTGATCAACGCCGATCTGCTGCGCTTCGTTGAAGCCTGAGCCGGCAGCCCGCATGATCGACATCCCAGGTCCGGCCTCGAGCCGGGCCTGGGTAATGTTACGCCATCGGCGCTCCCGGGCATTCTTGGCAGCTGGTTGCACGGGGCAAGGCCTCAATCTTGCCGCTAAGGCATTGGCAAAACTGGCTGCAAGCCTGATCGAGGAGCAAAACCTGCTGCAGCAGGCCAGGGCAGACCATGCCGAATCTAGCGCCGGGCATCCGTTCCGGGACCCACTGGCTGCGGAGATAATGCCAGCGCTGGTGCCGCACAAGTCATCCGCCAATACGACAGTAGACGCAAATCTATCCGGGAAAATCTTTGAGCATGGCAGTCGAAAATTCGAGTAACTTCCGGAAGGCGTCACTTCCGGCCTTGTCGATTGCTCTGATGCTGGCGACATTCGCGCCGGTATCTGGAACTCATGCCGCGGAGGCATGCGCAATAAAGCGGAGCGACCACCAGCAGGTGGAGCTCAATCGCCTGAACTTTGACCCGGACGCTCCCTTGCATACCCGAATTGCCGCGCCCACGCCCGAGATTGTGGACGCGTTCTCGCAGATGGCGGGCAGGACGGCCACGGCGCATCAGCCCAACGCGACACAGTTGCAGCGGCTGACCCGGGACCTGGCGTCCCTGCCGCCTCTGCACCGGTACATGCTCAAGCACCATCTGCGGCATTTCAGCTTCATCGACACCGATGGACCTGGGACCGGTCTGACAGCCGTGGTGGGCGACGGCGGCTATCCGCTTTTCGATATCACCCTTCGTGCCGGAATTCTGGACGAGACCTTGTCCGCGTTCCTGACGGCAAAGGAGCGTCAGCTCTTCGCAGACGATGGATCGGGCACCAGCGTGTCGGTCAATGCCTCCGGCGATGCGCTGCGCTATGTCTTGCTGCATGAGGCCTCCCATGTCGTGGATCATGTGCTCAAATTGTCGAGTGAACTGGCGCCCGAATTCGCTGACGGGATTTGGATGGACCGACGTGGCCTGAGCGCGCCTTGGAGCGAAGGCGATATTGCAGAGACACCCTATAGGGGCGGCGAACCCATACCCGCCGAGCAGGCGGTAGCGCTTTATCAGGCGCTGTCCCACACACCTTTCCCGTCGCTCTATGCCACTGCTGCGGCACCCGAGGATTTTGCTGAACTGGTCGCCTGGCGAGAGCTGTCCCTGGCGTCGCCCGCCAGCACGCTTGAGTTCGTTGTGCATGACGGCCAAGGCAGCCAGCTTTACGCGCTAAAGCCGCTGGAAAATGTCGCCGTCCTCAAAAGAATGGAGGCACTCGGCGACTTTTTGGCTATTTGCGCTGAGACGGCCGATTTGCCGACCTGAGCCATTCTGGCGTGAGTTCTATCTGGTCGTCGCCTGATCCGTACTCGTGCCCCAGCGAACCACGCAGTCGATTATGCGCCGATCGGGGCGCGTGCCTCGCGGCAATTCGATCTGATCGGCCAAGGCGGAGCTGACGGCACCGATCGGAGCCATAATGGTGGTGATCGAATGGGAGTCCCAGGCTGCCAGTGCCACCCCATCATGCCCGACGATAGCCAGGTCGAGCGGAACGCGCAGCCCCAGTAGGGCTGCTGCGTCCCGTCCACCTATTGCCATCAGATCGTTGGCGCAGACCAGTACGTCCGGTCGCATGCGGCGCAACAGCAGGACGCTTTCCTTAAATCCAGATTCATAGGAATAGTCGCCATGCTCGACCACCTGGAAGGACAGTCCATGCTGGTGGAGAGCCTGCGAGAACCAGTTCTGACGGCGCTTGTCGATGTGACTGGAGGCGCGGCCAGAAAGATAGACGAAGCGTTTCCGGCCCTGCTCGACCAAATGATCGACCACTTCCTGGGTCGCCGCAGACGCATCAAGGCGTACTTCGAACAAGTCGCGGCCGTCCAATGACTCGGACGAAGCAATGATCGGAATTGCGGTGCGGAAGATCCCCACCGCGTCGTCGATGGAAACCGCATCGGAATGCAGCACGACGTGGTCCACCTGGTAGGTTGAGGCGATGCGCATCAACAGGCCCCGGTCATCGTGGTTGGCGCAGCAAAGGACCAGGGGCATGCGCTCCTTGGCCTGAAGCAGGTGGATCAACTCGTCGAGACCCTCCGCTTCGGCCGGGTTTGCAACGGTATTGTACACAAGGGCAACCAAACGCGACTGCTTGCTGTTCAGAGATCGCGCCATGGAATTGGGACGATAGCCGTGCTCATCCGCTAACGCCCTGATGCGCGCCCGGGTCGAAGGCTTCATTACGGAGTCAGCCGAGAATGCTCTCGAGACCGTGGCGGACGACACGCCGGCCAGCTTTGCAAGCTCCACAGACGTCAAACTCTTCTTTCGCATTGGTCCTGCTTGAACGGATCGGGTCCGACACCCTATACCGAAACGGCCTCTCCATCGCGAGAAGCAGAGAGCTTTATTGCATCCCACAACCTGGCGAAGCGCAGGCCGTTGGCGACCGTGGACGGATTGGGCATGCTGCCATTGCGCACCGCCTGGAAAGTCTGCATTGGCGTATCTCTGATTTCCCGCTCTTCGCGCGGCTCGGCGATCCCGTCGATTGTGACCTCGCGCCACTGGCCCCAGGCATCGATGCGCACGATGGCCTTGGAGTAAAAGAAGGTAATGGCCGAAGCGCAGCCCGGAGGTCCTTCGCCGGCGGCATTGAACGTCACGAGTGCGCCATTGCTCATCCGGGCGGCAACTGCGGAGACGAGGTCGACCTTGAGACCGCGATTGTTGGTAAACGCCGACAGGCGCTCAAACTCGGCATCGGCGAGGACGCAGACCGTGTTCATCATGTGCGCGCCGGTGTCGAACATGAAGCCGCCGCCGGAAATTTCCGGATTCTGCTTCCATTGACCGGCATAGCTCTTGGCCCAGCCTTCCCAAATGGAAGCGTTTACGCTGACAAGCGCACCGAAATCACCGCGGCGGGCCCTATCCTTTGTGTCGTGGACGAGCGGCGATAGGCCGCCCTGGAAGGCAATGACGACGGTGCGACCGGTGCGCTGTTCTGCCTCCTGCAGAGCAATGGCTTCCGAGACGCAGGTCACCATCGGCTTTTCCAGCAGCAGGTCGTAGCCGGCCTCGACGACTGCCAGGGCATTGGCGCCGTGGAAGACGTGGGGGGTGGATACATACACCGCATCCATCTGTCCGCGCATGGCGTCCAACATCGCTTTTGCGTCGCCATACTCGACAGGGCGCTGTGCGCCGGCCGCCTCGCATGTATCGCCGAAGCGTTGCCGAGAGGCCTCGCTCACCTCCGCCGTAGCGACAATTCTGACATCGTCCATTGCCGCCCAGCCCTTGGCATAGTCGGCTGCCTTGAGCCCGGCTCCGATGACACCCAAACGCAAAACCATGATGCAATCCCTCTGAATTTGAGTGACGTGTACATGACATTTCCGGGTGTCGCAAAGCGCAAAATGATGGAAAAAATCCACTCTTGCTACAAATGGAAAAAATGTTCGATTTCGACTTGTCCATGAAATGTAAGCGTGTACATTCTTCTCCGTCACATTGAGAGACAGGCGGCTCAAGTCGCCAAAGGGAGGAAATCGTGAATAGATTTTTCGTAGGTGGCCTTGCGGCCATCGCCGTGAGCCTGCTCGCCGGCACAGCGAATGCCGAAACCTTGCGCATCGCCCTGCACGGTCAGGCCGGCATCGAGGCGTTCACGCCAACGGCCGAGCGCATTGAGGCAACCCTGGGTGTTGACGTCGAGATCGTCGAGTATCCCGCGCCCGATGGCGACTATATGACCAAGCTGCTCACGGAGCTGGCCGCCGGCAATGGCCCGGACCTGTTCTCGATCCCCAGCGCCGCCGGCGTTGCCGATATGGTTGCCGCTGGTTATCTGGCGCCGGTCGGTGCCGAGCTCGCCGCCTGGCCCGCTTATGCCGATTTCGTCGATGTGGCCAAGAAGCTGGCCGTTAGCCCGGATGGCGAGACTTATGTCATGCCCTACATCCTGGGCATCCAGCAGATCTACTTCCGTCGCGACGTGCTCGAAGCGGCCGGCATTTCGACCGAACAGCCCAAGAGCTGGGCGGACCTGCTTGAGCGCGCCAAGGAAATCAAAGAAAAGACCGGCGCCTATGGTCTGCTCTTCCCGGCCGGCACCAGCTGGGGTGGCGGCGCCTTTGACGAAGGCTTCTCGCACCTGATCATCGGCTCCTCGACTCCGCAACTGGTGACCGACGACGGCATGTTCGACCTCAACAGCAAGGGCGTGCTCGATGTCTTCCAGTTCTATAAGGACCTGATCGACGCAGACCTGATGCCAGTCGATCCGCTGCTCGGGCCCGAGCCCTGGGTGATCCCCAAATACGAGATGTTCCCCAAGGGTGAGCTGGCCGCGACCACCTGCGGCTCGTGGTGCTACATCTTCGACTGGGGTCGCGAGAGCAAAAACCCGATCCCCGACGTGACCAATGTGGTGGGTACCTGGGCTGATCCGGGCCAGGACAGCGGCGAATTCGTGCTGGCCAATCTGGGCGCGCCCTGGGCGGTCAACGCCAAGGCGGCCAATCTGGACCTGGCCAAGAAGGCCCTGCTCGAAACCGGCTCGCTCGAGAACCAGATCGAAACCGCTGCTCGCATCGGCAATATTCCCGCCAGCAACGCCGTCCAGGCCGATCCGCGCTTCCAGGCGCTGACCGAACTGGTGCCGATCCAGGCTGCCGCCAACCATGGCACCTATCTCAAGCAGGCCACGGGCATGTCGGTGGTTTCTGAGGGCGTGGCACGCGCCACCGAAGCCTTGCTGCGCAAGGAAGTTGATGCAGCCGGCGCCCAGGCCATCCTGGTGGACCATGTCCGCCAGACGCTGGGCGACGAGGCCGTGAAGTAACGCCGGCGACACCCCGCCGAGCCAGAGACGCGGCATATGCCTGCCGCGTCTCTTAGTTCCAACTACCCAACCCAGGCAGCGACATGGTCACCGATGCATTTCAGAGGCGCAAGGAGAGGCAGCTCTTGTGGCTGCTTCTGCCCGCATTGCTGCCCCTGCTGATCCTCACGATCTATCCCGCGCTCTATGCGGTCTATCTGAGCATGACGAATGAGGCGCTGACCGGCGTTGCAGCTGCCAAGCCGCGTTTCCTGGGATTCGCCAACTATCTGCGTCTGTTTTCGGATGGGCGCTTCTGGAATTCACTGTTCGTCACTGTCGTCTTCGTGGTGGGCTCGGCGATTATCGGCCAGTTCGTTCTGGGCTTCATTTCTGCTGTCGCCCTGCGGCGCAAGGTTGTCGGCGCCCCCCTATTTGGCGCTGCCATCCTGCTGCCCAATGCCGCTCCGGAAGTCGTTGCGGGCTTTATGTGGATATCCATGCTGGCCGGCGGCGAATATTCCACTCTCAGCCGCATCATGATGGCGCTGGGCCTGCCCTGGGTGGACTGGCTCAATACGTTCCCCTTGTTCATGGTGGTAATGGTCAACACCTGGCGCGGCATCGGCACGGCAATGATCTTGCTCACCGCCGGCCTGGCCGCGGTGCCATCGGAAGTCTACGAGGCGGCGCGAATGGACGGCGCCAATCCACGCCAGACCTTCATGCGGATAACCTTGCCGCTGATGGCGCCCACCATTTTCCTCTACATGCTGATCTCGACGGTCTCGACCATTTCCGTGTTCGGCCTAGTCTATGCGCTGACCCGCGGCGGTCCGGGCAACAGGACCGAGGTCATCAGCGTGTACATCTACAACCAATCGTTCACGGCCTTCCAGATCGGCTACGGCGCTGCCGGTGCCGTCGTGGCGCTGCTTGTCACGCTGATCCTGGGCATAGGCTATGTGCGCTCACTCAAGGTGCAGGTCTGATGGCTGCAATCGCCGAAAAGCGCTCCGGCGTTTACACGTTCCTGGCCTATGTGACGCTGGTGATCATCTCGATCTTTTGCCTGCTGCCCTTCGTGTGGATGGCACTGGCTTCGGTCGATACCAATGCCAAGCTGTTCCTCAAATGGCCCGACGGCATCACCTTCGAGCACTATACCAAGGTGTTTGCCGAAGAGAATGGCGTGCGCTGGTTCTCCAATTCACTGTTCATCGTGCTGAGCGCCACGGCAATGGTGATGATCATTTCGGGCTTGGGCGGCTACGCGCTATCGCGCTCCAAAGCTTGGTGGAAGCAGCCATTCCTCTATGCGATCCTGCTCATCCGCGTGTTGCCCTCCACGGCGCTGCTGGTCCCGCTCTACAAGGTGCTGCTGACCGCCAACATTGGCCTGGGCAACATGCTGCGTCCGATCACGGGCGATAATTACCGCATGATCATGCAGTGGTTCGGCTTCATCGATGGCTATCTTGGCTTGATCGTGGTGCTGGCCACTGGCCAGCTGCCACTGGCGCTCTGGATCATGAAGATATTCTTCGACGGCGTCCCCAAAGACTATGAGGAAGCCGCCATCCTTGATGGCGCAACCCTTGTCCAGCGTATCCATCGCGTCCTGATCCCACTGGCCTTGCCAGGTCTCGCCGCCGCCGGGCTTTTCACCTTCATGTCGGCCTGGGGCGACTTTCTGCTGCCGCTGATCCTGTTGTCGTCGCCAGAACTGCAGACGCTGCCGATCGGCCTGTTCCGCGCCTTCCTGCGGGTCAACGAGATCGACTATGGGCTCCTGGCGGCGCTCGCCACCATTTACCTCATCCCCGCCGTCATCGCCTTCAGCTTCGCACGACGGTTCCTTGTTCAAACATTTTCCGGCGGCGTCAAAGGCTAGCGATGACCACTCCCATGATCCAACTTTCCGGCGTGCGCAAAAGCTTCGGCCAGGTCGGCGTTATACAGGGCGTCAATATTGAGGTCGAAGATGGCGAGTTCTCCGTCTTTGTCGGCCCCTCCGGATGCGGTAAGTCCACCCTGCTGCGCATGATCGCCGGGCTTGAAACCATCGACGGCGGCGACCTGATCCTCAACGGCCAGCGCATCAACGACATGCCGCCCGACCAGCGCGGCATTGCCATGGTGTTCCAGAGCTATGCGCTCTATCCGCACATGACCGTGGCACAGAATATCGGCTTCTCGCTCGATCTCAAGAAAGTGCCCAAGGCCGAGATTGCCCGCGAGGTCGGTCGAGTCTCCGAGCAGCTGCAACTTTCTGAACTGCTCGATCGCCGGCCGGCCGAACTTTCCGGCGGCCAGCGTCAGCGCGTCGCCATCGGCCGCGCCATCATCAAGCGTCCCCGTGTGATCCTGTTCGACGAGCCGCTATCCAATCTCGACGCAGCGCTGCGCGTGCAGATGCGGGCTGAGCTGCAGAAGCTGCACCAGGAACTGCGCCCCACCATCGTCTATGTCACGCACGACCAGGTCGAGGCCATGACCATGGCTACCCGTATCGTGGTGCTCAACAAGGGCCGGGTGGAGCAGTGGGACACTCCAATTGCGCTCTACAACAATCCCGTCAACACCTTCGTCGCCGGCTTCATTGGCTCACCACGGATGAACCTGATTGAAGGCACCATTGCCGGCGATGCTTCGGGGCAGAGCTTCGTGGCCGCTGCAGGCTGGACAGCGCGCCTTGACGGCCGCTCCCTGACGGGCAGCATTGGCCAGGCGGTGACGCTGGGTGTGCGGCCAGAAGACATCCGCCCGGTCGCGACCGCCGCAGAAGCGGATCTGGAAGCCCGCGTGGCCATTGTCGAGCGGCTCGGGGCCGAGACCTATCTCAATGTGCGCAATGGCGCGGACACACTGCTGGTGCGAGCCCAGGGCGACCTGGCCATGACGCCCGGGACTTCCGTGCAGCTTGCGCTCAACCACGCCGCCTTCCACCTGTTCGACCAGGCCGGTCGCGTCATCGCCGCCTGACAACACGCCTTACTTACGGAGACTATACGTGACCATTCGCCTGACCATGTGGAACGAAGGCCGCCACGAAAAGAACGATCCGCCGGTCGCCAAGATCTATCCCGACGGCATGGACGGCGCCCTTGCCGCCGGCTTCAAGGATCGCGACTTCAGCATCGAGCGCCGCACCATTGATGATCCCGAGCAGGGCCTGACCCAGGAATTGCTGGACCGTACCGACGTGCTGACCTGGTGGGGCCATGTGGCCCATGACGAGGTCAAGGATGAATATATCGACCGGGTGCAGCAGCGCGTGCTGGCCGGCATGGGCCTCGTCGTGCTGCATTCGGGCCATCATTCCAAGATGTTCCGCCGCATGGTGGGCACCAATGCCAACCTGTCCTGGCGCGAATTGCCCGAGGGTGACCTTGAGCGGGTATGGACCATCCTCCCCAATCATCCCATTGCCGATGGCGTGCCGCCGTTCTTTGAAATTCCGGCCTCCGAAATGTATGGCGAGCCCTTCGATATTCCGGCGCCCGACGAGATCGTCTTTCTCAGCTGGTACAAGGGTGGCGAGGTTTTCCGCTCCGGCCTGACCTTCTATCGTGGCCTGGGCCGCATCTTCTATTTTTCGCCCGGCCACGAGACCTTTCCGATTTATCACCAGCCCATGGTGCAGCACGTCATTGGCAATGGCATCGAATGGGCGATGCAGCCGCACAAGCCATCGCGGAAGCTGGACAACTGGCACCGCAAGGAGCCCATTCACCGCTAGCCTCAGATCCTCCCGTCAGCGCAGCTCTGTGGGAGGATTTGGTGTTCCGGCGCGATGCGCCTGTCGCCCCCGGCTCGGTCCGGACGCAGCAGCGTCCGGCCGGGCCTATTGTGAGTGTATCTCGCGGCCGGACCATAAAGCGCACCGGCATGCGGGTTGATCGTTGGAGCATACCCATGAGCAATGCCACCACCGCCCGCGCCCCCGTCACCCCATTGGTCGTGCATGATCCATTCATGAGCGTATGGTCCTGGTCCGACGCGGCCACGGATAGCTGGCCCGCCCACTGGACAGGCAAGCAGAACCAGATGAGCGGTCTGCTATATGTCGACGGCACGGCGTGGCGCTTCATGGGTGACGACGACTACATGGGGGCCAAAGCTCCGGCGATGACGCAGATCCTGCGCGAGGTGACGCCGCTGCGCACCATCTACAGCTTTGCCGCCGCTGGCGTCGAACTCAAGATCACGTTCACCAGCCCGCTGCTGCCCGACGATCTCGAACTGCTGGGCCGACCGGTCAGCTATATCGACATCGATATCCGTTCGACCGATGGGCGAGACCATATCGCCAGCGTCTACTATGACTGGTCCGCAAGCTGGTCTGTCGGCGAGGCAGAGACCGAGTTGAGCTGGGGTCGGCATCGCGCCGGCCCGGTTGAGGCCCTGTTTGTGGGCGCCGCCGAACAGCGGCCCTTGAAGCGCTCGGGCGACGAGGTGCAGATCGAATGGGGCTACCTGTTTGTCTCATCCCAGCCCGGCATTGCCGTTACCAGCGCATTTGGTGACTCCAGCACTTTGCGCAACGGCTATCTGCAGACGGGCAAGATTGCCGAACGAGACGACGTGCGCGCGGCACGACCGCTGCGCATGCCGGCCGGCAGTACCCACAAGGGAATGGCCTTTACCGCCGATCTTGGGCCGATCGGCAGTGCGGGCAAGACCTGGAGCCTCCTGGTCGCCTATGATCAGATCTGGGCCCTGACCTATTTCGACCGCCGCCTTCGTCCCTATTGGGGCCGGGCCGGCCAGTCGGCCATCGGCTTGATCGAGCAGGCATGGGCGGAACGCGAGAGCGTGCTGCAACGCGTGGCCGCGTTCGACTCGGGCCTGATTGCCGATCTTGAGGCCTCGGGCGGGGAAATCTATGCCCGGCTGGGGATTCTGGCGTTCCGGCAATGCCTGGGTGCCCATATCCTGGCTGAGGATTTCGGCGGCGACTTGCTGCATTTTTCCAAGGAAGGCTCATCCAATGGATCGATGGGAACCGTCGATCTGACCTATCCGGGCGCGCCCTTCTTCCTGCATTTCAAACCAGAACTGCTCGAAGCCCAGATGCGGCCGGTGCTGGCCTATGCAAAGTCCGGACGGTGGCCCTTCCCCTATGCCCCGCACGATGTTGGCCACTACCCCTGGGCCAACGGCCAGAACTATGGTGGCGGCGACCGCACCGAGCACGACCAGATGCCGGTGGAGGAAAGCGGCAATATGCTGATCCTTGCCGGGGCGCTGGCGCAGCGCACCGGCAGCACCGCCTTGGCCGCGGAGTTCTGGACCGAACTGACCAGCTGGGCCGAATATCTCTTGGCGAGCGGACTCGATCCGGACAACCAGCTTTGCACCGACGACTTTGCCGGCCATATGCCGCACAATGCCAACCTCGCGATCAAGGCCATTCTCGGCATTGGCGCCTATGGGCAGCTGTGCGACAGACTGGGTAAGGTGGATGAGGCCGGGCGCTATCTGGCCATTGCCAGGGACTGGGCTGTGCGCTGGGAACAGCTGGCCAATGACGGTGCCGGCTATCGCCTCGCCTTCGACCAGCCGGGCACCTGGAGCCAAAAGTACAACCTAGTTTGGGACCGCATCCTCGGGCTCAACCTGTTCGACGAACGCATCGCCCATAAGGAGATTGCGCTCTACCGCGGCAAGCTCAACGCCTATGGCCTGCCGCTGGATAGTCGCAAGGATTATACAAAGCTGGATTGGCTGGTCTGGTCGGCCTGCCTCACCGGCAAGCAGGAAGACTTCGATGCCATCCTTGCCCCCCTGGCGAACTGGCTGGACGATGCACCGCAACGCGTTCCATTGTCAGACTGGTTCGAAACAGACACCGGTATGCAGCCCAATGGCCACGGTTTCTGGGCACGCTCTGTCGTCGGCGGCATCTTCATCAAGCTCATGATCGACGCTAGGGGAGGCAAGCAGGGGTAGCCCTCCAGCGCCGTAATGTGCGCCCCCCGTGCTGACTAGCGCAGTGTCATTAGCGGCCCAGGCCATATTCTGAATGCCGGATCGGGCTGGTTTGCTGCCTGTCCGCTAAGGGCGCCACTGCTTGAAAACCGGACATAGGCAGATTTGCGAAACAGGGCCGCCGGCGGACAGGCAGAAAACGCCATTTCAGCCATGATCGCTGGCCGAGGGGAACGGTCGTGCCGGGACGTCGAACCTGGTGGTTCAATGACTGGGAAGCAGAATGCGGTGCTTGCAAATGTCGCAAGGGCGAGAGGCCTGTGGTGGGTCGCAAAACGGTCAGGCGGCGGTCGCCGCAGCGGCGCCTATTCGTTGGTGAAACCCGCATCGAAGATGGATTTGACCCAGTCATATTGCGGGCTGATACGTCCGAAACCGCCCGTCGAACCATAAACCGCATCGTCACCCCAGTCGTTGACCCCGACAATAGCCCAACCCTCGTCGGTCTCGATCCAGAGCGAGCCGCCGCTGTCACCTGAGCCCAGCACGCCTTCATATTCATCAACCGGCAGGGGATCGCCGTCCTCGAAGACATTGGTGGAACCGTCCTCGCTGTCGAAGTCGACCAGCAACTGATTGCCGCCTTTGCCGTCGGGGGCCGGATCCTCGACCACGTCGATGATGTTGCGCGCCGCAGCGGCATCTTCGCTGGTGTAATATATGTCATCCTGGCCGACCGAGCCTATGCCCCGCGAGCCAAAGCCGACCATGGTGGCGAGCTGTCCCAGTTCATCGTAGCCGCCATAGAGGAGTGGCGGCGTATCGCAATCCTCGACCGGTCCGTTCAATTCCACGATGGCCAGGTCGTAGCCCGGCGTTTCGTCGCTGCTGGGGTCGTAATTGGGATGGATATGCACGGCCTTGCCGGTAAATTCGGTCCCCGCGCGGGTGTAATAGGTCCAGGTGGCGGGGTCGTCGCCGTCGCCGAAATTATGCGCCGCCGTCAACACATAGGCAGTGCCGTCCTGGTCATTGCCGATCCAGGTGCCGGAGCCGCCAATCTGCTCGCCGTCGAAAAAGCTCATGATGGCGCAAAATTGCGGCTCCATGGCCAGCGCCCTGGCGGCGCCGAATCCATCACCTTCCGCACCAGCCGCCCCGCCCTGATCGGCCCAGGTGCTGTCGAGAATGATCACTGCCTGGGCGGGACCAGCCGCAGCCACACTCAGCAGCGCCGTGCCCAGCAGCGCCGCTACGATCGTCGATTTCATGCCTTCCCCCTTGGGTGTCTTACTGGGCATTTGTGCAATTTTCCGCTTTGGTTGCTATTCAGAATGCATGGTGTCGCTGGTGATCCAGCGTCCGGCCCGGACAAAGCCGTGCGCCTCGAACAGCGCTATGTTGATGAAGGGGGACCGCTCTTGGGGGCAATGGTCTTGCCCCTTGGCCCAGAGCCAATAGTCGCAACACCTTGGGCAATATCATCGATTCGCCTCGGTTATTTCCGCCCGAACGCCGAGGGTTTTCACCCCACCGATTCATCCTATTAGCAGCGAACTTAATTGAACGACAGCTTCGCTAAAGCGAATTGCAAAAGCGAATGATCGAAATGGGGTCGGAAGCAGCCGATCCGCATTGCGGCCGCCAGCGTTCCAAACCGCATAGTGTGCTAATCCAGCGACCGCTTCAGCCGACGCCGCCACGGTCATGCTGCGGCACCAGTCCCGAGGTGCTCTAGTTGCGGGGTGAGACTGGAAAATGCCGCAAGACCGGGGGCTGTTCACCTAGCGCGCCACTCTAGGCTAGACCGTTTTACAATAGACCCTCCGACCAGGCCTACATGAGATCGCGCAGGAAGGACTGGTTCCAGCTCCTCTCGGCCCGCAAGACGCCATTCTCCTGCACAGACAACTCGCCGGTGAGATAGAACCGCTCGCGGTCGGAATGCATTGTCGTGACGCTGTCGATACGGATGCGCCAGCCGTCGCGGCCCATTTCGTAGCTCTGCGTCAGCTCATAGCGCGCCGAGGTCGGGTCACTGTCGACAAGGGTTAGTTCGCGCCTGAGGCTATGGCTGATTTCGGTGCCGATATCGTCGAACCGCAGGATGCCTTCGCCGAAGAGGCCGCCAATGCCTTCGGTCACATAGGTGGTGGTGCCAGCAACATGATCCTGGCTGGACCAGCGCCGCACCGTGCCGGGATCAAGCTGGGTCATGGGCGTCGCCGGGCCATGCGCGGGCGGGGGGAGCTGAAGCTCGGCCGCGTCCGGGCTGCGAACGGGGAGGGACAGGGCACTGCCGGCCGTGTCGATCGTCAATGTGGCCAGTTCGGGCGATGGCCAGACCAGGGGCCAGTAGGATGTGCCCAGGGCGACACGAATGGCATGCCCTGGCGCAAAGTGATGCCCGCAGTCGTTGAGCTTGATGGTGAGGTCGTAGAACTGGCCTGGGACCAGGGCCTCGGGTTGTTCATGGCTATCGCGATGGGTGAGGTTGAGCACCTGATAGCTGACGCGGGTAACCGTGCCGTCCGGCCTGATGTCGGACAGGCGGGCTGAAAGCTGCGCGACGGGCTTGTCCGAGGCGATGCGCAGTTTCAGCACGGGCGCGCCAAGGATATCAAGGCCTTCGCCCAGCACGGGCGTGTCGAAAACCAAGGCAGCGCCGTCGTCGAGGCGCTGGTCGGTGGGGTGTTCGCCGACGCAACCGGTGCCCATCCATTCGCCGCCCGCCTTGCCGTGGCTCTGCGGCGAGCAGATGGACAGGGTGCCCTGGGGCGCATTGGCAATGTGCAGAGCGTGATCGGCGCCGAGCTGGAAGGTTTTGGGGGCAATCGATGCCGATGGCCAGTTCGCCTCGCCGACCCAGCGGCCGGGGGCGTGGGTGCGGGTACCCGTCGGCGCTACGCTGTCATTGATATAGGCGCGCAGGTCCGGCTCGTTCATGACGCCGGTATCCTTGCCCTTGAGCCAGTGGTCCCACCAGCGGACGGCCTCCTGGAGGAAGCCAATGGCGGGGCCGGGAACACCGTCCTGCGGATAGATGTGGCCCCAAGGCCCGATGATGGCCTTGCGCGGGGTCTTGAGCCCCGCCAACAGGCGCGGCACGGCATTGGTATAGCTGTCTGCCCAGCCGCCAATGGCGAGCACGGGTACTTCGATGTCGGCGAAGTCCTCGCAGACCGAACCGTGCTTCCAGTAGTCGTCGTAGCGCTGGTGTTCCAGCCAGAGCGCGGGAAAGAAGGGCAGGTTTTCCACCCGCTGCAGCCAGGCCTCGCGCCAGCCTTCGCCGACGATTTGGGGATCGAGCGGCCGGGCCTGATAGGCCATCATGATGGTGCCCCACCACAGATTATCGTTGAGCAGCAGGCCGCCCATATAGTGGATGTCGTCGGTAAAGCGATTGTCGGTCGAATAGGCGGTGATGATGGCCTTGAGGGCTGGCGGGCGGCGGGCCGCAACCTGCAAGCCGTTGAAACCGCCCCAGCTTTTGCCCATCATGCCGACATTGCCGTCGCACCAGGTCTGGGTCGCGATCCAGGCGATCACCTCAAGGGCGTCATCCTGCTCCTGGCGGAGATATTCATCGGCCATATGGCCATCGGACTCGCCGCTGCCGCGCATGTCGACGCGGATGGCCGCATAACCGTTCTGGGCGAAGAAGCCGTGCATGGGCTCGTCCCGGCCGCGGGTCCCGTCGCGCTTGCGATAGGGGATATATTCGAGCACGGCCGGCACCTTGGCATCGTCCTCGGGCAGCCACAGCCGCGCGCCGAGACGCGTGCCGTCGCTCAGGGGGATCCAGATGTGCTCTTCGATACGGATGGTCATGGGAAATCCAGAAATTTTCAGATGGTGGCCTGCGGGCGCTTGGCCAGCACGGTGTCGAGCCAGTCGCGGCGCAGCTCGGGCACCGAGGTCACCAGTTCTTCGGTATAGGGGTGGAAGGGGGGCTGGAAAATCTCCGCCGTCGGACCTTGCTCCACGATTCGGCCGCGCTGCATGACGATCGTACGATTGGCCAGACGCCGGACGACGCCGAGATCGTGCGTGATGAACAGATAGGATAGGCCCAGCTGCTGCTGCAGGCTCTTGAGCAGCTTGAGGATGTCCTCGGCCACCAGCGGATCGAGCGCGGAGGTGACCTCGTCGCAGATGATGAGGTCGGGCTTGGCGGCAAGGGCCCGGGCGATGCAGACGCGCTGTTTCTGGCCGCCTGAAAGCGCGCCGGGCAGACGCGTGGCAAAATCCTGCGGCAGGCCGATGAGGTCGAGCAGGCGCGCAACCTCTTTTTGCTGCGGCACGTCGTGCATGCCGAAGTAGAACTTCATCGGCCGGCCGATGATTTCACCAACGGTCTGGCGCGGATTGAGGGCAACATCGGGCAACTGATAGACGAGCTGGATGCGGCGCAGTTCCTCGCGCGAGCGCTTCTTGTAGGACCGCTCGAGCCGGCTGCCGTCAAAGCTGATCATTCCCGATGCCGTCGGCATCAGACCGACGATCGCGCGGGCCAGGGTGGACTTTCCCGAACCCGATTCACCGACAACGGCCAGGGTTTCCCCGCGCCGCAGCTGACAGGAGATCTGCTCGAGGACGGCCGTCTTGCCGTAATAGGCGTCGACCGCATTGACCTCCAGCAGCACTTCGCCGACGGCCTGGGCCGAAACGGCATTGGACAGATTGCCCTGCCGCTCTGCCACCAGCTTGCGGGTGTAATCTTCGCGCGGGGATTCGAGCACTTGCTCGGTGGAGCCCTGTTCCACCAGCTTGCCGTGGCGGAGCACCATGATCCGGTTGGCGACCTGGGCGACGACTGCGAGGTCGTGGGTGATGTAGATCACCGACACGCCCAGGCTGTCGCGCAGGTCGCGC
>CAXBHD010000009.1:0-30588 GCA_963975335.1 uncultured Devosia sp. | reverse complement strand
CAAGAAATGGGCCGCTTACCAGCAGACCGTTCGTGAACTCGCCGCTCTCGACAATCGTCAGCTCAACGACCTGGGCATTTCGCGCACCGATATCAATCGCGTTGCCCGTGATCATGCCAGCGCTCTCTAAGAACGCAGCATCTAGTCTTTCAAGCGACCCGAACCGAACACCCGCCTCTCTCTGAGATGCGGGTGTTTTATTGTCTGCCCATGCCTTGAGCAGGCGCCAATTCTGCCTGTTTGCCCGCCACCGGTAAAAGCCGGAACTCCTGCTGCGGTGACTCGTTAAGTCCCTAGAAGCAAAGGAGTTTCCCATGCAGAATCTATCCGGAAAAACCATCGCCATCGTCGCCACCAATGGATTCGAGCAGTCCGAGCTCGAAGTGCCCCTCAGCACGCTGCGCGAGGCCGGCGCCACCGTCCACGTGATTTCCCTCAAAGCGGGCGAGATCAAAGGCTGGGACAAGGACGACTGGGGCGCTGCCGTGGCGGTCGACAAGACCGTCGATGCGGTCAAGGCCGACGATTATGATGCCATCGTGCTGCCCGGCGGCCAGATCAATCCCGATCTGCTGCGGGTTGAGCCCAAGGTGCTGGAGCTCATCAAATCCTTCTGGACGCAGAAGAAAGTCGTGGCGGCCGTCTGCCACGCGCCATGGCTGCTGGTGGAGACCGGCATCATCAAGGGGCGCAGGGTAACGTCCTATCCCTCGATCAAGACCGACGTCGTTAATGCCGGCGGCCTCTGGGAAGACAGCGAAGTGGTGGCGGATCAGGGGCTGGTGACCAGCCGCAAGCCGGATGACCTGCCGGCCTTCTGCGCCAAGATCGCCGAAGAAATCCTCGAAGGCCGGCATGAGCGCCGCGCCGCCTAGCGGTATCATCTAAAAGGCCCGGCAAGAGTCGGGCCTTTCTTACGACAGCCCCGCAATGGTCGAGCATCGGGCCCTGCTCACGCAAGTGCCAGTTGCGCCGACCAGCGGCGCTTGCTATCTGCCGCGCATGTCCCATTCAGAACCTATCCACATTATCGGCGGCGGCCTTGCCGGCTCGGAAGCTGCCTGGCAGGCAGCCGAAGCCGGCGCCAAGGTCATCCTGCATGAAATGCGCCCGGTGCGCGGCACCGATGCCCATCAGACCGACAGCCTGGCCGAACTGGTCTGCTCGAACAGCTTTCGCTCCGACGATGCCGAGCACAATGCCGTCGGGCTGCTGCATGAGGAAATGCGGCGCTGCAATTCGCTGATCATGGCCTGCGCCGACAAGACGCAGATCCCCGCCGGCGGCGCCCTGGGCGTTGATCGGCATGGCTTTTCCGCTGCCGTTACGGCGGCCATCGAAAGCCATCCCAACATTACCATGGCGCGCGAGGAAGTCGCCGGCATGCCGCCCGAGGACTGGCGCAATGTCATCATTGCCACCGGCCCCCTCACCTCGCCGGCCATGGCCGAGGCAATCCTGGCCAAGACGGGCGAGGATGCGCTGGCCTTTTTCGACGCCATAGCGCCGATCGTGCACTATGACAGCATCAATATGGACATAGTCTGGGCGCAGTCGCGCTATGACAAGGCCGGCCCGGGCGGCACGGGCGCCGACTATCTCAACTGCCCGATGAACAAGGAGCAGTATCTGGCCTTTGTCGAGGCGCTCAAGGTGGCGCCGCTGCATGAATTCAAGGACTGGGAAAAGGTCCCCTATTTCGACGGCTGCCTGCCCATCGAGGTGATGGCCGAGCGCGGTGTCGAGACGCTGCGGCATGGACCGATGAAGCCGGTGGGCCTGACCAATCCGCGCGATCCGCTGGTCAAGAGCTATGCCATCGTGCAGCTGCGGCAGGACAATGCGCTGGGCACGCTGTGGAACATGGTCGGCTTCCAGACCAAGATGCGCTATGGCGTGCAGGCCGAAATCCTGCGCATGATACCGGGCCTCGAAAATGCCCAGTTCGCCCGGCTGGGCGGGCTGCATCGCAATACTTTCCTCAATTCTCCCAAGGTATTGGGGCCCGATCTCAAGCTCAAGGCCGATCCGCGCATCCGCTTTGCCGGCCAGGTAACGGGCGTTGAAGGCTACGTGGAAAGTGCGGCTGTCGGGCTGATTACCGGCCGTCTGGCCGCCGCCGAGGCGCGCGGCGAGACCATGGCGACGCCGCCCAATACAACGGCGCTGGGCGCCCTGGTTGCCCATATCACCGGTGGTCACATCGAGTCGGAAAGCTATAGCGGCGCCCGCAGCTTCCAGCCCATGAATGTCAATTTTGGTCTCTTCCCGCCGGTAACGGTCGACAGGCCCGAAGATCTCGTCGGGCGCTGGCGCGGGACCGAGAAAACCCAGGCCAAGCGCAAGGCGATCACCTCGCGGGCGCTTGAGGACCTGAAGGCCTGGGCATGACACCGGCGGCCCTCGAGGCCTATCTGCACGGCCAGATCCCGCTCACGCGGGCCATGGGCGTGCAGGTGATCTCGATTGCCGATGAGCGCGTGGTCCTGGGGGCGCCGCTGGCGCCCAATATCAATCACCATGGCACGGCCTTTGGTGGCAGTGGCGCCACACTGGCCACGCTTGCCGCCTGGTCCCTGCTGCATCTGCGCCTGATCGCCGCCGGCCTGCCCAGCGATGAAGTCATCCAGAGCAGCACGATGGATTATCTAGCGCCGATCGACAGCGATTTCACCGCCGTGGCGCGGCTGGAGCCAGATGCCGACTGGGATGGCTTTCTCACCATGCTGAGCCGCCGGGGGCGCGCCCGTATCGGACTTCAGGCCGAGCTCGTGGCCGAGGAGCGCGTCGCCGCCCGGTTCCATGGCAGGTTTGCCGCATTGGCGGCCGGTCGCCCCTAGTCAGCGGCCCCGACTTATCCCCCACCACATCAGCCGTGTTATCTTGCGCCAGTCCGGTTCGTCGGGCGCTGTTGCAAAAGGATGGATGGAATGGCTGGCGTAATGCGCCAATTGGGCCCGAAGCACCGCGATCGGCGCAAAGGCGGGCTTTAGCTGGCCCGGCAGGCCGGCGATGGCAGCGTCTGCCCTGGCAAGATGATCAGCGGCAAGTTCACTGATCTGGCCCAGGGCTTCGGACAGTCCCTCGCTTTCGGTGCCGGAAAATATCTCGCCCTCGCGCACCCCATTGGCCTCGAGAATGGACCAGGGCAGCATGATGCGCCCCTGTCCCGCGACGGGGCCAAAGGCGCGGAGATGGCCGATCATGGCATGGGCGACGCCCAGATGACCGGCGGCATCGCCGGTTTCGATCGCCTGGCCCTTGTTGAGGATCATCGCGGCGAGCTGGTAGAGGGTCGAGACGGTCTCGCCGGCATAGCCCTCGAAACTGGCCAGATCAGGCATGGGATCATCATAGAGGTCGAAGCGCCTGGCGCCGATCAGGCGCAGCAGCGTGCCGGTAGGCAGTCCATAGCGCTCGACCGTTTCGAGCAGCGCGTCAGCCACCGGATTCTGGCGGATGGCGCCATGCCCGTCGCCGGTCAGCGCATCGCTCCACCATTGCAGGCGCATCTCGCCGGGTACTGGGCCGGACACCCGTTCGCGGATCGCGGCAATATCGGCGTTAAAGGCATAGAGCGCGGTGACGGCGTCGCGCTGAGACCCGGTCAGCACCAGGGTTGAGAGATAGCGGTCCCTGTCACCGCTGCGCAGGGCCTCGGCGGCATGGGCGAAGCTCTCCTCACCCATTCAGCGGACCCGCTCAACCGCAAGCAGGGCCGCAGCTACCGCGCGTTCCTCGGCCAGCAGCACATTATAGGTGCGCACGGCGCTGCCCGTGGTGATGGCTTCGACGATAATGCCATGCTCCCGCAAAGCTGCACGCACCTCGGGCGACAGGCCCGTTATGTCGTGGCCAAGGCCGATCATCAGGACGTCGATATCGCCCGCGGCAGCCAGAACCGGCGCAAGCGCATCAATGGTGATGTCGGCCGGCACACTCACCGGCCAGCCAAACATGCCGGTAGGCAGGCATAGCAGCGAGCCGCGATGTGACATCTCGGCAAAGCGGAAGCCACTATTGCCATAGGCGTCGATGCCGACCTGCTGCGGGAAGTGGCCGTCCTTGGTCAGATCACTCACGGGTCAGGCCACCGGGCTATCAAGAGTCTCCGTCGGATTTGCCTTGGGCTCAATGCGCTCCTTGAGGCCCAGATTCACCAGGATCGGCGCGGCGATGAAGATCGAGGAGTAGGTACCGATCAGCACGCCAAAAATCATCGACAGAACAAAGCTCTGAATGATCTCACCGCCAAAGACGGCCAAAGCCATCAAGGCCAACAGCGTGGTCGGGCCGGTCAGCACCGTGCGTGACAGCGTGGAATTGATGGCTCGGTTGAGCAGTTCAACGATTGGCACCTTGCGGTGTTTGTGCATGAACTCGCGCACACGGTCATAGACCACGACGGTATCGTTGAGCGAATAGCCGACAATGGTCAGGATGGCCGCGATACTGGACTGGTTGAATTCAATGCCGGTGAGCGCGAAGAAGCCTAGCGTCATGACCACGTCGTGCAAGGTCGAGACGATTGCGCCGACGGCAAACTGCCACTCAAACCGGAACCAGAGATAGATCAGGATGGCCATGATGGCCAGGCTGAGGCCGATGGTGCTGGACCAGGCCAGCTCGGACGACACGGTCCCGCTGACTGCTTCTGTGCGGCGAATCTCGTAGTTTTCCGCTGCCAGTGCATCGCGCACCATGTCCACGGCTGCCTGCTGGGCCTCCGGCCCCCCCTCCTGCAGTTCGATGCGGATCAGGACGTCTTCCGGCGTGCCGAAGCCCTGCACCTGGACGTCGCCCAGGTTGAGTTCGCTCAGCGTGCTGCGGATCAGCCCCGGATCGGCCGGACCGCCCTGGTGCTGCACCTCGATCGAGGTACCGCCCAAGAAGTCGATGCCGAGATTGAGCCCTTTTACGGCAAACAGGCCAACCGATGCCAGCGACAGCACCACCGAGGCGGTGATGGCGATCTTGCGCCAGTTCATGAAAGGTATCGTCGTGTCATCGGGTACCAGGCGCAGCAGCTGCACCTTGAGGGTCTTGGGTCGCACCCAATCGTACCAGCGTGACACAATGAGCAGGGTCACGAAATATGCGGTGAACAGCGTGGTGATGATGCCGATGGCCAGGGTGACGGCAAAACCCTGGACGGGGCCGGAACCGAGGAAGAACAATACGACGGCGGCGATGAACGTGGTGACGTTCGAATCCAGGATCGCGCTCATGGCGTTGCTGAAACCCGCCTGGATCGCGCCAATATTGGAGCGTCCGGCTGCCTTTTCCTCGCGGATTCGTTCAAAGATCAGCACATTGGCGTCCACGGCCATGCCCATGGTGAGCACAATGCCGGCAATGCCGGGCAAGGTCAGGGTGGCGCCCAGCAGCGACAGGGCGCCGATGACCATGCCGATATTGAGGACGAGGGCAATATTGGCGAAGACGCCGAAAGTGCCATAAGCAATCAGCATGAAGGCGATGGTACTGATACCGCCGATCAGGCCGGCGGTGACACCACCGCGTACGCTGTCCGCGCCCAGGCTGGGCCCCACCGAGCGTTCTTCGACGATGTCGAGGCTGGCCGGCAGGGCGCCCGCACGTAGCAGCACTGCCAGGTCATTGGCGCTGGCCGTGGTGAAGCTGCCGCTGATCTGCCCCGAGCCACCGGTGATCGGCGACTGGATGACCGGCGCGGTGATGACCTGGTTGTCGAGCACGATGGCGAAGCGCTGGCCGACGCTGGACGAGGTGATTTGGCCGAAGGTAATGGCACCGCGGGTGTCGAAGCGGAAACTCACGACCGGCATGGCGCGCTGCTGATCGTAGCTGGGCTGCGCGTCAACGAGCGATTCGCCGCCAATAGCCACTTCTTCATAGAGCAGTTCGCTGCCACCATCCTGGCTCGGCACGATGATGGTGCCGGCCGGCAGGCCCTGGGCTTCGGCCTGAGCTGCGGTCATGCCGGGATAGACCATGTGGAAGGTCAGGCGGGCGGTCTGGGAAATAATCGATTTCAGGCGGTTGGAATCTTCAAAGCCCGGCACCTGCACCAGCACGCGGGTATCACCCTGGCGCTGGATGGTCGGCTCGGTCGTTCCGAGCTCGTCGATACGGCTGCGGATAACTTCGATTGACTGGCCCACCAGCGAGCTCATGCGCTGGGCGATGCCATCTTCGGTCAGGCTAATGGTCAGCTTGCCATCCGGCGTTTCGCCGAAGGCCAGTTCGTCTGTGCCAATCCCCGAGAACAGGGAATCGCTGAGCGATACCTGCAGCGTCTCGATCGCGGCCCGGGCGGCGTCGCGCTGGCTTGGATCGGTCAGCTCAATGGCGATGGAGGCCCCGGCCTCGTCTGTGGTGATCAGGTTACCAATGCCGTTGTCGCTGGCCAGCACATTGCGGGCATCGCGCCGAAGGTCGCGCAGGCGCTCGGTGACGATACCCTCGCGGTCCACTTCCAGCAGCAAGTGCGAACCACCCTGCAGATCCAGCCCCAGCACCATGGTCTGCCTAGGCAGCCAGGAGGGAAGACTGTCGAGCACATTCTTGGGCACAAAGTTCGGCGCGGCGAACAAGAGGCCAATGGCGATGACGAGCAGGACGAGGACGGTGCGAAGAGGCGAAAACTTCATTTAGGGTTTCCTGAAAAAAAAAACCGGAGCCCTAAGGCTCCGGCGGCAGGCGCTAGGCTTGATCAGGCTGGCTTGTTGTCGTTGACCGGCTCGGCCTTGGAACGCACGTCCGCAACCATGCCACGCACCAGCTTCACCTTGACCCCGGTGGCAATCTCGACTTCGAGATCTTCGCCATCAACTGCCTTGGTCACCTTGCCGATGATGCCGCCCGTGGTGACGACGGTGTCGCCGCGACGGATGGCAGCCAGCATAGCCTGCTGGGCTTTCAGGCGCTTCTGCTGCGGGCGGAAGATCAGGAACCAGAAGATCACGACCAGGAGCAGAATCGGCATCATCTGGATGAGGATGTCGGCGATGCCGCCGGTGGGGGCGGCGGCGCCAGCTGCTTGGGCAAAAGCGGGCGTTACAAACATAGCGAGTTCCTTGGTTTCTTCTTGGTTTGGGAAGGACTGCGCCAGCCGAGCTAAATCATGGCACAGGGCCACTGGACGCATTGGGGCTTGTTGCACTTGCGCCCCGATCAAAATCGGGCGGACTATACATTTGCGTTCCGGCGATTGCAAAGGCATTCCGGGAGCCGCAAATTGCCGCGCCGAGCTTGAGGACACAATGCCTTGAAGACCAAAAACCACCTTGCCGATATCAGTGCCAAACTCGATGCGATAGCCAATGCGCTGGCGGCTATGGCGCCGAAAACCGGGAGCCATGACCCTGCCCTGGGATCTGCCAATGCCTATCACTGGGAAGGCGATTCCGAAACGCTCCATCCCGTTGAACGGGTGAGCCGTGTGCCACTGTCCATGCTCAAGGGCATCGACGCCGTCCAGGATATATTGCTGCGCAATACCGAACAGTTTGCCCGAGGCCATGGCGCGAACAACGCGCTGCTATGGGGCGCGCGTGGCATGGGCAAGAGTTCGCTGGTCAAGGCCATTCACGGCGACATTGTCGAGCGCGCGGCCGAAGGTTTCATGCGCCTGGTGCTGATCGAAATCGCGCGGGAGGATCTGGAGACCCTGCCTGATCTCATGCGGCGCATTGGCCAGGAAAGCGCACGGTTCGTGGTTTTTTGTGACGACCTGAGTTTTGACAATGGCGAAACCAGCTACAAGTCGCTCAAGACGATCCTTGACGGCGGGCTGGAAGGGCGGCCGGACAATGTGCTGTTTTACGCCACATCCAACCGACGCCATCTGATGCCGCGCGACATGATTGAAAACGAACGATCAACGGCGATCAATCCGGGTGAAGCCGTCGAAGAAAAGGTATCCCTGTCAGACCGGTTTGGCCTGTGGCTGGGCTTTCACAATTGCGACCAACCGACCTATCTCGACATGGTCAGCAGCTATGCCAGCCATTTCGGGCTGGATATTGCGCCGGATGAGCTTCGGGCCCGCGCCATCGAATGGGCGGCCACCCGCGGGGCCCGATCGGGGCGCGTCGCCATCCAATTGGTGCGGACACTGGCGGGCGAGCTGGGCAAGCCGGCCTCGTAAAAGCAAAACCCCCGCCGGTGGCGGGGGTTTGTCCGGGAAGAGATGGCCTTAGCTGGCAAGCAGGGGCATCGGATCGACTGGTGTGGCGCCCTTGCGCAGCTCGAAATGCAGCTGCGGCTTGGTGACCGAGCCGGTCTTGCCGGCGGCGCCGATCGTGTCGCCGCGGCTGACATTGGCACCCTTGGCCACGTTCATCGCACCCAGATGGGCATAGGCTGAGACATAGCCATTGGGATGGCGGATCAGCACCAGGTTGCCATAGCCCTCGACGCCCGAGCCGACATAGATGACGGTGCCATTCTCGGCGGCCTTGACCGAGGCGCCTTCGGCAGCCTCGATATTGATACCGGTCCCCTTGGAAGCGGCAAAGTCCACCAGAACGCGGCCACTGACGGGCCAGCGGAACTTGTCGCTGCCGGACATTGCCGGTTCGGCGGCCGGCACGGCAGCCACAGCAGTCGGCTCGGCGGCCGCAGGCGCAGGCGCGGGCTGTGCAGCTGGGGCGGGCGCGGCCTGCAGCGTGTTCGGGGCAGCAGCAGGCAAGGTCTGCTGGGCCGGTGCCGGCGCGGCTGGTACACCGAGGGCGGCGGTCCTTGTCGTCTCGGCCCTATTGACCAGCAGATCGGAGCGACCGGGCACGATGATCTTCTGCCCAACCACGATCTTGTCGGGCGATTCGAGATTGTTGGCCTGCACCAGAGATTGCGTGGTGACCTCGTAGCGGCGCGCAATCGTGTAAAGGGATTCACCGCTGGCAATGGTGTGGGTGAAGGTAGCGCCGCCTGCTGGCGGCGTCGTCGTCGTGGACGCCAGCGTTGGCACGGAATTATTGGCCGGCATGCTGCCGAGCGCTGCGGGTGGGGGCATGGTCGCGGAAGCGATGGCGGGCTGGGCTTGCATGGCTGGAACGGATCCCTGGGGCGAATTGCTCAAAACGGGTAGATTTTGGGACTGCACGGTCGGCATGGCGCCGCCATTAGCCATGGGCGTCGGCTGGCTATAGGCGGTCTGCGCGGGCTGACCCCAAAGTGGCTGGGCCGCCTGAGGCTGCCCCATGCCGCCGACATTGGCCGGCGGCACAAACTGGGCGTCGGCCACCATGCTCTGGGGCGCGCCCAGGCTATTCGGCATGGGCTGACTATAGGATTGAGGAGCGGCCTGCGGGAGAGAGCCTGTCGTGGTGGGGTCGCCAAAGGCACGACTTCCCAGACTGGAACATCCGGACAGGGCAACGGCAGCAATCAGAAGGCCAGCCATCGCAACGGCACCTTTCGGTGCCCGACGGGATACGCGGATACTCATCAGCTTACTCGTACGCAGGTACTCAAAGACGAGTTTAAAGCCCATGCGATTTGAGCAAAATCGTCCTCACCCGATTCTGCATTGGGTAAGGTTAAGGGCGGGGAACAGTGCAAAAGCCCGTCAGGCTCGGAAAATCGCTAGAGGCTGAGGGTGCCGTTGAGCGCTGTGGCCAGCGCCATATCGGTCTGCTGCAGCAGGAGCGGCGTTACCGTCACATAGAAATCCCGCCGCAGGCTTTCGAAGTCGGCGCCCCGATCGAGCGGCATCGGGGTTTCCGGAATAGCCACGAAGAATTTCCCGGCATTGTCGCTGGGATAATAGCGAAAGGGGGAGCGGGAAAAGCGCTGCATCGGGACCACGGCGATACCCTTGGTGGCGGCTGGGTCGCAGAATGGGAAATTGACGTTGTAATAGTGCTCCCGCCCACCAGCCGCCGCGATAATGGCCCGTGCGGCGGCCAGCCCATGGGTTTTGGCATTGGACCAGTCGACGTCGCGGCTGACCCCATAATCGACGCCCTGGCTCATGGCGATGGCAATGGCGCCCTGCATGGCGCCTTCGCGGGCACCCGCCGCGGTGCCCGAACAGTTGACGATATCGCCCAGATTCTGACCGGCATTGACTCCGGACAAGACCACGTCAGCGGGTCGGTCGCCCAGCAGATGGGTCATGCCGGCCACGACGCAATCGGCAGGAGAACCGCCGACAATCGCGAAAGTCTGTTCGTCCCGGCGCTCGATGGTCAGCTCCGTGCCGAAGCTGAGCCGATGCCCTGCCCCGGACTGATTGCCGTCCGGCGCAACGATCCAGACGTCATCGCTCAGCGCCCGGGCGATATCGGCCATGATGGCAATGCCAGGCGCGTCCACGCCGTCGTCATTGGTAATGAGGATGCGCAGACCCATTAATGGCCGCCAATGGACTTGAGACCGCCCATATAGGGCTGCAGCACATCTGGCACGAGAACGGTGCCGTCTTCCTGCTGGTAGTTTTCCAGTACCGCGATCAGGCAGCGGCCAACCGCGGTTCCCGAGCCATTGAGCGTATGCACATAGCGCGGCGCCTGCTTTTCTCCGGCGGGGCGGTAGCGCGCCTCCATGCGGCGGGCCTGGAAATCCCCGCAGACCGAGACCGAAGAGATTTCGCGATAGGTGTCTTGGCCCGGCAGCCAGACCTCCAGATCGTAGGTGCGGCGGGCGCCAAAGCCGGTATCGCCGGTGCATAGGTGCATGACCCGATAATGCAGGCCAAGCTTCTGCAGCACGGCCTCGGCACAGGTCAGCATGCGCTCATGCTCGTCGGCGGCGGCCTCCGGCGTCGTGATGGAGACCATTTCCACCTTGTTGAACTGGTGCTGGCGCAGCATGCCGCGGGTGTCGCGACCGGCAGAACCGGCCTCGGAGCGGAAGCATGGTGTCAGCGCCGTCATGCGCAGCGGCAGTTCTTCCTCTGCCAAGATGGACTCGCGCACCATATTGGTCAGAGGGACCTCGGCGGTGGGGATCAGGGCCAGGCGTGCCTCGCCATGCGGGGTAAAGAACAGGTCATCCTCGAATTTCGGCAGTTGGTTGGTGCCGAACAGCGCGTCATCTTTGACCAGGAGCGGCGGCTGGACCTCGAGATAGCCATGCTCGCTGGTGTGCAGATCGAGCATGAACTGGCCCAGCGCCCTTTCGAGCCGGGCCACTTCGCCCTTGAGCACGACAAAGCGGCTGCCCGAAAGCTTGGCGGCCGTTTCGAAATCCATCAGCTGCGCGGCAACGCCGACCTCGTAATGCTCCTTGGGTGCAAAGCCAAAGCTGGGCTTGGGCGCGCGCTGGATAGCAGCCGTTGCGGGCGTACCATTACGGCCGAAATATTCGACATTGTCGGATTCGTCAGTGCCGGTCGGCACGTCATCGAACACCAGATTGGGAATGACCGACAAGGCTGCCTGCAGCTCCATCTCGATAGCGCGCTGATCGGCCTCCCCCTGGGGAATGGCTTCCTTGAGGCGGGCCACTTCTGCCATCAATTCGCTCGCCTTGGCGTCATCCTTCTGCGCCTTGGCCTGGCCGATCTGCTTGGACAGCGTGTTGCGCTGTTCCTGGGCGTCATTGAGCCGGCCAATGATGTCGCGCCGCCGGTCGTCGATCGCCAGCAGATCGACCGAGCGGACGGATACCCCCTTGCGCCGTGACACGGCAGCATCGAAGGCATCGGCATTGGCTCTGATCCACTTGATATCGAACATGGCTGTTACGGGCACCGCCCGCCTCTGATGGTACAGGCTGAAACTGGCTCATGGCGCGCCTGCGAGGCCACGAGGATTTCCACCCCCGGCCTGACTGCAGGCAGGGGAATTAGTCGGACGATGAACCGGCGATTTCCGCTTCCTGCGCCGCCAGAGCGGCGGCCCGGCGCTTCTCGACCATCCGTACGGAAAGGATCGAGACTTCGTAGAGCAGGTACATAGGCAGGGCAAGACCGAGCTGGGAGATCGGATCGGGCGGGGTAATGAAGGCGGCAAAGATCAGAATGCCGACAATGGCATAGCGCCGACCGGCCTTGAGCATATCGACATGAACCAGATCGATCTGAGCAAGCAAAGTCAGCACAACAGGCAACTGGAAGCAGATGCCGAAGGCGAGGATAAGCAGCATGGCAAAGCCGAGATACTCGCTGACGCTGACGAGCATTTCGATATCATCGGTCTGCATGCCGGCAAAGAAGTGCAGCGCCATGGGCAGGACGATGAAATAGACCAGGGCCGCACCCAGGACAAAAAACACCGGCGTGGCAACGAGATAGGGCAGGAAGGCCCGGCGCTCGTGCTTGTACAGACCTGGGGCCACAAACATGTAGATCTGGCTGGCAATCATCGGAAAACCGAGGAAAATCGCGCCAAACATGGCCACATTCAAATAGGTGAAGAACAGCTCCTGCGGCGCCGTGAATATCAGATTGGTGTCCGGCGCAGCGCTGCGATAGGGCATCAGCAGCCAGTCATAGATGGTGCTGGCAAAGATGAAACAGAAGGCCATCAACACCACGATGGTGATGGCGGAATAGATCAATCGCTTGCGCAACTCGACCAGATGCTCGAGCAGCGGCGCTTCGCTGCCAGCGAGTTCGTCGGGCGTTGCGGCGTTGCCATCGGCAATCTGCTTGGGCTCGGCCATGGTCTAGTTATCCCCGGCCGTATCGGCAGTTTTGGGCGTTGCGGATTTTGGCTTGGCGGCGGCTCTCTTGGTCGTAGCAGCCTTTGCCGGGGCCGCGGACGCAGTCTCCACCGGCTTGGTTTGAGCAGCCTTCGCTCGCGCTGGCCTTGCGGCAGCTGGCTTGGGCGCGGCGGCCTGTTTTTCTGCCGCCGGCGCGGTTGTCGTGACGGCACCCGGTTTGGCCACGACGGGGGTCAACTCGGCGGTATCGACTTTGCTGGTCGGCACGGCCTTGGCCCTTGCCGGTGCCTTGGTCGCCTTGACAGGCGCCTTCTTGCCCGTGACTGCCACTGGCTTGGTGGCTGTCGCTGTCGAAGCAGTCGGCGCCGGACCCGCAGGCTTGAAGCCGGCTGCCCTGGCGGTCTCGTCGGCCGTCTTGGGCGCCGCGGGCGTGGTCATGCCGGCCTTGGCCCGGATTTCATCGACAACGCTTTCCGCGGCGGGATCGGCCGGCTTGATGACGCCGGAAGGCTTGGCGCCCGACGGCGTCATCGCATTGAATTCCTTGCGGATTTCGTCAGCCGACTTCTTGAGCGGCGAGGTGATGGAGTTGCGCAGATTGCGCACCTCATCCAGTCCCGTCGTCTTGTTGATCTCCCGCTGGAATTCAGTGCCCATGCGGCGAACCTGGCCGATAATCTTGCCGACGCGGTTCATCACCACCGGCAGATCCTTGGGTCCGATAAAAATCAGCGCCATGACGCCGATCACCAGCATCTCTGTCCAGCCCAAGCCGAGCATAGTATCAATTCCTCAAAGCAACAGGGCTACGGGCAGAAGCGACCTAAACGTCCTTCTTTTCAGGTTGTGCGGGTTCGGTAGTGGCGACGCGCTCAACCGGCTTGTCGTCATCGTCCTTCATGCCTTTCTGGAAGGCTTTGATGCCCGAGGCAACTTCACCCATCATGCCGGAAATCTTGCCGCGACCAAACAGCAGGATCACGACGACGGCAACAACGAGAATACCCCAAATTCCTGGCGCGTGCATTTTGGACTCCCTAGATTTTTCTCAGAACGCGTTACACGCGGATATATAGGCCAGAAATAGGTTCAAATGCGGGGAAACACAAGAACGTGTTCCCGGTTAAGGGTGACGAATACGTCCTGACCAACGGTCAGGGCAGAACTGGCGGGCTGCCGGATAGCCAATGGCGTATCGAGCCCCGCCACATTGACCTCACAGAGATCTTCGCCAATGGCGTCGCGCTTGCTGACGACGCGGCCGGGAGTGCCGGGGCCCGCCAGGCGAAGCCGGGCGCCACCGGCAGGCCGGATGGCGACGGTGACCGCCGTGCCATCGGCAATGCCGGGGGTAGCCACGGCGCCGAGCGGGGTTGCGGCGTGTCCATTGGCGACCACGGCTTCGATTTCGCTGAGGGGCGAAAAGAACCGCGCCGCGCTGAGATCGATCGGTTCACGATAAATTTCTGCCCCCGTGCCGATCTGGGCAATCCGGCCCTGGCGCAGCAGGGCCACGCGGTCCCCCAGAATCATGGCCTCTTCGGGATCATGCGTCACGATCAGGCTGGTGACATTGGTCTCGCGCAGGACCGCCAGGGTTTCCTCGCGCACCGTCTCGCGCAGACGGGCATCGAGGCTGGAAAAGGGTTCATCGAGCAGTAGCACGCCGGGGCGGGGCGCGACGCTGCGGGCCAGGGCCAGGCGCTGCTGCTGGCCACCTGAAAGCATGTGGGGATAGTCGGCCCCGCGGTCGGCCAGACCGACCCGTCGCAGCGCCGCCCCGGCCTGCGCCAAAGCCGCCGCCCGACCCAATTTGCGCAGGCCAAACAACACGTTCTGCAGCACGGTCAGATGGGGAAACAGCGCAAAATCCTGAAACATCAGGCCGACACCGCGCCGGTCTATGGGGGTCGTCATGCCCGGGGATGAAACGGTTTGCCCATTGATCCGGACCGCCCCGGCATGGACCGGCTGAATGCCGGCAGCCACGCGCAGGGCTGTGGACTTCCCCGAACCCGATTCGCCGAGCAGGCAGACGATCTCCCCGGGACGCAGGGTCAGGCTGAACTGGTCGAGGACGGCCCTGCCCCCAAGGCGGACGTCGACAGCGTCAAATTCGAGCGTTGCGGCGAAGCTTACGCCGGTTGTGCCGCGGGTGCCCCAGCCTGCAAGTTCTTCAGTCATCAGGCGTTTTCGTCCTCATTATCGAGATCGTCGGGGTCAAGCGGATCTTCGTCCTCGCGCAGAGCACCATCAAAGGGAAGCGGTATCTGCATGGAGGCCGGCAGGCGCCCCGAAAGCAGGCCCGCGCCCTTGAGTTCTTCAAGCCCGGGCAGATCGGAAAGGCTTTCCAGCCCGAAATGGTCGAGAAAAGCGTCGGTAGTGCCATAGGTTACGGGGCGACCAGGGGTGCGGCGGCGGCCGCGCATGCGAATCCAGCCGGCTTCGAGCAGCAGATCGATGGTGCCCTTGCCGGTGGCGACGCCGCGGACCTCCTCGATCTCGGCCCGGGTGGATGGCTGGTGATAGGCGATGATGGAGAGGGTTTCGAGCGCCGCCCGCGACAGCGGACGGGTCTCCTGCTCCTCGCGGCGCAACAGGAATCCGAGGTCGTCGGCAGTGCGGAAGGCCCACTTGTCCCCGCGCTGGACAAGGTTGACCCCCCGGCCCGCATAGCGCTGCTGCAGAGTCACCAGCAATTCGATCACGCGCGACCCTTCACCCAGATAGGCTAACATCTGGGTAGCCGATAAAGGCTCAGTTGAGGCGAACAGGAGAGCCTCGAGAATGCGCAGATTGCGCTCGGCAACCTCGCTGTGCTCGTCGGATGCAATCACGGTGTATCGGCCTTGTGACGCCGCACCAGCAGCGGACCGAAGATTTCGGTCTGGCGGATATCGATCTGGCCCTGGCGGACCAGTTCGAGGCTGGACGCGAAGGTCGAGGCGCGGATGGTGGCGCGCTCGCGCGGGCTGGCGAGATAGTGCGCCAGATAGGTGTCCATGGGGACCCAGTCGAGACTATCACCGATCAGGCGCTGGAGGATATCGCGCGCGTCCTGCAAGGACCAGACGGTGCGCTGGATGGGTGCATAGTCGGTGCTGATGCCCTTCTCGCGCTGGGCGGAATAGGCCTTGAGCAGATCGAAGAGGCTGGCTTCCCAGAGGCTACGCCGCTCGATCTGCATGGGCTCGGGCATGCCGCGGGCATAGACGGCCAGACCGAGACGCGGCCGGTTCATCAACAGGCTGGCGGCACGGCGCATGGCTTCGAGGCGCTTGAGGCGAAACTGCAGCATGGCGGCCAGCATCTCGCCGGAGGGCTCGTCGTCGGACGCCGCCTGGGGAACCATGAGCCGGCTCTTGAGATAGGCCAGCCAGGCAGCCATGACCAGATAGTCGGCCGCCAGCTCGATGCGCTTCTCGCGCACCTTCTCGATGAAGAGCAGATATTGCTCGGCAAGGGCCAGTACCGAAATGGCCGCCAGATCCACCTTCTGGCGGCGGGCCAGATCAAGCAGCAGATCGAGGGGCCCCTCATAGCCATCGACATCGACATAGAGAATGTCGTCGTCATCAGGCGGGGCCGGTGTGGCAAACCAGTCAGTCTGGGCAGAAGTCATCAATGCATGCCGGGCTGCTGAAACATGGTGCCATCCTTGGCCGCTGGGCCGACGAGCGTCAAGCGCGGCAATGGCAGCGCGACGGGGCGACGCGCCCCATCACATGGTGAAGCAGTCGCCGCCCGCCGCCTTGACATTGGTGCAGATCAGGTTGGCCTGTTCGAGCGAGGAGGCGGGAACGCGCACCCGGTAGTAGATGCCCCGCGCGCCCAGATCGACACGCTGGACTTCCAGATTGGCACCACCAAAGAGCGGTCCATAACGGGTCACCATATTCTGGGCCGACTGGCGGGCATCAGCCTCGCTGCGCTGGGAAGCGAGCTGGACATAGGCCGGCGCGGTATCGCCCAGGGCGTCCACCTCGGTTGCCCCCGGAATGGTCGATGCCGGGGCAGGATCGGCAGGGGCAACGGTCTCTGCCAAGGGGGCAGCCGAGGTTTCAGAGGCGGCCGGCGCGGCACTGGCCAGCCGCAGCCCGGTCGGACGCTGAAGCGGGATGGTGGCGGATTTGCCGGCGATAGCGGCACCCGTCAGGTCCACGGCGGGAACCGTTGAGCCGGGTTCAACCGGCACTATGGCAGGTTCGGGCGTGGTGACCGCCGGCGTCGGTTCTACCGGCGTGATCGGGGCCGTGCTGGCCAGCAGTTCGGGGGTCGCCGTTTCGGCGCCCGGCACTGCCGGCACGTTCGGCCGGTCAACGGGCAGAATGGCGCTGCCGGCAACGCTGTCGTCGCCGCTGACTATGGTTCCATCAGGCCGAACCTTGACGGTGCGAACCTTGCGATTGGCGAGGCCCTCATCGCCCAGATCGGTGGCAGCAGCGGCCACCTGGGTGACCTCATTGACGTCGGTCTGATCACGGGACACCAGTTGCTCGTCGGCGCTGGGCGTCCCGCCATCCATCTCGTTAAACACAACCGACTGGGGCGCTGCAGCGCCATCGTCGGCAACCACGGGCGCCACTTCCTTGACCGGCGCGGCATCGGCAGTCAGCAGAGGCGGCGGGCCGGCGTCACGGCCGCCAAGGCCAAGTACCCAGTAAAGGCCAAAACCGGCAGCCAGCAGCAAGGTGACCGCCACAAGCGGACCTGCCAGGGCGCGCGACATGCCCATGGCGCGACGCTGCCGTGGCGCCGCCATGGGCTCGTGCGGCGCGGCGTCCGCAGCCTGGGGATCACTGACCCAGCCGACCTTGGCGCCCGTGGCCTGGGCGGCGGCAAAGATGGTCTGATCGGCGGCAGAAAGCTCGTGCCCGCCCCGATCAGGCAGGACCGGGGTGGCCAGACTGCGCAAAGCGGGGCTGGGCGCGGGGCGCTGGACCTGCGGCGCGGCGGCAGCCGGCCTGGCTTCGGCCGGACGTGCTTCATCTTCGGGCCGCGCAAATTCAACGCGCATGGCCCGACCAATGAGGCTTTCGATCTCCTCGATCGGATCGAGCGGCACCGATGTCTCGGTTGTCGGCTTCGGCGGCGCAACCGCTGGCGATGCCTGGGGATGGCCGGGGACAACGGGTTCGGCTGCAGTGGCAGCCGCAGGCGCCACAGCCGAGCCCAGCCCGAATACGGGGGGCACCCTGAAATGGTCGTGCTCGGCCCGGGCTGATCCAAGGCTCGCGGCTGGCGCCGCAGGGGATGGCGCCGCCACCGTCGTCGCCATGACCGCCGGCGCTGCGGCCGGCACCGGCACCGAGACGACAGACTCAGCCTCCTGCGCCGGGTGGGCCGCCAGTTCCGCTGAAATCAAATCGGCAATGCTATCGTGCTCGGCAGAGTGCGGGACCGACATTGCGGGTTCTGCCGGCGCAGGGCCAGCCTTTGGCAGGTCTTTTGGCCCGGCCGGCGGGACATCAGCGCTGCGGATGCCAAAATCAAACTGGAAGGGCTCGGGCTCGGGCGCAGCAGCGGTGGGCCGGCGCGGCGTCGAAACCGGTTCCGAGACCACCGGTTCAACAGCGGATTCCGGCGCCTGAGGCGTCGACAGCGAGCGCAGGAAATCTGTCGATGGGCTGGACACGCTCTTTGGCGCCGCATCACCGGGAATGCGCACGGGCGGAAACTGCGCCGGCGCAGCGGCAGGCGCGGCCGGCTTTGCCGCCCGGTCACCCTGCGCATCCTGCGCCATCAGTTTTGCGAGTTCAGCGATCAGATCGTCTGCGGCGTCGGATTGTCCGGCCATTAGCTACGGTTTCGCCAGCATAAAGCAGCGCCCTCTAGAGTCCTGAAATGGCGCCCACAATGGGCAATTTTGCGCGATTCAACACAGTAATACGCCCGAATTATGAAAGCTCCGTCGGGGCGGAGACGCCGAGAATGCCAAGCCCGTTGACGATAACCTGACGGACAGCGTCGACCAGAGCGAGTCGGGCAAATGTCAGCTTTGGGTCGTCCTGGTTAACAAATCGTAACTGAACGTCATCCTTGCCCTTGGCCCAGAAGCTGTGGAAGGCGGCGGCCAGTTCATGCACGTAGAATGCAATACGATGCGGCTCATGGGCAATAGCGGCCGCACTGACGGTGCGCGGCCAGGCCGCCAGCACCCGCACCAGGTCCAGTTCTGCTGGCGTTACAATGCGTTCCACCTCGGCGCCGACCAGGGCGGCGGCGGACAGATCGAGGTCAGGCAGGTCGCGCGCAGCGGTCTTGAAGATGGAATAGGCCCGGGCATGGGCATATTGGACATAGAAAACCGGATTGTCCTTGGTCTGCTCCTTGACCAGGGCGAAATCGAAATCCATGGCCGCATCATTGCGCCGATACATCAGCATGAAGCGCGTGGCGTCAGCACCCACTTCCTCGACGACATCAGCCAGGGTCACCAGATCGCCCGAGCGCTTGCTCATCTTGAACGGCTCGCCATTCTTGAGCAGGCGCACCAGCTGGCAGATGCGCACATCCATATCGGCGGCATTGAGCGACACGGCCTTGGTGGCCGCCTGCAAGCGCTTGACGTAACCGGAGTGATCGGCGCCCAGCACATTGATCATGTGCTTGAAGCCGCGCAGGAACTTGTTGCGGTGATAGGCGATGTCGGCCGCAAAGTAGGTGTAGGAACCATCCGACTTGATCAGCGCGCGGTCAGTATCGTCACCATAGTCGGTGGCGCGGAACAGGGTCTGCTCGCGATCCTCCCAATCCTCGGGCGTCTTGCCCTTGGGGGGCTCGAGCCGGCCCTCATAGATCATGCCCATCTCGCGCAGCCAGGCCAGTGTCTGCTCAATGTCGCCGCCCGGGCCGTGCAACTGCCGCTCGGAAAAGAACACGTCATGGTGGATGCCCAGCAGCGCCAGGTCGCCCTTGATGAGATCGAGCATGGCCACCAGCACCCGCTCGCGCACGATGGCCAGCGCTTCCGGCTCCGACATGGCCAGCAGGGCATCGCCGAATTCTGCCTTGAGCGCCTGGCCGACCGGCACGAGATAGTCGCCCGGATAGAAGCCGGACGGGATTTCGATGCTTTCGCCAAGGGCTTCGCGATAGCGCAGCAGGGTGGAGCGCGCCAGGGTGTCGATCTGGCTGCCGGCGTCATTGATGTAATATTCGCGCGTCACCTCGAAGCCCGAAAAGGCCATCAGGGAGGACAGCGTATCGCCAAATACGGCGCCGCGGGTGTGACCGACATGCATGGGGCCGGTGGGGTTGGCCGACACATATTCGATGTTGACGGCCTCCCCGCCCCCCTGCGTCGAGCGGCCGTAATCGGCGCCCAGTTCGGCGATGGAGCGCAGAACCTGGTGCCAGATCGGCGCGTTGAGACGGAAATTGATAAAGCCGGGGCCGGCCACTTCCACGCTGGCGACATCGCCATCATGCTTGAAGTGCTCGAGCAGCGCATTGGCCACGTCGCGCGGATTCTTGCCCAGCGGCTTGGCCACAACCATGGCGGCATTGGTGGACAGATCGCCATGGGCAGGATCGCGCGGCGGCTCGACCACGATACGGGCCAGCAGATCGGCGCCGACTTCGGGATAGAGAACATGCATCGCATCGGCGACACGCGCGGAAAACAGAGCGAAAACGTCCATGATAGACCTGACTGATAAGGTGCGCCGGGGTTAACGGAAATCCGGGCGAGCGTCAAACAGACGCGCATGTTCGGCCAAGGCATAGGGATCGGTCATGCCGGCGATGAAATCGGCGATGATGCGGGCCAGTGCGGAATCACTGGTGGCGGCACGTGCCGCAATGCCCCAGCGGCCGGGCAGATCGCGGCTGTCGAAATAGCGCGCGAACAGGTCCATCACCAGCTGTTCGCTCTGGCGGACCGAGACCATCACCGATTCATGGCGGTAGACGCGCTGGAAGAGGAAGGTCTTGAGGCCCTCAATGTCGGCGGCGAGCCGGGGAGAAAAGGCGACGAGGGTCCGGCCGGCGCTGCGGACGTCATCGGCCGAGGCGACAGCGGCGACAGCGATATTGGCGGCGGTGGTGGCGATGACATCCTCGATGCTGCGGGTGATGAGGCGGCGCTGCACTTCATGGGCCTGCCGCTTGGGGGCGATATCGGGATAGCGATCGAGCACTTCGCGCACAATGGGGCCGGCAAAGGGAACATCGAGCAGGTCGGTCAGGGAGATCAGGCCGGCGCGCAGGGCGTCATCGACGTCATGGGCATTATAGGCGATGTCATCGGCAATGGCGGCGGTCTGGGCTTCGAGCGAGGCAAAGCTCGACAGGCGCAGATCGGCACAAGCGGGCAGATCATCGAGGCCGGCGGGAAGCCCCTGCTCGGCATATTTGCCATAGGGAGTGCCATCGGGATTGGTCAGCGGGCCATTATGCTTGAGGATGCCCTCAAGGGTTTCCCAGGTGAGGTTGAGCCCGTCATGCTCGGCATAGCGGTTTTCCAGCAGGGTGACGACGCGCATGGCCTGGATATTGTGGTCAAAGCCGCCATAGGGCGCCATGGCCGCGACAGGGCGATGGCTTCGGCGAGGTCTTCGTTGAGATGGAGCGCCCGCGCCATGGAACGGGCCATCTGGCTGACCTCGAGCGTATGGGTCAGCCGGTTGCGGAAATGATTGCCATCGTGCTCGAAAAACACCTGGGTCTTGTGCTGCAGCCGGCGAAAGGCGGTGGAATGGATGATGCGGTCACGATCCCGCTGGAACTCGCTGCGGGTGGGACTGGGGCCGGCGCCATCGATGCGGCCCAGGGACAGTTCGGGTTTGGAGGCGTAAACAGCGGTATCGCTCATCGGTGATGACAGCCCAATCTTTTGGCCCTTTTCATTTCCGGCCAGAGTTACTATTTTAGCCTGACCGTTATGACATTACCAAACGGCACGGAATTGATGATGACCGATACCGCCCTCGCCCCGACACAAGTCGTGCTTACCGATCGTGCTGCCAAGCGCGTGTCACGAATCCTCGCCAAGGAAGCCGAGGGGACGGTGCTGCGCATTTCGGTGGCCGGCGGCGGCTGTTCGGGGTTTCAGTATGAATACAATCTCGTACAGGAAAAGGCCGGCAGCGACGATATCGTTCTGCAAAAGGGCGATGCGGTGGTGCTGATCGATTCGATGAGCCTGGAATTCATGGGCGGCTCGGAAATCGACTTTGTCGACGACCTGATCGGCCAGGCCTTCCAGATCCGCAATCCCAATGCGGTGGCGTCCTGCGGCTGCGGCACCAGTTTCGCCGTCTAAAACTTCCATACCAGGCAGACAGCGGCGGTTGGCCGATTTATGCTCCGGGCAAAAACCGGAGCCAGGTCATGGATTTGCAGAGCCGCCTCGACGACATCACCCGAATTGCCATTGCCCAGGGCACCATTGTCGGCGGCGCCGTCATGGTGGCACAGGCGGGCGAGACGCTTTATCGGCACAGTTTCGGACTGGCCGATCGGGAGGCCGGGCAGAAGGCAGGCTTTGACACGATCTACCGGCTGGCCTCGCTGACCAAGCCGATGGTCTCGCTGACAGCCCTGGCGCTGTGCGATGCGGGCAAGCTCTCGCTCGAGGATGCCGTAGCCGACCACCTGCCCTTTTTTACGCCGTCCTATCAGGGCAAGACCCCGGCAATCCGGATCCGGCAGCTGCTGACCCATACGGCGGGGCTGAGCTATAATTACGCGCCCGAAACGGGGGTAGCGACGGGGCTGGGTGATGACAGCCTCGACTATGAAACCAATTTCACCCGGCTGGCGGCGCAGCCGCTGCGCTATGAGCCCGGCACAGGCTGGGAATATTCGGTGGCCATCGACGTGCTGGGCGCGGTGATCGCCAAGGTGACCGGCGGCACGCTGGAAGCGGCCGTGGCGCAGTATGTGACGCGCCCGCTGGGCATGGCGGACACCGCCTTCCACATTACCGACCGGGCCAGGCTGGCAGCGAATTATGCCAATACGGCATCCGGCCCGGTGGCCATGGGGGACAATTACCGGCACCGCAATGCGGATGGTACGCAGACCCTGTTTTCGCCGTGCCGGGCCTTCAACCCCAAGGCTTTCCAGGCCGGTGGTGCCGGCATGGTGGGCACGCCCGCCGACATGTTCCGATTTTTCGACGCGGTGCGGGCGGACATGCCGGGCGTGCTCAAACCGGAGACGTTCGCGCTGGCGGCCCGCCCGCAGACCGGGGAAGTGTGGCGGGTGCCGGGCTGCAAGTTCAGTTATTTTTCCGACATCATTGTCGACCCGGTCGCCGCCAAGACGCCTGAAAGCGCGGGCACGCTGGGCTGGGGCGGCATCTATGGCCATTCCTGGTTTGTCGACCCGGCGCGGGACCTGACCGTGCTGATGATGAGCAATACCGCGCCGGCCGGGGTCGATGGCGCCTATGTCGATGCGGTGCGCGACGCCGTCTATGCCGGGCTGGCGGGGTAACCGTCATGGATCTCGAGCAGGCGCTGGATGGGGTGGTCGAGCGGGCGATTGGCGAGGGGCGGATCGTCGGCGCGGTGCTGCTGGTGCACAAGGACGGGCGGCCGCTCTACGAAAAGGCGCATGGCCTGGCCGATCGGGAGGCCGGGCGGGCGATGACATATGACACCATTTTCAGGTTCTCGTCGCTGACCAAGCCCCTGATCGCGGCGACGGTCCTGGCGCTGGTGGAGGAAGGAAGGCTGGCGCTCGACGATGCCGTGACACGGTTCCTGCCGGCCTTTCGGCCCCAATTGGCCGATGGCAGCGTGCCCGAGATCACCATTCACCACTTGCTGACCCATACATCGGGGCTGCGGGCGGAGACCATCCTGACGCCGGAGGAACAGGCGGCGGGGGTCAATCGCTGGCATCTGGGGAGCGAAGCGATCATGGCGCGGCTGGCCGGGCTGGGGCTGGCCTTTGCGCCGGGCACTGGCTGGGCCTATGGGCCGTCCATCGATGTGCTGGGCGTGATTGCCGGCCAGCTGGTGGGCGGCATGCCGGGGGAGGCCATGGCACGATATGTAACCGGACCGTTGCGAATGGACGATACCCGGTTTGGCGTCACCGACCCGGCGCGGCTGGCGGCGGCCTATGCCGATGGTCCGGACGGCGCGGTGCTGATGGGCGATCCGCACAGCGTGCCCAATGCCTGGGGCGGGGTAACCAGCTATGATCCGGGGCGGATTCTGGATGGGACGGCCTTTCAGTCGGGCGGCGGCGGCGCGGCGGGCACGGGACCCGATTTCATGGCGCTGCTCGAGGCCCTGCGCAGCGGCGGCGGCGGCATCCTGCGGCCGGAAACCGTGGCACGGGGCCTGGCCAACCAGACCTCTCAGCTGGCCCAGGCGGTGGGGCCGGGCTTGCAGTTCAGCTATTTCGGCGCCTTTGTTGACGATCCGCAGGCGGCCGGACTGACGCTGCCGCAGGGCAGCGTGCGCTGGGGCGGGATCTATGGGCACAACTGGTTCCTCGACCGGCAGAACGGGTTGTGCGTGGTGTCGATGAGCAATACCGGGCTCGAGGGCAGCGACGGCGCCTATCGCACGGAGGTGGGTAACGCGGTTTGTGCCGGCCTCTAGTGTTGCCCCCTGCCCTGTGGAGGGCTAGTTTTGCGCGCAACGGAGACCGTCATGCGCATCGCCACCTGGAATATCAACGGCATCAAGGCCCGGCTCGAACTGCTGCTCACCTGGCTGGCGCAGGAAAAGCCCGACATCGTGGTGCTGCAGGAAATCAAATCGGTCGATGAGGGCTTTCCCCGGGCCGAGATCGAGGCACTGGGCTATAATCTGGAAACGCATGGCCAGAAGAGCTGGAACGGGGTGGCCATCCTGTCGCTGCTGCCGTTCGACGAGGTGACGCGCGGCCTGCCCGGCGACGAGACGGACGAGCAGGCCCGGCTGATCGAGGGCGTGTTCTCGGTGGATAGCGGCGTCATCCGGGTCTGTGGCATCTACCTGCCGAACGGCAACCCGGTCGACAGCGAGAAATTCCCCTACAAGCTGGCCTGGATGCGGCGTCTGGAGGCCTATGTGGCCGAGCGCCTGCTGCTGGAGGAGCCCTTTGTGCTGCTGGGCGACTTCAACCTGATCCCGGCGCCCATCGACGCGCATGATCCGCAGGCCTGGTGGGGTGATGCGCTCTATCGCCCCGAAAGCCTCGAACGCTTCCGCACGCTGACCAATCTGGGCCTGACCGATGCGCTGCGCGCCGTGACATCCGAGCAGGCCTTCACCTTCTGGGATTTCCAGGCCGGCGCCTGGCGGCGCAATGCCGGCATCCGCATCGACCATCTGATGCTGTCACCGCAGGCGGCAGACCGGCTCAACGACGTGCGTATCCACAAGGATGTGCGCGGCTGGGACAAGCCGAGCGACCACGTGCCCGTGGAGGGCCAGTTCAGCTTCTAGGCTGGCTATCAGAAGCCCGCAAATTGCGGGGCTATGGAGGAGGCCAGCGCCGCCGCCTCGTCCTGCTGTTCGGGCGTCGACAGCGACTGGGCATGAATGAGCTTTTCATCGACCCAGGCAGCGTCGCCAGTGCCGGCGCAACGGTCATGCGCAATGCTCAGCCACATCAGGCCCTCAACAGGCTGGGCCTCGATCCCTTCGATGCCGTTGAACAGCAGATCACCCAGCTGCGCCTGGGCCGGGCAGTGTCCCTTGCGGGCAGCGAGCGAAAACCAGCGGGCACTCTGCAAGGGGCTGAGGCCCAGTTCATCCTCCTGCAGGTAGAGCAGGCCGACACGATATTGTGCATCGGCATCGCCAAAATAGGTGGCGGCGTGCAACAGCAGGGCATGGGAGCGGTCAGCATCGGCCGGAATGCCCGCGTCGGGCAGACCTTCCTTGTAGTAATCGCCCACCTTGACGAAGGAACGGGCGACAATATCGGCTTCGACACCCTTGGGTGCAGCATCGGCATGCTGATTGGCGATCTGGGCAAAGAAGCCGAATGCCTTGACCGGGTCGCGCGCCACGCCCTCGCCATTTTCATACATCGTGCCCAGCTGCCACATGGCCATGGGCTGGCCGGCATCAGCGGCATTTTCAAGCGCGGCCAGCAGTTCACCGCTGGATACGCCCCCCCCTGCCCCGTCGAGCATATTGGCCATGTTCAGCGCGGCGTCGGCCGCCGTCTGCGCGTGCACGGGCAGGACCGAGGCCGACATGGCCATGACCGCTGCGATCGTCACGGAAATCAGGGAATGGTCCCTAATGGTCCGCATCATGCTCCTTTTACCCGCAGCAAAGCGAGTGGTGTTCATAGTGCCTGTCCGGAGAGCCGGACGGCAAACCTGAGGTGTGGTCGCGGCCCGGGGATCAGCCCGGAACAGCGATGGGTCTTGAGGCCCGGATTGGCGCCAAAATGACCCTGTTAACGTTTTGTTAAGCGCCCTTTGTGACCGGATTGAAGCCGAAGCGATCACAAGATCGAGCGACCGGCCAACAGTCCTGAAAATGGTTGTACTCTGGACAACGATCATAGCGGTCACGTCGACGTCTGGCCTCCCAACCTCGCCCAAATCCCGACGGCACCATGCTGTGCCGCCTGTTCAGGGCTACCTCATCGGATCGACAGCGGTGCGGGGATCAAGACGACAAGAGCTGCTGCCCAGAGGCGCCATAGCCACCCGCCCCGGATGCCTAATCCAGTTCGGTTTAGAGCGAGATTGTGGCGACAAACATCGCCAAATCGTTGCTGCCCATGGCGACGAATCGGATTCAAGTCTGCTGTTGCGGAATCGTCACAGATTGAAACCAGGGGTTCGGACAGACGCGCCAATCGTGCAAAGCCCGCTGCGGCACCGTTGCCCGGCCACGACGTCTTGCGCATAGTGGGCGGCGCAACAAACCACCCCACGGGAGTGTAAGATGAAAACCATGTCCGACGCTGTAGCCACCCATCATCAATCGGACATGACATCTCATGCATTTTCCCTTTCCGTGGACGGGAGCGCCAACCGACGGGCGCCGTAAACCGCTCCTTGCCAATCCGCTTCGAGCCAAGACCCACGACCCTGCCCTGATCGCGCTGCGGCGGGCCCGGGCACGCAAGTTTATTTCCTACTACCAGCCGCATATCCCCCTGCTGCTGGCCGATCTTGGCTGCGCCCTGCTCGTAGCAGCCTCGGCCGTGGCCCTGCCCCTTTGCGCCAGCTATCTCACCAGCCATCTGGCCGAGCTTGCAGGAACCAGCGACGGCTTGCGGCCCATCCTGGTGGTTGGCGCGATCATGCTGGCCGTTTTCCTGGTCGAAGCGGTCGCCACATTCTTCGTCGACTATCAGGGCCATATGATGGGGTCGCGCATCGAGGCCGACATGCGGCGCGAACTGTTCGTCCATTGCCAAAGGCTGTCCTTTGCCTTTCACGACCGCAACAAGGTCGGGCAATTGATGAGCCGGATCACCAATGACACCTTTGCCCTGGGCGAACTGTTCCACCATGGGCCGGAGGATCTGGCCATCGGCCTGCTCAAGATGGGCGGGGCACTGACCATCCTGTTCCTGATCGATCCGGTCGTGGCGGGGATGATCGCCCTCATGATCCCCTTTGCCGTGGTTTACGCGCTCCATTTCAACCGGCAGATGGGCCTGGCCTGGCTCAGCAACAAGGTGCGGATCGGCGCCATCAACGAGCGGGTCGAGGATGGGCTGGCCGGCATCAGGGTGGTGCAATCATTCGGCAATGAGGCGCTGGAACTGGCCCAGTTCGATGTCGCCAATCGAGGATTTGTGGAGAGCCGCCGCGACGGCTATCGGCATGAGGCCTGGTTTTCGGTGGGCATGGACGGGTTCGCCCAGATCGTCACCATCTGCGTGGTCGTGGCCGGCGCCCTGCGCATCATTGCAGCGGAGCTGACGACGGCGGAATTGCTGACCTTCCTGCTTTGCGTCGGGGTGCTGGTCGACCCGGTGCGGCGCCTGGCCAATGTGGTGCGGGTCTGGCAGGAGGGGCATACCGGCTTCGTGCGGGCCATGGAAATCCTTGAAATGGCGCCCGATATCGTCGACCGACCCGACGCTGTGCCGCTCCGGCCGGTGGCAGGGGCGATTGCCTTCCGCCATGTCAGCTTCCGCTATCAGGGCGATGGGCCTGCCGTCCTGTCCAACCTGTCGCTGGACATTGCGCCGGGCGAGTTCGTCGCCATTGTGGGGCCATCAGGGGTGGGCAAAAGCACGCTCTGCGCGCTGATCCCGCGGTTTTACGAGATCAGCGGCGGAGAGATCCGCATTGATGGGCAGGATATTGCCGACGTTACCCTGCACTCACTGCGCCGCAGCGTGGGCGTGGTGGCGCAGGAGGTCTATCTGTTTGCCGGCAGCGTGGCCGACAATCTGCGCTATGGGCGACCGGAGGCGAGCCAAGACGAGATTGTCGCTGCCGCCAAGGCGGCCCATGCGCATGACTTCATCAGCAAGCTGCCGCAGGGCTATGACACCGATATCGGGCAGCGCGGGGTCAAGCTCTCCGGCGGGCAGAAGCAGCGGCTGACGATTGCCCGGGCATTCCTCAAGAATCCGCCCATCCTGATCTTTGACGAGGCGACCAGCGCGCTCGACAATGAAAGCGAAGCGGCCGTGCAGCAGGCGCTGCAGACGCTGGCCCGGGGGCGCACCACCGTGGTCATCGCCCATCGCCTCTCGACCGTGCGTCATGCCGACCGGATCATCGTGCTAACCGCCGATGGGGTGGGCGAGGAAGGCACGCATGCGGCCTTGCTGGCTGCCAATGGGCTCTATGCGCGCATGCACCAGGACCGCGCCAGCATATAAGTTGTCGGGCCTGGAGGCATTCTCCAGGCCCGCCGACTACAGCCAGCGGCGGCCGCGCATCCACCAGACAATGCCCAGCGCCAGCACGAGGAGCAGGACGCAGACCGTCCAGAAGGCATGCGATTCCCCCGCAAAGGGGATGCCCTCGACATTCATGCCCAGCGCACCAGTGAGCAGGGTCAGTGGCATGAACACCACGGTGACCGCGGCCAGGATCAGCATGGTGCGGTTCATCTGTTCGGCGCGCGCATCGATGATCTGCTCATGCACCAGCACGGCGCGCTCGGAGAGCGACTGCAATTCATCACCAATGCGAGCGGTGCGGGCCGAGGCCTCGCGCAGGCGCAGGCGGTCGCGGGCGGTGAAAAAGCTCAGATCCTCAATCTCGAGCGTATTGAGCAGGTCACGTTGCGGCCAGACGATACGGCGGAAATTGATGAGGTTGCGGCGCAGATCGGCGAGGCGGGCATTGGCCTTGGGATTGTTCTGCAGGATCAGGCCCTCCTCGATGCTGTCGAGGCGATTGCCGAGCATTTCAACCAGCGGCTCGAGCCGATCGGCGGCCCGCAGCCCCATGCGCGCCACCAGATCGGCGGGCGAAATGGGCGCATGGTGGGCGGAAATCCAGTTGGCGACACCGACGAAATCGAGAATGTTGAGTTCCGACGCGATGATCACCCGGCCCTTTTCGATCCAGATGGTCAGCAGCTGACGCCCCATATCGTCAGGCTCGGCGCCGGGGCGCGCGACCCGCATGACAACCATGGCGCGATCCTCGACCACGGTGCAGCGCGAGCGCGTGCTGGGCACGGTGAGCAGTTCGGCATTGAAGGCGCCGAGTTCCTCCTTGAGCCAGACCTTGAATTCGGGCGATCTGGAATTGCCGCAGACAAGCTTGAAGCCGCGCGCCGGTACGGGTGGCTCGGCGGCGCTGGGTTCGTGGCGCACGGCACCGCCGCGACCATCAAAGACCAACACCGCGCCAACGCCAACCATGCCGTTGTCAACGGTCTGGACGGGCGGGCGGCGCGGGGTATCGTCCATGGGCGTTCTCAATTCAGGCGCTTGAGCGCCTCGGCAATATGGTGACGACGTTCGATGGCAGCTTCGCGACGGGCCTTCTGCTCCTCGATCACCTCTTCGGGTGCCTTGGCGACAAACTGCTCATTGCCCAGTTTCTTGTCGATCTGGGCCACCTCGGCGTCGAGCTTGTCGACTTCCTTGGAGAGGCGGGCCTTTTCGGTCGGAATGTCGATAAACTCGGCCAAAGGCAGCGCCCAGGTGGCTTCGCCCACGACGAACTGGGCAGACTCACCGGGGACGTCGGCTTGCGGCGTGATCTCCTCGAGCCGCGCGAGACGGGTGATCAGCGCGGTGCCGGCGACGAGACGGCGCAGGGTCGTCTCATTGGCGCCCACCACGACCAGCGACAGCTTGGCACTGGCAGGGACGTTCATTTCGCTGCGCACCGAGCGGACATTGTTGATCACGTCGATCAGCCAGGTCAGGTCGGCATCGGCGGCGGCATCCTCGAGCCCGGCCAGGTCGGGCCAGCGCGTCAGGATCAGCATATTGTCGCGCGGGGCGCCGAACTGGCCGGTCTCGGCCCAGAGCTCTTCGGTGACGAAGGGCATGAAGGGGTGCAGAATGGTCAGGATCTGGTCGAGCGCCCAGGCCGCGGTGGCGCGGGTTTCGGCCTTGGCGGCCGCATCGGCGCCCATGAAAACGGGCTTGGCGAATTCGACATACCAGTCGCAGAAGGTGCCCCAGACAAAGTCATAGGCAGCGTTGGCGGCCTCGTTGAACTTGTAGTCCACAATGCCCTGGGTGACGGCCGCCGCGCCGCGGGCGGTGGCGCCGACGATCCAGCGGTTGAGCGGCAGGGTATTGGCGCGCGGGTCATAACCCTCGACCCGGCGGCACTCGTTCATCTCGAGGAAGCGCGCAGCGTTCCAGATCTTGGTGACGAAGTTACGGTAGCCCTCCACCCGGCTCATCGAGAGCTTGAGATCACGCCCCTGCGCCGCCATGGCCGCCAGGGTGAAGCGGGTGGCATCGGCGCCATACTGGTCGATGAGCTCGAGCGGGTCGATGACATTGCCCTTGGTCTTGCTCATCTTCTGGCCCTTTTCGTCGCGGACCAGAGCATGCATGTAGACCGTGTGGAACGGCTCTTGCTCGAGGAATTCGAGGCCCATCATCATCATGCGGGCGACCCAGAAGAAGATGATG
>CAXBHD010000008.1:0-31301 GCA_963975335.1 uncultured Devosia sp. | reverse complement strand
GCCGATGCCGGTGCCCAGGCCGAAAACCACGCTTTCGGAGAGGTCGAGCTGGCGCTCGACCATGAAGAGACTGCCCCCCAGAATGGCGCAGTTGACCGCCAGCAGCGGCAGGTAGATGCCCAGCGCGCGGTGCAGGCCCGGCACGAAGCGCTCAAGCACCATTTCGAGCATCTGTACCAGCGCCGCGACGATGCCGATAAAGGTGATCAGGCGCAGAAAGCCCAGATCAGTATCGGGCAGGCCCAGCCAGGCCAGGGCGCCGCCGGCCAGGATATGAGTATAGAGCAGGTTGTTGAGCGGCACGCTGAGGGCCTGGACGACAATGAGGGCGAGGCCGACGCCCAGGGCGGTCTCGATGCGGCGCGACACGGCCAGAAAGGTGCACATGCCCAGAAAGTAGGACAGCGCCAGATTTTCCTCGAAGATCGAGCGCTGGAAGAGGTCGATCATGTGCTTGTCTCCCGCGGGGCATGGCGCAGCGCGAATTCGCGCGGTTCGGCCAGGTGCGGCTGCAGGCCGCGGATGGCCCAGATCAGCAGGCCCAGAATGATGAAGGCGCTGGGCGCCAGCAGCATCAGGCGCATCGGCTGGTACCAGCCGCCCTCGGCCACCAGGGGCAGCAGGGTGATGCCGAACAGGCTGCCCGAGCCGAGCAGTTCGCGGATGAAGGCGACCAGCAGCAGGACGGCGCTGTAGCCCAGGCCATTGTCCAGGGCATCGAGCATGCTGGGGCCGGGCGGATTGTGCAGGGCAAAGGCCTCGGTGCGGCCGAGCACGATGCAATTGGTGGCGATCAGCGAGACAAACACGGTCAGCCGCTGGCTCATTTGATAGACAAAGGCGGCCAGCAGCTGGTCAGCCACGATCACCAGCGCGGCGATGATGGTGATCTGGACGATCAGCCTGATAGTGCCCGGAATATGCGCCCGGATCAGGCTGATAATGCCGGCGGCAGCAACCAGGACCAGGCTGAGCGCGATCGCCATGGTTAGGGCGGTCGACATGGATGTGGTGACGGCCAGGGCCGAGCAGATGCCCAGAATGTGGACGGTGACCGGGTTGTTTTCGACAAGGGGATTGGCGAGCGTGCGCAGGCTCTTGTTCATGGGATGCCTCCCGCCCGCAGGCGCTCGAGAAAGGGACCATAGCCAGCCGGACCGAGCCAGAACTGCACCATGTCGGTGACGGCATAGCCAGTGACGGAGGCGCCCGAAATGCCGGCGACCTCGTGGGGGCCGCTGGCCTCGCCGCGCACCACTTCGATAACCACTGCACCGGCGGCAGCGACCTGCTTGCCAGACCACTGGGCCTGCCAGGCCGGCTCGGTGATGCGACCGCCCAGGCCGGGGGTTTCGGCCTGCTCGTAAACGGTGAGCGCGGCCACGGTATTGAGGTCGGCCTGCAGCGCCAGATAGGCCTTGATCAGGCCGCCATAGCCGGCGCCGCGTATCGGCAATATCAGCAGCGCCAGGGCGCCATCGCGGCGCACGAGATAGACAGGGGCGATGTTTTCCCGCCGCCCGAGACCGGCATAGTCCTCGGCCCGCGACAATGCCGTGCTCATGGCGGGATCGGCGGCGGCCGCCAGCGGGTCGTAACTGGCCGGATCGATTGTGCTGACCAGGGTACCGCTGGCCAGATCGACCAGTTGCAGATCCACCGCGCCGGCCCCGGCCTCGGCGAGAATGTCGCCCATGCCGGGCAGTTCGGCCAGCATGGCCGCCATGCGCGCCTGGCGCTCGGCCTCGACATTGGCGGCGATCAGCGGGCGCAGGCTGACCGCGGCTATCGAGACGGCAAGACCGCAGACCAGGGCAACAAGAAAGGCCACGCCGAGCGTCTTGGCCGTGTCGCTATTGGGACGGGCGAGAAAGCGTTGCCAGGGGCCGCGGCGCCGTGGATCAGCCATGGCGCCGCTCCTCGAGCAGATTGTGGGCAAGAATGGCGAGGCGATCGAGCAATGGGGCGAAGATGGCGCCGAGCAGGCTGGCAAAGACCATGGCGCCAAAGCCCGGCCCGACCTGACCGAAGAGGCCGGCAAGCAGGCCAAGCAGCGCGCCATAGGCCCAGCGGCCCGGATTGGTCGATGCCGAGGCCACCGGATCGGCGGCCAGGTACAGCAAAGCCAGCACCACCGCGCCCGGTGTCAGGGCAGTCCAGGGGGCGGCATTGCCCGCCAGCAATTGCAGCAGCAGCATCGTGCCGGCGGCGGCCAGCAGGATCCGCCAGGCAGCCTGGCCGCTGGCCAGCTGCAAGAGCAGCGCCGGCAGCAGGGTCCAGGCGGCCAGATCGGGCCCCGTGCGATAGTCCTGATCGGCAAAGGAAAAGGTCAGGAAGGCCAGCGTGACGACGGCTGGGTGCAGGAAGGAGCGCCCGCGTCCGCCGAACAGCTGTTCGCCGATCACCACGCCAAAGACGGTGCCCAGGATCAGCTGATAGAGCGGCGTCGCCGCCGGCAGGGCAATGGCGATGAGGGCGGCGGTGACAAGGCCGTAGAAGTCAAGGGGATGCCGGCGCGCCAGGGCAAAGGCCAGCTGCAGGCCCAGCACGATCACCAGGACCAGCGCCAGACGCCCCCACAGGGCCGCCCCCTCGGCGCGGGAGAGCATGACCAGGGGCAGGACTAGGCCGAGCAGAGCAGGCAGGGTGCTGCGCCCCCAGATCTGGCCGAGCGGTTCGCGGCGCGCAATGGTATCGGCGGTGCCCATCATGGCCGGGGTGCCAGTTCGTCAAGCATAGCGCGCAGCATGGCGCCATAATCGGTGCCGGCGCCATCGACATGGGAGAGCAAAGCCAGATCCTCTTCGACCAGGCCCAGGGCGCCAAGCTGGCGCGCCAGCTCGACATCGCCGGTGCTGAGGGCGCGCAGCAGGGGAATGGGCAGGATGCCGGGCGGGGCCACGCGCTCATGCACGCCATTGGGAATGAGAGCGGGAATGCCCGCGTTCATCCAGGCTTGCATCCGGCGGACCAGAGGGGAGAGCGGGGCAGCAGGGGCATGGTGGTGCAGGGCAAAGACCTGCAAATGGCTGCGCGCCAGATAATCCTGCACGCGCCCGTCCAGCACCGAGCCGGAATAGAGGATGGCCCGCGGCGGCGAGATCCGCCCGGCCACCAGATCCTGCAGGCGGGCGCCAGGCGGCACGCGCAGCAGCACCGGGTCGGCAAGGCCTGGGCCCGACAGCGCGATGATGCGGTCGGCCCAGATGCGCCCGGTCTCGAGCAGATGGCCCAGCGCGATGACGTCGGCATAGCCGATCTGCCAGACCAGGCCCTGGCCGCGCCCGACGGGGTGCAGGTGATGGATATGGGTGCCAGGCAGGCCGGCCGGATGCGGACCGGCAAAGCCGACCGGCGTGATATCGTCCAGCGGCGCCGGATTGTGTCCGGCCTGGTGACAGAGATAGCAGGGGCCGGGTGTCAGCAGCCGCAGGGCGCGGGCGCCGCGCTCGAACCAGGCTTGGTGCTCGGCAATGACCATGGCAGCATCGACGGCATGCGGGCGGCTGTCCATGGCCGTGAGAAAAAGCGCGGCGGGCGGACTGTCGAGGTCGGCGGCGCGGCCGAAGGGCCGGCTCGCAATGGCGGCCCAAAGACCGCTGGCCAGCAGCAGACCGACCAGCGCCTGTCGATCCAGTGTGCCGGGAAGGGCAAATTCGCGCGTGGCTGCGCCAGCCACGTCCAGCACGAGGCTTTCGACACGGCGACGGGGGCCGCGGTTGAGTGCGCTCACCATGCCCGATGCCGGGGCGACGATGTGGCGATCCGGATGCTGGCGATCGCGCAGCAGCGCCTGGCCGGCCTTGACGGGATCCCCCGGCGCCACCAGCGGTTCCAGCCGCAGGCCCGGATAGTCGCTGCCCAACAGGGCCACCGTCGCCACCGCCGCTGCCGCGCCGATGACCTGGCGAGGCGCGCCCGGATAATCAAGGTCCAGGCCGCGGCGGATCCGCACTGTCCTCGAGCCACTCGCCATGCCGTGACCTTTCCGCAATCTTGTCCTGATATCCCCTCCAGACTAGCCAGGGTCGATCAGTCCAGAATTGATCTCGATCATCTTGGGTGCCGATTGCATTGGTATAGTCTTCAGTATTGCCGACCTCAGTGGATTGACCTCGAAAAAGGAAGACAATGCCATGACATCAAGCACCCTATCCCCAAGCCCGTACCGACTGCGCCGGCCGCTGCTGGTCCTGACGCTGATTGGCGCCATGACCGCCGCGGTATTGGCGCAGAGCGCCGACCCGGTGGCCAGCCTGCCCGCCAGTCCCAAGGACTTGCTGGCAGCGCTGACGAGTGATGCGGCCATGATCGGGCAGATCGCCGGCACGGCGCAGAGCAGCGCCGACTGGACCAGCCAGCTTGCGGGCATGGGCACCAGCATGACGCCAGAACAGGTCAGCCTGCTGGCCGACTATCTTGCCCTCAACATGCCCGCCCCGGTCAGCGGCAGTGACGCGGCCAGCCTCGTGGCCGAACTGCCGGCCGATGGGCGCGAGCTGTTTGCCCAGACCTGCTTTGCCTGCCACGGCGTCGTCCCCTATTACCTGGAGCAGGATCGCGATGTGGATGGCTGGATGGCGATCTTTGATGCGCCCTATCATCGCCGGCTGCTGAGCGAAGGCAAGCAACGCGAGACCTTTGCCAGCTATGCGGCCTCGGCCATGCCCATTGACGCGGCAGACATTCCGGCGGACTGGCAGCCATAGGCATCAGCCGACGCGCTGCCGGGCCTGCCATGAGACAAGCCGGTGCGCCCCAGGGGCGCACCGGCCTGGTCGGAAGCGGCGACGGTTCAGCCGGCCGGGTGACCGACGGGCTGGATATAGGCCACCAATTGCCCATCGGTCAGCGTGAGCGCCTTGGCCAGGGCCGCCCGGTCCGCACCGCCCACGAGGCAGGTGCCCAGACCTTCGGCGGCGCAGAACAGATAGACATTCTGCGCGATCACTGCGGCATTGACGTGGGCGGCGATGCGATGATCCTCGGTCAGCGCGTCCAGGGCATCGGGTTCGAGCCCGGCGGCCTCGAGAATGCGCGACAGCTCGGTGACATAGATCAGGATAAGCGGGGCGCCGGCGACGAAGGGCTGCGGGCTGGCAATGGCGCGGACATCCTCATCGGACACCGCGACCAGGGCATTGGCACCGGCGTCATAGCGGGTAATGCCCGAGGCCTGGGCTGCATAGATCTCGATATCCTTGGCGGTGCGCCAGGAGGGGGCGGTGCGGCCATCGACATCGCCGCGATTGACGCCATTGGCGGCGCCGAGCAAAGCCAGCAGCTGCGCCTCCTCGATCGGGCTGTCGGTATAGGAGCGGATGGATTCGCGGCGGGCCAGCGCATCGCTGAGCGGCATGGCGCCGTATCCGGCCAGGGCAGGGGGCACCGACTGGGCCATGGCGCGGCGGGTCAGCAGGCTGGCCATCAAAGCCGAGGCAGCAAAAAACGTCCTGCGAGTCAGAGGCATGGCAAAATCCTTCTGGTTCAAACATGCCTATATTAGGCAGAGTAGCAGCGGCAGGCATTGACCTGTATCAAGGCCCCGGTGCCTGTTGGGGCTGCAACAGGGGCCACGGCGTCGGCATTGAGCGAACCGGCGCGCAGGAGAAGACCGACGATGGACGAGGCGATGATGCTGCTGGGCGGGCTGGTGCTGCTGATCGGCGGGGCGGAGCTGCTGGTACGCGGCAGCAGCGCCATTGCGACCCGGCTGGGCGTGTCGCCGCTGATCATCGGGCTGACCATTGTGGCCTTCGGCACCTCGGCGCCCGAAGTGGTGGCCAGCGTCATGGCGGCACTGGCGCAGTCGCCCGGCATTGCTATCGGCAATATTGTGGGCTCCAACATCACCAATGGCCTGCTGGTGGCCGGCGCCACGGCGCTGGTCATGCCCATTGCAGTGTCGCGCGTCGCCCTGCGGCGCGACGGCAGCGTGGCGCTGGCGGCAGCGGCATTGTTCTGGCTGGTCTGCGCCCTGGGCCTGCTCAATGCCTGGATCGGGGTGGCGCTGCTGGCGGGGCTCGCCGGCTACCTCGTGCTGGCCTATCGCAGTGGCGACGCCGTTGACGCCGAGGCGGCCGCGGCGCCGGGCTGGCCGATCCCGCTGGCGCTGCTGGCCACGGCAGCGGGTATTGGGCTGCTGGGCGTGGGCGGCAAGCTGCTGGTCGATGCCGCGGTCAGTCTGGCGGCCAGCCTGGGCGTCTCGGAAGCGGTGATCGGGCTCACCATCGTGGCCGTCGGCACCTCGCTGCCCGAACTGGCGACCAGCCTGTTGGCCGCCTTGCGCAAGCAGTCCGACATCGCCCTGGGCAATGTCATCGGCTCCAATATTTTCAACGTGCTGGGCATAGGCGGGCTCACCGCCATTCTCTCATCGGGGGCCATTCCGGCGCGGCTGGTCAGCGTGGATTTCCCCGTCATGCTGGCCACGACACTGCTGCTGCTGGGTTTTGCCATGAGCGGGCGCAGCATCGGCCGGGTCGAGGGCCTGCTGCTGCTGGCCGGCTTTGCCCTCTATACCGGCGCCGTCTGGCTGCAGGTAGGCGGCAATTGAGAGCCCGATTTCGACCGCAATGGCACCGATGGATGCAAATGACAGCCACAGAAACGCCAGCGAGGCTCACGGTTTCTCCCGTCGCACAGCCTTGCTGACGAGGACACGCTTGCTTGCGTGTCTGGCCGGTGTCTAAAGGACGCGGCAGTGCCCTGCGGCCCCGCATCGGCTCCAGCTTTATGAAATCCTTATGGCGGCCCGCCTCGTTCCGCATGGAAATCTGATGGCCTGATGGCGCATTGCGAGCCTCCTACTCTGGAGACTTTGCCATGCTCGACCTTTTATTCATCCTGCTCGGCGCCGGCATGCTGGCGGCTTTTGCCGCCTATGCCTTTGCCCTCGATCGCTTGTGAGGGCGCCATGTTGCTTATCGCCTTTCTCGTCGCGCTCGCGCTGGCCGGCTTCCTCCTCGTGACGCTGCTGCGTCCCGAACAGTTCTGAGCGGAGGCCTGCCATGACCATTTCTGGCTGGCTGCAGATCGGCCTGGTGCTGATCGCGGTGCTGTTGCTCGCCAAGCCGCTCGGGCTCTATATGGCGCGCGTCTTTTCCGGGGAGCGCACCTGGCTCTCGCCGGTGCTGGTGCCGCTGGAAACCGGCTTCTATCGCCTGGCCGGCGTGCGGGCTGACAGGGAGCAGGGCTGGCTCGGCTATGCCCTTTCCGTCCTGGCCTTCAGCCTGGCCGGGTTCCTGGCGCTCTATGGCATGCTGCGCTTGCAGCACCTGCTGCCGCTCAATCCGCAGGGCTTTGCCGGGCTCGCGCCTGACCTCGCCTTCAACACGGCGGTGAGTTTTGTCACCAATACCAATTGGCAGAACTATGGTGGCGAAAGCGCCATGAGCCAGTTCAGCCAGATGGCCGGGCTGACGGTACAGAATTTCCTCTCGGCCGCCACCGGCATGGCCGTCGCCATTGCCGTCACCCGCGCCTTCATGCGTTCCAAAGCGTCCGAGCTGGGCAATTTCTGGGTCGATATGACCCGCGCCACGCTCTATGTGCTGCTGCCCCTGGCCATAGTGGTGGCCATTGCCTTCATCGCCATGGGCCTGCCGCAGAGCCTCGACGCCAGCTTTGTCGCCACCACGCTCGAAGGCGCCCAGCAGACCATTGCCATCGGCCCGGTCGCCAGCCAGGAGGCCATCAAGCAGCTGGGCACCAATGGCGGCGGCTTCTTCAACGTCAACGCCGCGCACCCCTTCGAAAATCCCAGCGCCTTTTCGAACTATCTCAACATCATCGCCATGCTGTCGATCTCGCTGGCTCTGGTCTATGCCTTCGGCCAGATGGTGGGCAGCCGCCGCCAGGGCTGGGCGCTGATCGCCGTCACCGTTGTGCTGCTGACATCAGGCATAGGCGCGGTCTACTGGGCCGAAACGTCGGGCAATCCGTTGCTCCATGCCGTGGGTGTCGATGTGCTGCAGGGCAATATGGAAGGCAAGGAAGTCCGCTTCGGCCAGGCCATGACGGCGCTCTATGCGGCTGTCACTACCGGCCTTTCCGATGGCGGCGTCAATGCCATGCATTCCTCGCTCACCCCTCTGGGCGGGCTGGTGCCGATGTTCCTGATCCAGCTGGGCGAAGTACTGCCCGGCGGCGTCGGCTCCGGGCTCTATGGCATGATTGTCTTTGCCATTCTCGCCGTCTTCGTCGCCGGGCTCATGGTCGGCCGCACGCCCGAATTTTTGGGCAAGAAGATCGAGGCGCGCGAGATGAAACTGGCCATGCTGGCCGTGCTCATCCTGCCGCTGGCCATTCTGGGCTTCACCGCCGTCTCGGCCGTCGCCGAATTCGGGGTCAGTTCGATCCTGACGCCCGGGCCGCACGGGCTGAGCGAGATCCTCTATGCCTATAGCTCGGCAGCAGGGAACAATGGCTCGGCCTTTGGCGGGCTCACCGGCAATACGCCTTGGTACAATACCACTTTAGGCCTTGCCATGCTCTTGGGGCGCTTCGCCTATATCGTACCGGTGCTGGCCATTGCCGGCTCGCTGGCCGGCAAGCCGCGCGCCGCGGCGTCCTCGGGGACCTTTCCCACCGACAGGCCGCTCTTTGTGGGCCTCCTCATCGGCATCATCCTCATCATGGGCGGGCTGCAGTTCTTCCCCGCTCTGGCTCTCGGGCCCATCGCCGAGCATTTCGCCATGCTTGCCGGCCAGCGCTTTTAGGAACCATCCTTCATGTCCAGTTCGACCCAATCCATTTCCATCTTCAGCCCGGCAATTCTCGTGCCGGCGCTGCGCGACGCCGTGCGCAAGCTCGACCCGCGCCAGCTGATCCGCAATCCGGTGATCTTCGTCACCGAAGTCGTGGCCATGCTGGTCACCGCCATCGCCGTCGAGGACCTCCTCAATGGCGGCGCCACACTGGCCTTTTCGCTCCAGATCGCCCTCTGGCTCTGGTTCACGGTGTTGTTTGCCACCTTCGCCGAAGCCGTGGCCGAGGGGCGCGGCAAGGCCCAGGCCGAAAGCCTGCGCCGCTCCAAGACCGATCTCAGCGCCAAACGCCTGCTGTTCCCCGACAGAGCAGGGGACCATTCCAGCGAAGTGGTACCAGCAACCGCGCTCAAAATCGGCGATGTCGTCATCGTTGAGACCAATGACATCATTCCGGGCGATGGCGAGATCATCGCGGGCGTCGCCTCGGTCAATGAAAGCGCCATTACCGGGGAATCCGCGCCCGTGGTGCGCGAGGCCGGCGGCGACCGCTCGGCTGTCACCGGCGGCACGCGGGTGATTTCCGACTGGCTCAAGGTGCGCATCACCACGCGGCCCGGCGAAAGCTTTGTCGACCGCATGATCGGGCTGATCGAAGGGGCGCAGCGCCAGAAGACGCCCAATGAGATCGCGCTCTCCATCCTGCTGTCGGGCCTGACGCTGATCTTCTTGATCGCCGTGGTGACGCTTTATGGCCTGGCGCTCTATTCGGGCACCGACCTCTCGGTCGCCGTGCTGGCGGCGCTGCTGGTAACCCTGATCCCCACCACCATTGGCGGCCTGCTGTCGGCCATCGGCATTGCCGGCATGGACCGGCTGATCCGCTTCAACGTCATCGCCACCTCGGGCCGCGCCGTCGAGGCGGCGGGCGACGTCGATACGCTGCTGCTCGACAAGACCGGCACCATCACCTTTGGCAACCGCATGGCGGCCGAATTCATCCCGGTCGGCGGCGTCTCCGAAAAGGATCTGGCCGAGGCGGTGCTGCTGGCCAGCCTTGCCGATGAAACGGCGGAAGGCCGCTCCATCGTCGCCTTGGCGCGGGACGACTATCGCGTCACCGAACCGGTACATGCCGCCAATGCCACCAGCTTCATCCCCTTTTCGGCCCAGACGCGCCTGTCGGGCGTCGATGTCGAGGGGCGGCGTATCAGGAAGGGCGCCGTCGATGCCGTGCTGCGCTTTGTCGGGCTCGACAAGGCCGAGGCCGGCGCCGAGTTCAACAAGGCGGTGGACGGCATTGCCCGCACCGGCGGCACGCCGCTGGCCGTGGCGGAGGCCGATCGCCTGCTGGGCGTGGTGCACCTCAAGGATGTGGTCAAGCCCGGCATCAAGGAGCGCTTTGCCGAATTGCGCGCCATGGGCATCCGCACGGTGATGATCACCGGCGACAATCCGGTCACGGCGGCCGCCATTGCCTCGGAGGCCGGCGTCGACGATTTCCTGGCCGAGGCAACGCCCGAGCAGAAGCTCGATTATATCCGCCGCGAACAGACCGGCGGGCGGCTGGTGGCCATGTGCGGCGACGGCACCAATGATGCCCCGGCTCTCGCCCAGGCCGATGTGGGCGTCGCCATGCAGTCGGGCACCCAGGCCGCGCGCGAGGCCGGCAATATGGTCGATCTGGACAGCAGTCCCACCAAGCTCATCGAGATCGTCGAGATCGGCAAGCAGATCCTGATGACCCGCGGGGCGCTGACCACTTTCTCCATCGCCAATGATGTCGCCAAATATTTCGCCATCATCCCGGCTTTGTTCGTGGTCACCTATCCGGGCCTTGGCGCGCTCAACCTCATGGGCTTGGCTTCACCGCAATCGGCCATTCTCTCGGCGGTGATCTTCAACGCGCTGATCATCGTGGCGCTGATCCCGCTGGCTTTGCGCGGCGTCACCTATCGCCCGGTGGGCGCCCCGGCGCTGCTGTCGCGCAACCTGCTCATCTATGGCCTGGGGGGCCTGGTCGCACCATTCATCGGCATAAAGCTGATCGACATGGCCGTCACCGCCCTTGGCATCATCTAGGAGGTCACCATGCTCAACCAGATCCGGCCCGCCATCGTGCTCACCCTAGCCCTTACCCTGCTCACCGGCATTGCCTATCCGCTGGCCATGGCCTTCATCGGCCAGGCCGTGTTTCCCGCCCAGGCCAATGGCAGCCGTGTCACCCAGGAGGGCTTCACCATCGGCTCGTCCTTGATCGGCCAGAGCTTCACTCAACCGGGCTATTTCTGGCCGCGCCCCTCGGCCACCGGTCCGCAGCCCTATAATGCCGCGGCGTCGAGCGGCTCCAATTATGGTCCCACCGATGCGCGTCTTGTCGAGCGCGTCGCGACCGCGGTGACTAGCCTGGGCGTCACAGGTCCCGTGCCGGCCGATGCCGTCACCGCCTCCGGCTCGGGGCTCGATCCCCATATCACCCCGGCCAATGCGCGCAGCCAGATTGCCCGTGTGGCGACTGCGCGCGGGGTGGATGCCGCCAGGATCGAGACCCTCTTGGCAGACATGACGGAAGCGCCGCTGCTTGGTATAGCAGGCGAACCGCGCGTCAATGTGTTGGCGCTCAATCTGGCGCTGGACCAGCTGGCGCCCCCGGCGAGGTAAGATGAACCGCCCAACCGACCAGCGCCGCCCCGATCCGGCTGCCTTGCTCCAGCTTGCCGCGCGCGAACACCGCGGCAAGCTCACCATCTTTCTCGGCATGGCGCCTGGCGTCGGCAAGACCTATGCCATGCTCGAACGGGCCCAGGCGCTGCGGGCCAGGGGCGTCGACGTGGTCATCGGGCTGGTGGAGACCCATGGCCGTGACGAGACCGCCGAACTGACCCAAGGACTCGAAACCCTGCCCCGTCTGGGCGCGTCGGACGCCTATGGCGAGCTCGATATCGACGCTGCGCTCGCCCGGCATCCGCAATTGCTCATCGTCGACGAGCTGGCGCACAGCAATCCGGCAGGGTCCCGCCACCCCAAGCGCCATCAGGACATTGCCGAGATCATCGCCGCCGGCATCGATGTCTGGACCGCACTCAATATCCAGCACCTGGAAAGCCTCTCGGCGCTGGTCGCTGGCATTGCCGGCATACCGGTGCGTGAAACCGTGCCCGACATCGTGCTCAAGGGGGCCGATGAGGTGGTGCTGGTCGATCTGCCACCTGCCGAGCTGATTGAGCGGCTCAAGGCGGGCAAGGTCTATCTGCCCGACAATGCCAGCCGGGCGCTGGAAGGCTTCTTCCGGCCGGCAACGCTCACCGCGCTGCGCGAACTCAGCCTGCGCCGCGCCGCCGACCGGGTCGATGACCAGATGGTCGATTTGCTGCGGCAGGGCGCCATCGAAGGTCCCTGGGCCACCGGCGAGCGGCTGCTGGTCTGTGTCGGGCCCGACGACATGTCCGAACGCGTGGTGCGCGAGGCCAGTAGGCTGGCCTCGGGTCTCAATGCCCGCTGGACGGTGCTATCGCTGGCGCATCCGCATGGCCTGCCGCCCAGCCAGGAGGCGGCCGACCGGCTGGAAGCGACGCTCCGCCAGGCTGAGCGCTTTGGTGCCGACATCCGCCGGGAGACGGCGACGGACTATATCGAGGCGATTCTGCGCTTTGCCCGGCGCGAGAACGTCACCCAGATCGTCATCGGGCGAAACAGCCGAGGCGTCTTCTGGCGCCGGTCGCTGCCCGATGCCCTGCTGCGCCGCGCCGGGGAAATCGGCGTGCATATAGTGTCCGGGCAGGGGGCACGCATGCCGGCCGGAGCGGCCCGCAGGCGCAGCCTGCCGCAATGGACCCTGACGCTGGCAGCGCCCGTTCTGGCCGTCGGCGCGACCACACTGTTGGGGCTGGGTCTTTCCGCGCTTGTGGCCGTGCAGAACCTGTCCATGCTGTTCCTTGTCGCCGTGTTGCTGTCAGCCGTGCTGGCCGGCCGGTTTTCGGCGCTGCTGGCCTCCGCGCTGTCATTTCTCGCCTATAATTTCTTCTTCATGGCGCCTGACCATTGCCCAGCCCGAGGAGGTCCTGTCCCTCGCCATTTTCGTGGCCGTTGCCCTGGTATCCGGCCAGCTGGCCGCGCGACTGCGCCTCAGCATGGATCGCACCAGCCAGCAGGCCCGTCAGGCGCAGGCATTGCTCGATTTCGCCCGCAAGATGTCGGGCGCCTTCGGCCAGGAGCAGGTGCTCGACACCATGGCCAGCCACCTGCATGGCGCACTGGGGCGCAAGGCGGTGGTGCTGGCGCACGACGAGAGCGGCGAGCTCACGCTGGCGGCGGCCTGGCCGCCGGATCAGGACCTCGATGCAGCCGCCATGACCGCCGCCCGCTGGGCCTTTGACAAGCGCGAGCCAGCAGGTTTTCTGACCGGGACCCTGCCGCAGGTGCCCTATCTCTTCAGACCCGTGCAATCGGGGCAGCGCGCGCTGGCCGTGGTCGGCCTGGCCATGCGGCATGAAGACGGGCCGGCTGCCGATGCGGAACAGCGGACCGTCAATGCCCTGCTCGAGCAGTCCGCCATCGCCCTCGACCGGGCCCGGCTCACGCGTGAGAACACCCGGGCTTCGGTGGCGCAGGAGAGCGCCAAGGTACAGTCGGCCCTGCTGTCCTCGCTCTCGCATGACCTGCGCACGCCGCTGGCCAGCATTACCGGGGCCGCCAGCAGTCTGCGCGAACTGGGCGAGCGCATGCCGGCGGCGACGCGGGCGGATCTGCTCGCCGCGATCGAGGAGGAGGCGGGCCGGCTCAACCGCTTCGTCAGCAACCTGTTTGAAATGACGCGGATCGAGGCCGGCATGGTGCGGGCCAGGCGCGATCCGCTGGATATTGCAGCGGCAATCAACGCGGCGGTCAGTCGGGCACGGCGCCTGCATCCGCAATTGCAGGTCGATGTCAGCCTGGCCGACCGATTGCCCCTCGCATCCGGCGATCCGGTCATGCTCGAGCAGGTGCTCTTTAACCTGCTCGACAATGCGCGCAAATATGCTGGCACGGCGCCCGTTACCATCTATGCGCGCGGCGAAGGAAATGACGTGTCGATTGCAGTGACCGATCAGGGCAAGGGCCTTCCGGAAGGCGATCTGGAGCGCATTTTCGAGAAGTTCTATCGCCGCGCCAAGGGCGATGGCCGCCAGGCAGGGACGGGCCTGGGCCTCGCCATTGCCCGTGGCCTGGTGACCGCCATGGGCGGCGCCATCAAGGCGGAAAGCCCGGCTTTGCGCCGGCGCGGCACGCGTTTCATCATCCGGCTGCCCCGCGTCGGGGAGGGGGAGGCATGAAGCCGCGCATCCTCGTCGTTGACGATGAACCCCAGATCCAGCGTTTCCTGCGGCCGGCGCTGGAGGCCTCGGACTTCGCGGTCGAAACGGCCGATACGGCAGCAATGGCCAAGCGCCTGGCCGCCACGCGCTCGCCGGCGCTGATCGTGCTCGATCTCGGACTGCCAGACGGCGATGGCAAGGAGGTCATCGAAACCGTTCGCGCCTTTTCCAGAGTGCCCATCATCGTCCTGTCCGCGCGCGACCAGGAGACGGAAAAGATCGCGGCGCTCGACGCCGGTGCCGATGACTATATCGAAAAGCCCTTCGGCATCGGCGAATTGCTGGCCCGCATTCGCGTGGCTTTGCGTCATGCCGAGCCAGCCGCGGCGCCGACCGGGCCGCAGGCGTTCGGCGCCATTATTCTGGACCGTGACAGGCGCATGGTGAGCCGCGGGAACGAGGCGATCCATCTCACGCCCAAGGAATACGACCTGCTCGTGCTGCTTGCGGACAATGCCGGCCGCGTTGTTACCCACGCAACGGCCCTGCAGCGCCTCTGGGGCCCCGCGCACAGGGACGACACGCAATATCTGCGCGTGCTGGTCGGTCAGCTGCGCGCCAAGCTCGACGGGCATGGCGCCAGTCTGATCACCAATGAGGCCGGCGTCGGCTATCGGCTGAGCCTGCCCCAGGCAGAATGAGGTGCCACGATGCACTTTGTTCTCATCGAGCAATGCATGTAATGGCACATTAGGCGGGCCAAAACGTCGACGCAAAACGGCATTTAAGCGGAACCGCGCCGGTGGATCGCCCCATTTCAGGCGTCGGAAAGCAAAGACGTTGCTGTTTGAGCGCTGAGCCTGAAGCTTTGCCTGGTCTACCATTATGAAAGACTGCAAAGAGCTCACAGCTTGTCTAGGTGAGGCTGTCGGGACGATGAATCAGAGCTTGCTTACCGCTAAAGCAACGGCAGCTTTGTGGAGTCCAGGTGGAGGAAACGGCCGGAATGCAAACCTGCGCCGGCGATACCGCATCAGATCGCGAAGTCCTCGCCGACCAGTCTGGCCAGTTCACGGGCCACCTGTGGCGCGGCGGCAAAGACGTCGCCTTGACCATAAAGGCCGGCACCGGCGAGAAAATCATTGGTGACGCCACCGGCCTCGGCGACCAGCAATAATCCCGCCAGGCAATCCCAGGAATGCAGCAGCGGCTGGAAGTAGCCGACATAGTGCCCGGCAGCGACATGGGCCAAGGTCAGTGCCGTGGAACCATTGCGCATATAGGAGCCGCCTGCCGCCAGCATGCGCTCGATAATGCCGCCAACCCGACGACTATAGACGGCGTTGCTGCCGCCAATGGCGGTCAGGCCATCGGCTATCTGCGCCCGCCGATTGATATCGAGCGCGACGCCATCACGGAATGCCCCTTGGCCAAGCGCGGCCCAATAGAGCTGATCGCGGCAGGCATCATAGGTCACGCCGACGACCGGTACGCCATGTTCCAGCACGGCGATGACCACGCACCAGCTGGGCAGGCCATAGAGGAAGCAGCTGGTCCCGTCGATGGGATCGATGACCCACTGATAGGGGCCGTCCCCGGCCGTCTCGCCATGCTCCTCGCCCACCAGGCCATCGCCGGGAAAGCGGGTGGCAATGGCATTGCGGATCAGGTTTTCGACGCTGGTATCGGCCTGGCTGAACAGGTCCTGCGCCGATTGCTTGCTCTGCACGTCGAGGGTGTCGTAGCGGCCAAAATAGTCCAGCGCCAGGGCACCCGCTTCGCGGATGATGGTTTTGGCGGCGGCAAGGCGGGTGGCGCGTTCACGCTCGTTATCGATCATCTTGGGTTTCAATCATTCATGGGTGGCGCGCAGGGCACCGGTTGAGCCGCGCCGGACGATGGTCGCGGGCAGGATGGTATGGGGCTGGGGGGCGTCGGGCGCGTCGAGGCAATTCTGCAGGGCCGCAATGGCCGCCTGGGCCATGGCCGATGCATCCTGCCGCACCGTTGTCAGGTCATAGCTGCCCCAGGCAGCCTCGGCGATGTCATCGCAGGCCATCACCTTGAGGTCGCCCGGTACCGTCAGCGCGGATGATCGGCGCAGCTCATCAAGAAAGCCGAGGGCGAGATAGTCGTTGACGCAATAGACACCATCGGCCACGACCCCGCTATCGACGAAGGCGCGGGCGGCATCGACGCCGCCATCGTAATTCTGTGCCGGCCCCTGGAAGTCCCCGACGATGTCGATGCCCAGCGCCCGGCATCTGGCGATGAAGGCGGCCTTGCGCTGCCCGATCGAGTGGGACGCCCGGCGCTGACTGGCAACGGCGATCTGCCGGCAGCCGATCGCCAGAAATTCCTCCGCCGCCAGGCGGCCGGCTGCGGCAGTATCGATCGACACATTGGCGACCTGGCTGCCCACTTCGGGCTTGTTGATGAGCACCAGCGGCAGGCCATAGGCTGCGCATTCCTGCGCAATCTCGGCCGGAGACGTATCGGAGGTAACGATCGTGCCGGTGACGTTGTAATGCAGCATCATGTCGATCAGGTGCCCGACATTCTCGCCCGGTTCGGTCGGCAGGATCAGCGGGCGAAAATCGAGCGCCACCAACCCGCGCGCCAGGTGATCGACCATGCGGGCGCGCAGGGAATTGTCCATGTCGGAAACGACCAGGGCAACCAGGTTGGTACGTTGCTGCGACAGTCCCCGGGCCAGAAAATTGACGCGGTAGCCCAGGGTCTTGGCTGCCGTCAGGACTTTCTCGCGGGTCGCCGGTGCCACGCTGGCGCCAGCGGTGAAGGTCCGCGATACGGCCGAGCGGGACACACCGGCCAGCAAGGCCACATCATCGGATGTCGGTACGCGGTTGGGTCGCTCGTCCTTCATGGCAGCAGACCTTGGCCGCTCGCCCGCCGCAGCGCGGCCAGCAGCAGATCGGCCCGGTTCAGATTGATCATGGCGGGGCGCATCACGACGATCCTGTCAAATACGGCGGGATCATCACCGAAATAGTGCAGCATGGGAACCAGGCCCAATTGTTGCGCCTCCACGGCCTGGGACTCGTAGACGTCATGATCGATCTCGACGATTTCGGGCGCCAGATGGTCCTTGAGGGCCTGCATGCCGGGATAGCGGGCGCGGCTGGATTTGATCCGCGCTCCGGCAGACACCGCGCGCAGCCTGGCATGGAGGGCGTCGTCCGCCGACCAGTGGAAGCAGCTTTCGGCAAAGCCCATGGCCTGGAGCAAAGCGATGATTTTTGCCGGATCGACGCATTTGTTCTCGATATAGAGCTGCGCGCCATAGGCCTGGCAGAGCGCGATCATCTCCGCCAAGGTGGGAATGCGCTCGCCGGCGTGAACAGGCGAGAACCAGGCACCGGCATCAAGCGCCCGCAATTGCGACAGACTGTGCTCGGCTACGCGGCCTCTTCCATCGGTGGTCCGCTCCAGCGTGGCATCATGGATCACCACCAGTTCCCCGTCGGCGCTCTCGCGGATGTCTATCTCGACATAGGGACAGCCCTGATCAAGGGCCAAACGGGCTGCGGCCAGGGTGTTTTCCGGCGCAAAGCGATTGGCGCCGCGATGGCAGACGATCTCGATGCCGGCCATGTCCACGCTGTCGACACCGGCCAGGAGTTCGGGCTGGTTGGTGCAGATGCCCAATACCGGCAGCTTGAGAAGGTCATCGAGCACTGGTTTGCGCTCGTCATGCCAGAGCACGATGCCGAGCCCCTTGGCGGCGGCATTGGCGAGCAGGTCGGGCGTGACCAGATCCTGCGGCCGCTCGCCACCCTGTTCCCAGCAGAGGTGGATGATGTCGGCGCCGGATTGGCTGGCACGCTCGAAGGGATCAATGCCGAGCGGCACCAGAATGGTGAGCGGATAGGGGCATTGCGCCGCCACCATGTCGCTCACCTCATCGACACTGAAGCTGCCCAGACCGGCGCGAGCAAAGTTGAGGGCCAGGAGCCGGTCGATGGCGATCCGTCCGGCGCCGCGCGCCTTGATCTCCACATAGAGCGCCTGATTGCATTGCCGCGCCAATGCGATCACCTCGTCGAGCGTTGGCAGGTCAGGCGCTCGCTCGCGGATCTCGGCCAGCGTCAGTCCAGCAATTTCGCCGTTGCCGCCGAAGATGCGCGTCAGGGCCGCATCGTGGGAGACGACGGGCTGTCCGTCGCGCGTCAGCTGCACGTCGATTTCCCACATGTCGGCGCCAAGCTCGGCCGCCACGGCAAAGGCCGCCAGCGTGTTTTCGACGGCATGGGCCGATGCCCCGCGATGGGCAATGCAGAGCGGGCGTTTGTCCGGCCGTGCCGGAAATGGAATACTATGACGCATGGCTGCTAGATGGCCTTTCCACTGGCGTCGAAAGCCAGCAGGCTATCACGGTCCAGCGGCCAGCTGACCCGGTCTCCCAACGCTATGTCGTGTCGCACGGCCTGGACCGAGCGCAGGATGACGCCCTCGCCAACTGTCACATCGAACAGGGTTTCGCGACCCTGCGGTTCCACGAAGCTGATGATGCCGTCGATCTGGGCCGGGCCCTGCATGCCGAAATGTTCGGGCCGGATGCCCAGGCTGATCGGGGTGTCGACCGGCATGCCGGCCAGGCGCTGCGGTAGCGGCAGGGTGGTGCCACCGTTCGTGACGAATTGTCCATTGCCCGCTGTGCCGTCCAGCATGACGATGGGCGGGTTGCCCAGGAAGCCGGCGACGAACTTGCTGGCGGGGCTGCGATACATCTCGGTGGGCGTGGCGATCTGCAATATCGCACCCTTGTCCATGATGGCGATGCGGTCGCACATCGACATGGCTTCCACCTGGTCATGGGTGACCAAGATCGCGGTGATGCCGGTCTCCAGCTGGATACGGCGGATTTCCGAGCGCATTTCGAGCCGCAGCTTGGCATCGAGATTGGCCAGCGGCTCGTCGAGCAGCAGCACATCGGGCTTGCGCACCAGGGCGCGGGCCAGGGCCACACGCTGCTGCTGGCCACCCGAGAGCTGACCCGGGCGCCGTTCGAGCAGTTCCTCGATATGGGTCAGTGCGGCAATGTCCCGGACCGCGCGGTCGATATCGGCCTTGCTGTCGCCCCGCACCGAGAGCGGAAAGGCGATGTTCTCATAGACGGTCAGATGCGGGTAAAGGGCATAGTTCTGGAACACCACGCCGACATTGCGCTTCTGGCTCGGCAATTCGCTGACGTCGCGCGCGCCGAACAGGATCTGCCCGCCATTGATGCGGTGAATGCCGCAAATGGCAAATAGCGTCGTCGACTTGCCACAGCCGGACGGGCCGAGCAGCGCCAGCATCTCGCCGTCCTGGACGGTCAGGTTCATGTTCTCGATGACCTTGATGTCATCGAAGGTCTTGGTGAAATTTTTGAGGGTGACTTGCATCAGCCTTTCGTGCCTCCGCCGAAAATGTTCATCAATCGGTTCTGGAACACCACGAAGAGCACGAGGACTGGCAGGGTGTAGAAAAGCCCGACTGACTTGAAGAGATGGAAATTGTAGGTGGTTGAATTGGGATCGGAGACCGCATTGAGATAGGTCGAGAGCACCTGGAAATTGGCCGACGGCGCCAGAATGCGCGGCAGCATGAACTCGCTCCAGCCATCGAGAAAGGCGAAGATGCCCAGCGAGAGCAGGCCCGGCGCCACCTGGGGCAGGATCAGGCGCCGCCACACGGTGAAGCGGCTGGCGCCATCCTGCACGCCGGCCATTTCGATCTCCCAGGGCACCTGGTCGTAAAAGCCCTTCATGATCCAGATGCCGAAGGGCAGCATCAGGCTGGCCTTGACCAGGATCACCCCGATCAGCGTGTTGTAGAGCCCGGCAAATTGCAGCACCAGGAACACGCCGATGATCAGCGTGACCGAGGGAAAGGCATGCATCACCATGATGCCGGAGAGGAAGAACCGGCGAAACGGCAGGTTGAGCCGGGAGATCGCGTAACCGGCAGTCGATGAAATGGCGAGCACAATCACCACCATGGATGAGGCGAAAAGGAAGGTGGTGACCGTCGGCCCCCAGATATCGCCGGTCACCGTCGGGTCCCAGAGGAAGCGCCAGTGGTGCAGGGTGAGTTCGCTGGGAATGAGCGAGCCCGGTGGGGCATTGGTGAAGGTATCGATGACCAGGAAGAGATACATGATCGCCAATGGGGCGCTGAGCACGCCGAGCAACAGATAGATCGGCCAAGCCGAGAAATTGCGGGTCATGGCTGGCTCCTAAAACTCGATCTTGGGCTTGTTGACCAGCTCATCGAACCGGAACAGGCGCAGATAGACGATGGAGAGGACGAGCCCCACGGCAACCAGGATCAGCGCCATGGCGGCGCCCATGCCGTATTCGAGATTGCCGGTATAATTGTTGAGCGCGGTGTTGAAGGCCTCCAGTGCCCAGACCGTGGTGGTGCTGCCCGGCCCGCCATTGGTGGTGAGCCAGATCTGCTCATAGGAGGAGAGCAGCGACAGGGTCTGGTAGGAGGTGACGAACAGGATCGGCCAGCGCAGCTGTGGCAGGATGATGCGGCGGACCTGTTGCCAGCGGCTGGCGCCGTCGACTTCACTGGCCCAGAGCTGCTGCACGGGAATGGCCCGCAGGGCGCCCGAGAACAGGATCATGCCAAAGGAGGCGCCGACAAAGCCGTTGACCAGGATGATGGTGGCCCAGGCGGTGGGCACCGAGCCCTTCATGTAGTTGAAGGCCGGCAGGCCGAGCTGTTCGGCAATGACATAGAGAAAGCCATTGTCCCAGGTGAACCATTTCCACATCACCGTATAGAGCACGACGGGGGTGATGCGCGGCAGCAGCCAGATGACGCTGAAAACCCCCGAGCCAGCCTTGGGCAGATAGAAGGTGGTAATGGCCAGGAACAGCCCGACCAGCACGTTGAAGGCCAGCGTGGCGGTCACATAAAAGACGGTGTTGAGGACGATGCGCAGGGTTTGGGGCCGGTCGAGCAGGGTCTGGAAATTGGCCGCATCGATCCAGCGCCAGCCGGTATAGCTGGCATCGGCAATCCGGCCGACGGTCTCGGCCGGCAGATCGGGCACCATCCCCGCAATTGCTGCCTGGACGGCGTCGCGGCTCTGGTAGCGGGTGTTGAGGATCGAGCGCTCGAAAGGTTCTGTTGCGATCTTGAGGTCGCGGATGCGGTTCGGGCGCGATGGCAGGCCTTTGAGCGCGGCCTCGAAGCTACCGGCATCCGCAAAGCTCTGTCCCGTCAGCTGCGCCTCGATCTCACTCAGGAATTTCGGCTCGACACCGGCAGTGCGAGCGGCTGCCAGGGTTTCGGGTGTCACCGAGAAACTGGTTTCGTTCAGTGCGGCGACGACCTGCGCATCCATGCCCGCATTGGTCAGGTCACGCAGCAGATTGCCGGTGATGACATGGGAACCGCCGGTAATGCCGGTGGCGGTGCTCATATTGGTAAAGGCGAACACGGCCGTCAGCACGACGGGCATGAGAAAGAAAGCAAACAGCAGCAATAGTGCGGGGCTGACCATGGATAGCCCCAGCACGCTCGTCCTGGCGCGCATGTAAAATCTCCAGCAGGAGCCGGGGGAGCGCAGGCGCTTCCCCCGGCAGGGATGGGCTAGCGGACGATGATCTTGTCGCCGAGGGCAGCGGTAACTTCGCTTGCCACCGTGTTGACGGCGTCTTCAACCGAGGTCGTGCCGGTCCAGGACGCTTCAAGACCCTTGTACATAGCCGTCCAATAGGGGGCCAGATTGGGGTCGTTGGGGATCGCGTTGACATGCGGAAGCAGGTTGGTGGTTGCCTCGGTGGCCCAGCGGTCATTGGCGTAAAGGGCGACCTTGGCCTCCTCGGTGCCGATGGCCAGGTGAGCCGACTTGACAGCGTGCAGCGCGTTGAAGCGCGGCTCGGAGGCAATCGAGATCAGTTCGGCCGAGATGGCGGCATCGTCATCGGTGCCGGTGGTCGAGAGCAGATAGACCAGCGGATGAGTGATCGAGTTGGCGCGGCCATTGTCATTGCCAGCCGGGATCAGGGTTGCCTGCACGTCACCAAAGAAGTCCTCGAGACCCCATTTGGTCTCCCACTCGGCCTTGTGCCAGGTACCGCCATGCCAGGCGCCGGCCTTGCCGGTGGCAACGGCCTCGTGCCAGGCGTCCCAGGTGGAACCCAAATAGGTGGCAGGCACGACGCCTTGGGCCACAGCGTCCACGAAGAACTGGTACATCCCAGCCAGGGCTGCCTTGTCGAGCACCAGCTTGCCGGTTTCGGCATCGGTCATCTCGCCGCCGAAGCTCTGGTAAAACTGCCAGTAGTCGGTGCCGTTGGAAACGCGGGGCATGAAGCCCTTGCCGGCGTCCACGAGGCCAGCGTCCTGCATTTTCTTGGCGTCTTCAAGCATGGTGTAGAGCGTGTATTCGCCACTGAGCACCTTGGCCGGCAGGGCGTCGATGTCTGCTTCGGAATAGCCGATCCCGGCCATGTTCGGGCGCGAGAAGAAGAAGGGACGTGCTTCGGCGTCCTGCGGAATGCCCCATACCTGGCCATCAAATGAGGCGACATCGATCAGGTTCGGATAGATCTGGCTCAGCGGCCAGGCGTCGAAATCGACATAGTCTTCGATGGGGCGCAGCAGGCCAGCCTGCGACCAGGCACCGATGTCCTCGTGGCCCGAGACGATGATATTGGGCGCATTGCCGGCTTCAGAGGCCAGCGTCACTGCCTGCTTGAAATCTTCCCAGCCGGTAAAGGCCTGGGTTTCGACGGTGATGTTGAGCTCTTCGCCGCGGATGGCGGCCTCGCGCTCGAGCACCTCTGCCGCCAGGACGATATTGTCGTAGCGGTAATTGCTGGTATCGCCGGTGCCGCCGGACCAGACCGAGATCGTATAGTCGGCAGCATAAGCTGCGAAAGGAGTGCCGGACAGCAGGGCTGCCGTCAGCACGAGCAGTTTGGTTGACTTGAGAATGGTCATAGAGAACCCCCGAAATGGTCGGATGAAATGTCGCTGCACGCGCGTGCAACGGATCTCTAGGCGATGGACATGACAGCCGGATAACAGCGGCGCAGGGATTCTCTCTCGCTGTTTGGGGGGCTCAGCTTTCCAGAAGAACTGTCCAAAAGCCGCCCGTCCGTTTCCCAGCCTAGCTTGGCAACAGTCGACCCCATTTCGGCCATTTGCCTCTGACAAAGGCTTTCCCGAAAGCTGCCGGCCGTCTTCGTAATCCGTCTTCTGCCCTTGGCCGCTATGTGAAGACGCGCAGGATTTGCTGTCATCCATTTGATTGTGACAGCCCAAGGCGGCTAAGGGTGAAACATCGAAAACGTTAAGGCAGCAAAATGACGAAGCAGAACGACATACAGGCGGCGCTCATCTTGCTGGCCAAGCCCGGGATGAGTTCCAAGCAACTGCAGAAGGACATTGCCAAAGCCTTCCCCAAAGCGTCCAAAAAGGACATTCGTCTGGCGGCATTCGCAGCCATGATCGCTATTGTCGATCAGCTTCCGGAGGAGGCAGCCCAGTTGCAGGATCTGGCGATCAGCGAGGCCCTCGAACCCGTTGCCGAATAGTCAGCCATCAGACAGGCGAACCTACCAGTAGTGGTCAGGCGGCTCGAACCATTGCCTTGCCTGACCAGGGTTTTGAGCAGCGTTACTGTTAGACGTCAGGCAAGCAAGGCCGATCGGATTGCCCGCCAGCAGAGTTCGTCCGGCGCCAATAGCAGCTTGCCCTCAGTCATAGTAGGCACATATCGTTCGCCGGACAGCAGTGCTGCATATCCACCGGCTTCGGCGTGGATCAATACCCCGGCGGCATGGTCCCAAGGCGACAGCCCGGCATTGATGCAAAAGCTCATCGCGCCCGTGGCCAGCATGCGATATTCAAAAGCCGAACAGCGCCAGGTGGTGGTCCGCGAAAAGCGTAACACACGCGGTGCGAGTTCGGTCTGGAACTGTGTCGAATACATGTGCAGCGGCACAAAGCCGTGCATGTCCTCGATGGGGGTGGGCGGCGCAACAGCCAGGCGGGTTTGTGCGCCATCGCGGGCAATATGCCACGCGCCCTGGCCGCGACGCGCCACGATGAAATCGCCCGTGACCGGATAGTGGATGAGGCCGGCAACGGTTTGCCCCTTGGAAACAATGGCGAGAATCGATCCGAACAGCGGCACCCCATGCGCGAAATTCCAGGTGCCATCGACAGGATCGATGATGGCCACCAGATTGGTCGAGCCGATCTTGTCGAGGATGTCCCTGTCGTCCGATACAGCTTCCTCGCCCACGATGACGATGCCAGGGAAGAGGTGATCCAGCCTTTCGCCGAGCATGCGTTCCGCGCCGATATCAGCATCGGTAACCAGATCGTCGGGTGCCGTCTTGGTCCGAATTGCATCGGCCGCGATGGCGCCAAAGCGCGGCAGGATTTCCGTTTGCGCCGTCTCGCGCATGTCCAGCATCAAGCTGGCCATGCGGCTATCGTTGATCTCGATCATGGGCGGCGGCTTTCGACATAAGCCTTGAGGGCCTCGGGTTGATCGGTCTGGATGGCGCTGATGCCAGCATCGATCAGTTTGCCCCAGATGCTGTCGGGATCGCTCAAGGCGGTCGTGTCGGTCCAGGTGCCACTATTGGCCTGGTCGAGCGTATTTTTCCACAGGGCCATGCCGGCAGAAGCAAAGGCCGCGCGGTTGGTGGCGATCGTGTCGAGACTGTCGAAGCGGATTTCCGCCATGAAGGGCTGCAGCCCGGCCAGCACTGATAGCGTTTCTGCCACGCTGTCGTGGTTGAAGGTCGCCATGGCCATGAAGGGTATGCCGGCAATGTCCTGCGCCTTGACCCAGTCGACATGTATATCGGTCATCACCGTGGTCTTGAGATCCACCCACGCGGTTGCCTGCATGGCGCGAGCACAGGCGGCCACTTCGGGAAACAGATCACGATCCTTGAGGTCGAGATCGGCAAAGATACGGCCACGGATGACCTCGAGAGCCTGGCTGAGCGTGGGGATGCGCTGGTCGGTGGTGGCGCGGTCCGCGCCGCCATCATCCTCGCGCAACGCTATGGCCTGCAGCTCCGCCATGGTGAAGGTCTCGGCATCGCGGTCGATGCCCGCCATGCGCAGCAGCGTATCGTCATGCATGAGAAAGAGCTGACCGTCCGCACTTTTGCGCACGTCGATCTCGACGATATCGGCGCCGATGGCGATGGCGCGCTCAATAGCCGCCAGGCTGTTCTCGGGGGCGCCATGCCAGGCGCCGCGATGGGCGACCACGGCGCAACGGCGAGCCGGATCGGCAATATAGTCGATATAGTCCATGTTCTTGTGGTCTTTCTGGAGATTAGTGGCGGCTGGCTAGGTAGGTGCGAAGGGCGGCGGCCTGGTCGGTCTGGATGGCGGAGACGCCGGCATTGAGCAGTTCTCCCCAGACCGCGTCGGGATCCTGGAGGGCGCGGGTGTCTGTCAGCCCGGCGCAGGACACGTCGTCGAGCGTATTGACCCAAAGGGCGATGCCGGCGTCCGCAAAGCGCTGCTGCCGGGCAGCCACCTGGTCGATGTGGTCGAAATAGATCTCGCAGACCGTTGGCTTGAGCGCCAGGACCAGCTCTGTCTGCAACGCGGCATCGGGAACGTTGAGTCGAGTCTTGGCGATAAAGGCGATGTCCCGTGCCATCACTTCCGATTTGATCCAGGCCAGGTCAGCCGTGCTGGTCAGGGAGCGCCAAACGTCGACCTGCTGATCGACGCCCATGGCCTTGGCCAGGGCGATCACCTGAGGGATCAGGCTGGCATCCTTGACGTCGAGATGTATGAAAATTCGGCCGCGGGTCAGCTCGAACACCTGTTGCAGTGTCGGCAGCATCTGATCGGTCATGGCATTGTCGACGCCGCCATTGCGGTTGCGCAGTCGCTGGCTCGCAAGCGCTGCCGTGGTCATCTTCTCCGGAGCGCCGGTGACGGCGGTCATCCGGTCCAGGCTGTCGTCATGCAGCAGCACGAATCCGTCATCGGCGCTCTTGCGCACGTCGATCTCGACCACTTCATAGCCGTCGGCAATGGCCCGTTCGATGGCGAGCAGGCTGTTTTCCGGCGCATCGTGCCAGATGCCGCGATGGGCAATGATGGCGCAGTCCCGGCCGGGATCCGCCATGAAGTCTCGGTAGTTCATTGGTGTTCTTGCGTCCTAGAGGGCAAAGGGGTCGGGCAGGGCCTGTCCGGTTACGACATCGAACAGGTGCAGGCGGGTTTGGGCCAGATTGAAGCGGAGCGGTGCATTGGCATCGAAATTGCCGCCAAAGGGCGTGGCAATGCGCAGGGTTTCGCCCGCCAAATCGGCCGCGATGATGCTGTGCGACCCCAGGTCCTCGCGGTAGCGCAAGCGAGCGGTCAGCGCGCCCTCGGCCGACAGCGCGATATCTTCCGGCCGCACGCCCAGCAGCCAAGTGCCTGCCTGGTGGAAGGGCATCACCACCTGCCCATCCGCCAGCCGCAGCATCTGGCCGTCGCCGGTCACCGGCAACACGTTCATGGGCGGCGCACCGATAAAACGGGCGACGAAGACCGAAGCGGGGCGATGATAGATGGCGGCGGGCGTATCGAACTGCTCGATGCGCCCCTTGTTGAGGATCAGGATCCGGTCGGCCAGAGTCATGGCCTCGACCTGGTCATGCGTCACGAACACGGTGGTGGCGCCGATGCGCCGATGCAGGTCCGCCAGTTCCATGCGCGTATCGTGGCGCAGCTGGGCGTCGAGATTGGACAGGGGCTCGTCAAACAGCAGCACGCCCGGCTCGCGCACGATGGCCCGGCCGATGGCGACGCGCTGGCGCTGGCCGCCCGAGAGCTGGCCAGGCTTGCGTGCCAGCAGGTCCGACAGGCCCAGCATGCGGGCGACCGCATCGACGCGCTCGGCGCGCCGGGCCTTGCCCAGACCGGCGACCTTGAGGCTATAGGCGATATTGTCGCGCACGCTCATATGCGGATAGAGCGCGTAATTCTGGAACACCATGGCGCAGCCGCGCGCCTTGGGCTCGAGGTCCTGCACTTCGCGCGTGCCGAACAGGATCTTGCCCTGGCTGACCCGCTCAAGCCCGGCAATCATCTGCAGCAGGGTGGACTTGCCGCAGCCCGAGGGGCCCAGCACGACGGTGAACTCGCCGGCCCGCAATTCCACATCCATCGGCGGGATGGTCACTGCGGCCTTGTCATAGGATTTGCCCACGCCCTGCAGGGTGATGGTGGTGGCGGCGGCGCGGATGGCTTTGTCGATGGTCGTATCGATGGCATTCATGACTATTTCTCCGAAAGGACCAGGCCGCGCACCAGAAAGCGCTGCATCACGAGGATCATGGTCAGGGGAATGACCGAGACGATGACGACTCCGGCCATGATCACCGGGAAGTTGGGCATATTGCCCTCTTCGCCGGGATTGAGCCGGGCGATGCCGACCACGGCGGTCTGCATGTCCGGCGAATTGCTGGCGACGAGCGGCCAGAGATACTGCGTCCAGCCGCTAAGAAAGGTCAGCACGAACAGAGCCGCAAAAGGGGTCAGCGACAGCGGCAGCAGGACGTCCAGCAGGTAGCGAAGCGGTCCGGCGCCATCCATGCGGGCCGCCTTGACCAGATCAGCCGGCAGGGTACGGAAAAACTGGCAGAACAGGAACGTGCCTGTGCCATGCGCCAGCAGCGGCAGCACCAGCCCCCAATGGGTGTCGAGAATGTTCCACTCGAGCGCCAGCGGTCCACCCAATATCGGCGCGAGCAGCCCGTTGATCCCGGTGATATCGAGCAGCGCATTGATCGGCGACAGCACATTGGCGGCCACCTGGTAGGTGGTGATGACGCGGATATCGAGCGGCAGCATGATGGTGACGAGGATCAGCGCAAAGGCGATGCCGGCCCAGCGGGTGCGGAAAAAGACAATGGCATAGGCGGCCAGGAAGGAGAAGGTGCAGGTGCCCAGGGCATCCCCCACCGCTACGATCAGTGAATTGAGCACCTGCACCGGAATGCGGGTACGGGTGAAGATGAACTGCGCATTGTTGAAGAACTGGTCGCCCGGCACCGGGCTCAGACCGTTGCGCAGCATATCATCGAAGGACTGGGTGGCGGTGACCACGCTGATATAGAGCGGGCCCAGGATGTAGAGCAGGCCGATGGCCAGAATCAGGCCGGCGACGAGGTTAAGGGAGCGGTCATTTTCAACCATGGTCAGCGCTCATAATCGATGCGCCGGCCAACGAAGTAGAATTGGGCGGCAGCCAGCAGGAGGGTAAACACCATGAGCAAGGCGGTTTGCGTGGCGGCGCCTGACAGATCGAAACCGAGAAAGCCGTCGGTATAGATCTTGTAGACCAGCAGCGTCGTGGCCCCGCCCGGACCGCCTTCGGTCATGGTGTCGATCAGCGCGAAGGCCGAGGTGATGCTCTCGGTAAATTCGAGCACGAAGGTCAAAAACAACTGCGGCATGATCAGCGGCAGCTGCACGTCAAAGATGCGACGCCACGGCCCAGCCCCATCCATGGCGGCAGCCTGGTAGAGCGGCCGGGGAATGGATTGCAGGCCGGCCAGCAGGATGACGAAGTTGAAGGGAATGCCGGTCCAGACATGGGCGGCCACCAGCGTGATGAAGGCGTCATTGCCATCGATGGCCGGGGCCCAGATGCCGGGGATCCATTGGTTGAGCGGCGCCAGCAAGCCGACAAACGGGTTGAAGATGAAGGCAAAGGCCACCCCGATCGAGGCGCCGGCAATGCCCTTGGGCCAGACCAGCAGGTTGCGCGCCGGCTGGGCCAGCGCGATCGAGCGGTCGGCCGCAATGGCCAGGATCAGCGGGACGAGCACGGCCAATGAGGACGCGGTGGCCATGAACAGCAGGGTGCGGCGGCCGGCATCCCAGAACTGCTGATCGCTCAGCACGCGGGCGAAATTGGCCCAGCCGACAAACATCGAGCCGCCGCCAAACGGGCGCTCCAGAAAGAACGACCAGTAGAAGGCCTGGAACACCGGCACGTAGAAGAAAAACACGATCAGCAGGGCAAGCGGCGCCACCAGGAGAGCGGGTAGCCAGCGATGGGTAAACACGGCTTGGGGGGAACTGGACATGGAGCGGCACCGCCATGGGAAAGGGTACGGCACCGTGGCGCCGTACCGGATCGAGGAAGGCTGTGCCTTAGGGCAGGGCGACGCCCTGATAGGTCTGCTCGAAGCGACGCAGCAGTTCGTCACCGCGAGCCTTGGCATTGTCGAGGGCGACCTGCATGGTCTGCTCGCCATTGAAGGCCTTCTGGGCTTCCTCCACGAAGACTTCGCGGAACTGCACGTAAAAGCCGAGACGGACGCCGCGGGTATCATCGGTGCCGGGGAAGCTCATCGAGTCGATGCCGATAGCGGCGGTCGGATACTTGTCGGCTTCGCCGCTGGCAGCGATGACGTCCAGCACGTCATTGGTCACCGGCACATAGCCGGTGGCCGCCGTAAAGGTCATCTGCTGCTCTGGCTGGCGGACAAAGTCGAGGAAGGCGGCAGCAGCGGCCAGTTCGGCGTCGTCGTGGCCCTGCATCACATAGATGGAAGCGCCGCCCACAAAGGTATTGTGGCGCTCATAGCCCTCATACATCGGGGTCAGGCCCAGGCCGAGCTCAAGCTGATCACCAAAGGCCTGCGCGGCAGCGGTATAGGAGCCCGAGGAGTTTTCCACCATGGCGCATTCGCCGGTGTTGAAGGCTGGCGTCTGGCCGCCGGCTGCGGTGTCGCTGCCCAGCTTGACCAGCCCCTCGGCCCGCCAGTCGACCAGGTTCTGCAGATGCGTGGCGAGGAAGGTGGTGTTGAGGACATATTCGGCATCGAGGCCGCCGAAGCCATTGCCCTTGGAGGCAATCGGCAGCCCGTGACGGGCCGAGAACTGCTCGACGAGGCGCCAGGGCTCAACATCGGTCACGAAGGGGCAGGCATGGCCGGCCGCCTTGAGCTTTTCGGCTGTGGCGATGACCTTTTCCCAGGTGGTCGGCATTTCGGTAACGCCGACTTCCTTGAGCTGGGTCATATTGGCATAAAACAGCAGCGTCGAGGCATTGTAGGGCTGGGCGAACAGCCGGCCATCGGAGGTTTCATAATAGGAACGGGCGCCGGCAATATAGTTGGACCAGTCGACATCGGGCAGGATTTCCTGGACGGGCACCACGGCGTCCGACAGCATCAGGTCGAGCGTGCCGGCATCGAAGAACTGGATCAGCGCCGGCGCATTGCCGGTGCGGAATGCCGCGATGGCCTTCTGCATACCCACTTCGTAGCTGCCCGAGCCGACACAGGTCACGCTGTGCTCGGTCTGCTCGGCGTTGAAGGCAGCGCACTGGGCCTGAATGGCCTCTTCAATCACGCCGGTATTGCCGTACCAGAATTCGATATCTGCGGCCTGGGCTGCACCAGCCCAGCCGGAAAGCGCGGCAATAGCCGCAAAAAGGGAGGTTTTCATCGGGTGTCATCGCCTGTTGGAGAGGGCCAAGAGCGGCATCGAAAATCGACAAGCGGATTGTTACACTTACGTTGTGACAGCCGCGTGAAGCCGGCCGGCGCAGCAACGCGACCAAAGCGCCCGAGCCATCTGGGTTTTTTCGTCCCCGAAGCGTCGGCGATGCAAAAACTGTTACACAGTGGTGGTAACGGCCGCCGGAAGGAGATTGCGCATGCTCTATGCACCTGAGCCCCTGATTGCCCACCACTTCCTGCGCAGTGCCGACGATGGTGTGGTCTCGGCCAATGAGCGCGGCCTGCTCCGCCTGATCTGGCGTTATCCCGGCATGTCCCGATCCGAGCTGACCCAGCAGTCCGAGCTGACCCAGCAATCGGTACATCGTATTCTCGATGGCCTGGCGGAACGCGGTATTGTCCTTCTGGGGTCGCCCAAGCCTGGCCTGGGCAGCGGCCAGCCCAGCCCCATGCTGCGGCTGAACGGTGGCCATGCCTATACCTGCGGGCTTTCTGTCACCACGGACGTCATCGACATCTGCCTGATGGACCTCGCCGGCAATATCCTTGCCGAAGGGAGCGTGCCCCTGCTTGAGCGCTCGATGATGGAAGCGCTCGAGCAGGTTCGCCTGCAGCTGACCAGGATGAAACAGGAGCAGCAGCTCACCGAAGCCGGTTTCTTCGGCATGGGCTTTGGCATTGCCGGCTTCCATGTCAGCGGTACCCGCTACAATGCCTCTTTGCCCCTGCACGAATGGTCGCTGATCGAGCTGGGGCCGCTGCTAAGCGACTTCTTCAATTGCCCGGTCTGGGTGATGAACGGGGGCAAGACCGGGACT